>PLAI01000250.1 GCA_003134075.1 Methylocystaceae bacterium | reverse complement strand
TCCAATGACTCGGGCCACTAGCAGTAAATTTCGCCAATAGAGCTGAAACTCCGGCGAGAACGAATCCAGCCCGTCGCTGAACCCGAAAAGCTGTTCGTAAAGCCTCACCAGGAACGCGAAGCCCAGCACGATGCCTGCCCCGATCCACAATGTCTTCAGACTGAACGGCGCTTGCGTGGCCGTCGTCGCGCCAGCGCCGCTGGCGATTTCGTTGATGCTCATGTGATCTCTCCGATTCTAAAAATTTGGGACCCAACGCAGCGACGCCATGCGCCGCCCGAAGCGTCACGAAGGAATGCGTCCATCACGGCGCGCGAACGCGATCACGTGGAAACAACCAGTAATTTTCGGTTGTCGCGGAACTCTCTAGGCTACGCGTAACGCGTCGGCTCGAGTTCCGTTTCGTTTGTCCTTTTGGAACAGGCGGCCGCCCCTTCGAAAGGACTGGAAATCAGATATTTGAAAATGGTGGAGCGCGTGGCGACAATGGCCCGAGTTCGGAGGCGTCGCGCAATGCACCTAGACGATATTGCGGTGACGGAACGCTCGTCTCGCCTGATAGCCACTCGACGCGGCTCGCGACATCGCGACCCGAGGGCGCGAACAACACGCTGGAGTGCAGAATGCAGCATGCGCCGTGTTGATGAGATTTCGGCCCGATCGGCGATCCCAAGGGAGACGCGTCACCCTGCCGCGCGCAGGTAAGATCGAACCCTGACGCGGAACCGGATCCCGGCCCCCCGGCCAGCGCGACGCCGGCGAAAAGCATTTGCATCACAAGGACGCAAACGGACGCCAGCGCCACGAAGGCGCCGACCTTTTTCACATGCGTGCCGCGTCGCAGGATCAAAACAAAAGCCCTCTTGGCAATGAGGAAACTATGCCTCCTTGCCGAGCGTCGTCAAGACGGCTTTCGGAGGAAGCAATTGGCCCCGGCGGCCGTGGCGACCGCTGGGCGGTCGTATATCGCGCGACACACGAGCGGGAAAACACTCCAAAGCAGCCGGCGCGACACATCGAATGAGGCGTGGAAACTCTCGCGGCGCGTGCGAATCCGCCGATCTCAGGGAATGGCGCCCAGATCGGCGAGCCAGACGGCGGCGGAGGAATCGCTCGGCGCGCGCCAATCGCCGCGCGGCGACAGCGAACCGCCGGAACTCACCTTGGGACCGTTCGGCATGGCGCTTCGTTTGAATTGGCTGGTCTCGAAGAAGCGGCGCAAGAACACGCCAAGCCAATGCTTGATCGTGGGAAGACCGTAGGCGACGCGCTGGTCGTCCGGCACGGCGGAAGGCCAAACGCCCTCGCCCGCGTCGCGCCATGCGTGAAACGCGAGAAAGGCGATTTTGGACGGAGCGAAGCCGTAGCGTGTCGCATAAAATAGGTTGAAGTCCTGCAAGGCGTAGGGCCCCACGAAGTCCTCCGTGCGTTGCGCCGCCGCGCCGTCGCCCGGAACTAGTTCCGGCGAAATCTCGGTGGCCAGAATGTCCTGCAAGACCGAGACCGTCTCGGCGCCAAAGCGCGCGTCGCGCGCGCACCATCTGATGAGATGCTGGATGAGCGTCTTCGGCACGGAGGCGTTGACGTTGTAGTGCGACATCTGATCGCCGACGCCATAGGTGCACCAGCCGAGCGCCAATTCCGACAGATCGCCGGTGCCAAGCACCAACCCGTTATTCTGGTTGGCCAGGCGAAACAGCAGCGACGTTCGCGCGCCGGCCTGCACATTCTCGAATGTCGCGTCGTAGATCGGCTCGCCCCGCGCGGCCGGATGGTCAATGTCGTTCAGCATTTGCCGGCAGGCGGGCGTAACGTCGATTTCGCGCGCGCTGACGCCAAGCGCGCGCATGAGCGCCAAGGCGTTGGATTTGGTGCGTTGCGTCGTCGCGAAGGCCGGCAGCGTATAAGCAAGAATATTTTCGCGCGAGAGTCCGAGCGCGTCCATCGTCGTCGCCGCGACCAGCAGCGCATGCGTCGAGTCGAGCCCGCCGGAGACGCCGATCACGATCCTTTCGATCTTCGACGCCCGCAATCTTTGTCGCAACCCATGCGCCTGGATATTGACCGCCTCGAAGCAGAGTTCGGCGAGCCGCGCCTCGTCGTCCGGCACGAAGGGAAAGCGCGGCACCGCGCGCAGCAGGCCAAGATCGCCGCGTCGCGGTTCAAGCGCGAAGACAACGCGGCGGAATTGCGTCGCGCCCTGCTCGACGTCGGCGCAATCGCCGAAGCTTCCCTGACGCAGGCGCTCGGCGGCGAGCTTCCCTAAGTCGATATCGGTCACGGCAAGTTGCGGCTCCTCGGAAAAGCGCGGGGCCTTGGCGAGCGGGGCGCCCATTTCGTAGATCAACGCCTCGCCGTCGAAGGCGAGATCGGTCGTCGATTCCCCCTGCCCCGCCGCGGAATAGAGATAGGCGGCAAGGCAGCGCGACGAATGGGCGGCGCAAAGCGTCTGTCGGTGATCCGATTTGCCGACGATCGCATTGCTGGCGGAAAGATTGAGCAGCACGGTCGCCCCCGCCAGCGCGGCGCGCGTCGACGGCGGGATGGGGACCCAAAGATCTTCGCAAATCTCGGCATGAATCGCGAGGTTTGGGACATCTTCCGCGACGAGCAGAATATCGGAGCCGAAGGGCGCCGCGCGGCCCGCGACAAGGATCTCCTCGTTCGCGATAAAGGCGCCCGAGGCGAAATGGCGGCGTTCATAGAATTCGCGGTAATTGGGCAAGTAGGTTTTCGGCGTCACGGCGAGGATTTGGCCGCGCAAAACGAAGACCGCGCAATTATAGAGCCGCGCGCGATGACGCAGCGGCGCGCCGACGACGATCAAGAGGTTTAGCGCGCGCGAGGCGTCGAGGATGTCCTTCAGCGCGGTCTCGACGCCAGCCAGCAATGCCTCCTGTTGCAACAGATCGTCGATGGCGTAGGCGCTGATCCCCAGTTCCGGGAACAGGACCACCGACGCCCCCCGCTCCACCGCCTCGCGCGCCATCTCGATCGTCCGGGCGGCGTTGCCGGCGGGATCGGCGACCAACACACGCGGCGCCCCGACCGCGACGCGCAGGAAACCATGGGTGCTGAGGTCGAAAAATGGGTGGGTCATGCGGGGATTATAGGACAAGCGCTGCAATGCGGAAATCGTCGGTTGCAGATTCAATTCCAGTGCTTATTTTCAGGCTCCGACTATACAGCCGCGGGACTAGATGCCATGAGCCTAAACCTGCCTGCGATCACAGCGGGATTTCACGGCATCACTAGGCAGATCAGCAACTGTCCGAACCTGAGCGTCTGCGCCAAGGAATGTTATGAGGACAAGTTAAATAAGATAATTTGCGAGCAACCGAGTCCAGATTACCTGGGGCCACGCTACGCGGGGCTTGTTATCGTGGGCGCCAATCCTGGGAACCCTTCGAACCATAAGCACAGGGCTGCCGATGAAATCACAGAGGAGCTGATGCGATACGTTGGTCAAGCACCAGATGCTTACGCCTTCGACAAACTCATGGCGCAGCTTGCGAACTCCATGAGGGAGTGGAAACAAGTCGTCAACATTAGTCACAGAAAGAAACTCGAATACGACATCGAGCAGATAGCCTACCTCAACATCGTGAAGTGCAATACCCGCATAGCCAACGCCAATCCGTTAAAATCCGTAGGTAAGCGCGTCACCAGCCGTTGCTGGGCAACATACGCCTCCAACCAACTTCGGCTACTTCAACCGACTCACATCCTCGGCCTTTGGACGCCAATCCGTGACGTTCTTCGCCAACTTGGTTGTTACCATGTTAGTGGCGAAGTGCTCACGTTGCCAACTGCGGATGGCGAGACCGTCCCGCTCAAGGTGGTTTTCGGCAATTATAACGGGGACAGGAGAAAGACAGAGGAGGAGAAACTGGCCGATGCCAAACGTGTGATCGACAACTGGCGGCAATGCCAAAACACTTGAAGTCTGACAGCCGTCGAATACCCCAACCAAGGACACCGTTAACCCTACCGCGCCGCCAGCCGATGCTTGAAGTCCAGCACCAAACCCGCGAAGCCGCGCGCGTTCGCGATCATATTCGCGACCAGCCGATCGTTGCCGCGCGTTTCAATGTCGACCGTTCCAAAGCCGAGAATCCGGCCGATGAAGGTCTCGTAGACGTTAACGCCGACCACCTCGCCAATCTCGACCTGGGTTATGTCGCGCGCGAAGACGCCCCTTCGCCAGATGATTTGCTGGCCGTCCACGCGCAGGATCGTCGCCGCCCGGACGGCCAGCGCCCAGAACAGGGGTAGACCGAACACAAGAACGACAACGCCGATGCTCGCGGGTTCGGCGAATTTCACCAATTGCTTCACGCCGTCGGCGCCGATCATGGGTTCGATCCCGCGCAGCAGTCTATCTGTTTCGAGCATGCCCGCGCGGCTTTGCGCGAAATCGCGACCGAATTTATATAGACCTAGCCCCAGCAGGGCGAGCAAAATGGGGCGCGCGAGCGTCACCCAATGCGGCTTGAAGTCCCACACACCGTCCGTGTCGCCGTCCGGGTCGCGCATCGCCATGGACAGCCCTCCTCATAAATTCGCGAAATCGCTTCCGCTTCACTTGTAGCCGTATTTACGAGAAAAGGGCGGGGTTTCCCCCGCCCTCTCGACAAAATGCCATCTCGCCTTTAGTGCGCCAGCACGGCCAGCAGCAGCAGCGCGACGATGTTGGTGATCTTGATCGCCGGGTTCACGGCCGGGCCGGCTGTGTCCTTATAGGGGTCGCCCACGGTGTCGCCGGTGACCGAAGCCTTATGGGCGTCGCTGCCCTTAAGATGCTTCACGCCGTCCTTGTCGACGAAACCGTCCTCGAAGCTCTTCTTGGCGTTGTCCCAGGCGCCGCCGCCCGAGGTCATCGAGATCGCGACAAACAACCCGTTGACGATCACACCCAGCAGCAACGCGCCCAGCATCGCGAAAGCGTTGGCCTTGCCGCCGAGTATCCATCCGACCAGGAAGGCGACGATCGGCGCCAGCACCGGCAGAAGAGAGGGAATGATCATTTCCTTGATCGCCGCTTGCGTCAGCATGTCGACCGCGCGGCCATAGTCGGGACGATCCGTCCCCGCCATGATGCCCGGCTTCTCCTTGAACTGGCGGCGCACTTCCTCGACCACCGAACCCGCCGCGCGGCCCACCGCCGTCATGGCGATGCCGCCAAACAGGTAAGGAATGAGGCCGCCAAAGATGAGGCCCGCGACCACGTAAGGATTGGAGAGCTCGAAATCGACCTTGCCGATCCCCTTGAAGAACGGCACGCCGGTGTCGACGAAGTGCTTGAGGTCGTTGGTGTAGGCGGCAAACAGCACGAGCGCGCCGAGACCCGCCGAACCGATCGCGTAGCCCTTGGTCACGGCCTTGGTGGTGTTGCCCACGGCGTCGAGCGCGTCAGTGGACTGGCGCACTTCCTTCGGCAGTCCCGCCATTTCGGCGATGCCGCCGGCGTTGTCGGTCACCGGGCCGAAGGCGTCGAGCGCGACGATCATGCCGGCGAGGCCCAGCATTGTCGTGACCGCCACCGCCGTGCCGTAGAGACCGCCGAAATTATAGGTCAGCAGAATGCCGAGCACGATCACCAGCGCCGGCGCCGCGGTCGATTCCAATGAGACGGCGAGGCCCTGGATCACATTGGTGCCATGCCCCGTCACCGAAGCCTGAGCGATCGACACCACCGGGGGCTTGCCCGTGCCGGTGTAATATTCGGTGATGTAGACGATGGCGCCGGTCACGACCAGTCCGAGCAGACCCGATACAAATAGCCCGTAGCCATGGATCGCCTCGCCATTGACCGTGCCGATCTCGCCCCAGCCGACCGTGAAGGTAGTCGCGAGAAACAGGCCCGCGACCGACAATACGCCGGCGGCGATCAATCCCTTATACAGCGCGCCCATGATCGAATCGTCGATGCCGAGCTTGGTGAAATAGGGACCGAACGTCTTGCTGATTTCGGAGTCGTCATTGCCGAGCTTGACGAAGTAGGTGCCGGCGATCGACGCGACGATGGAAAGGCCGCCGATGGCCAGGGGATAAATGACCGCCGAGGCGAGCCCGCTCTGGCCCGCGAAGAAGATCGAGGCCAGCACCATGGTCGCGACGACCGTCACCGCATAGGTTTCGAACAAGTCCGCCGCCATGCCGGCGCAGTCGCCAACATTGTCGCCGACGTTATCGGCGATGGTCGCGGGATTGCGCGGATCGTCCTCGGGTATGCCGGCTTCGACCTTGCCGACGAGATCGGCGCCGACATCGGCGCCCTTGGTGAAGATGCCGCCGCCGAGACGCGCGAAGATCGAGATCAGCGACGCCCCGAAGCCGAGACCCACCAGCGCGTCGACGACGACGCGGTCGGCGGCGGTATAGCCGGCGAACCAGGTGAGAATGGCGTAATAAACCGCGACGCCGAGCAGCGCGAGGCCGGCCACCAGCAGACCAGTGATGGCGCCCGCCTTAAAGGCGATGTCGAGGCCGCCGGCGAGCGATTTCGTCGCCGCCTGCGCGGTGCGCACATTGGCGCGCACGGAGACGTTCATGCCGATGAAGCCGGCGGCGCCCGACAGCAGCGCGCCGAGCAGGAAGCCGAAGGCCACCCACCAGCCAAGCAAGATCACGAGCAGCACGAAAATGCCGCCGCCGACATAGGCGATGGTGGTGTATTGGCGCTTCAGATAGGCCTGCGCGCCTTCGGCGATGGCGTCGGAGATTTCCTGCATCTTTTGCGAGCCAGCGTCCGCGGCGAGCAACTCCTGCGAGGTCTTCACCCCGTAGACAATGGACAAAAGTCCAAAGATAATGGTTAAAAACAGCACCATGGTGGATTCGCCCCCTCATTATTGACCGCGCTCGCGCGATCGATAGCCGTTTCGGACCGCCGCGGTAAAGGCGCTGCGCCCGCAGAAAAACACGCAACCACGAACCGAATCGTGGATGCCGCGAGTTTGGGCCTTCCTTTGCCAGAAACGGCCGGTTCCGGCAATGGCGGGGAGGCGCGGCGGGTTAGAAGTGACTGAACGACAATCTATTGAAGTTCCTTGGTTTTCCTAGCTCGTCGAGAAAAACCGTCTCGCGGTCTCCAGCAATTAGTTCGCCGATTCTCGCGCAAGGCGCGCTAGCGGCTCGCGCCGCCGCCGCGAATTGCGCCCCGCCAGAGCCCACGCAACAAAGAACCTCGTAATCGTCGCCGCCCGTCAGCGCGACATCCAACAGTCTTGGGTCGAGAGCGATCGCTTCCCGCGCCGCGTCGGAAAAGGGCACGCTCGCGAGCGTGACTTTCGCGCCAAGTTTCGAGGCGCGCGCCAGTTTGGCGAGGTCGCCAACGAGGCCGTCGGAGACGTCCATCGCGGCCGTGACGTGAACACGCAGCGCCGCCGCCAGAGCGAGTCGGGGACGCGGCAGAAGATAACGCTCCAGTAGATGATCGCGCGCCGGCGCCGACAGACGGCGCGCGAGGGCCGCGTCGCGCCGCAGCCGCAGACCGAGCGCCGCGTCGCCGATGGTTCCACTGACAAAAACTGCGTCCCCGGCTTGGCCCGTGGTTCGCGCGATGAAGCGGCCCTCTGGCGCCTCGCCCAGCGCGGTGACGGAGAGAGTGAGCGGTCCCGGCGTCGAAACCGTGTCGCCGCCGAGCAAGGGGCAACGATAGGCCAGCGCATCCTCGCCAAGCCCCGCGGCGAAAGCCGCTAGCCAGTCATTGGTCCAATCCGGCGGCAGGGCGATGGCGAGCAGAAAGCCGACGGGCTCGGCGCCCTTGGCGGCAAGGTCGGACAAATTGACCCGCAGCGCCTTCTTGGCGATCAGCCCGGGCGGATCGTCCTCGAAGAAATGCACCCCGGCCACCAGCGCGTCGGTCGTCGCCACCGTGGGGTTCTTGCTCGCCGGAAGCAGCGCGGCGTCGTCGCGAAGGCCAAGCGCCGCCGCGCCGGCGAGAGGCGCGAACAACGTGGCGATAAGTTCGTCCTCGGAAAAGCGACGCGCCATCCCCCCGTCCTCGCGGCGTTAATCCTTGGTCATTTCCTTGGGCCGCGTCTGCCGCGCCAGGCGGTCGAGCACGGCGTTGATCATGCCGGATTCGGCCGGCCCAAAGAAGGCGCCGGCGACGTCGACGTATTCCTTGATGACGACGCGCATCGGCACGTCCTTGCGCTTATGCAGTTCATAGGCGCCCGCGCGCAAAATAGCGCGCATCACCGTCTCGATCCGCGCCAGCGGCCAGCCGCCCTGCAAGGCCGCGTCGATCTCGCGGTCGATCATGACCTGTTCGTCGAGCACGCCCTGCAGAATATCGCGAAAAAAGCCGACCTCGGCGGGCTTATATTGCTCGCCCTCGATTTCGCGCCCCATCCAATGGGTCTCGAATTCGGCGAAAATGTCGTTGAGGCCCTTGCCCGCGACTTCCATCTGATAAAGCGCCTGCACGACGGCCAGCCGCGCGTTGGAGCGTTGTTCGACGCTCATGTCCGCGCTCCCAATTTTCGCGCGAGACGCACCAAGGCGAGCGCGGCGAGCGCGGCGTCCGCGCCCTTGTCGCCCTGTTTGGGATCGGCGCGCATGACGGCCTGTTGTTCATTTTCCACGGTGAGGATTCCATTGCCGAGCGGCAGTCGGTTTGAAACGGAAAGATCGGTGAGCGCCCGCGCGCTCTCATTGGCGACGATCTCGAAGTGATAGGTTTCGCCGCGAATGACGCAACCAAGCGCGACAACGCCATCATAGGGCGCGCCGGCCTTTTGCGCGACGTCGAGGGCGATTGCGATGGCTGGCGCGATCTCCAGCGCGCCGGGAACTTCGATCAGCGTCGCCTTGGCGCCAAGCCGCTCCAGCGCCGCCAGCGCGCCCTCGCGCAGCAGCGAAACGATATTGTCATTGAACCGCGCCGCGACAACGAGAATCTTCGAGCCCGGCACGGGCGCGGCGTTATCGTCGGCGCGTGAAAAACCTGCCATTTACGGGGACTCCTTCCGCGACCGATACACATTTGTGCATCGCACGGCTATAAACCATCGCGTTGCGCGGCGCGAGTTTTGACGCGATGTGACGGCGACGCGTTACGACTTGTCCGCCTGGGTCAATCTTGCCGCGTAACGCGCCATCAGATCGACCTCGATATTGAACAGATCCCCCGCCTCGCGCGCGCCTATGGTCGTCACGCTTAGCGTATGCGGGATGATCAGCACGCCAAAGCGGTCGCCCTCGACCTCGTTCACCGTCAGCGAAACGCCGTCCAGTGTCACCGAGCCTTTTTGCGCGACGAAGCGCGAGAGCTCGCGCGGCGCCTCAATGACGAAGCGGGCCATTTCGTCGAAATCCTCGCGCGAAACGATCCGCGCCACGCCATCGACATGGCCTGTGACGATATGGCCGCCCAGTTCGTCGCCAATTTTGAGAGCGCGCTCCAGATTTATCTTCGTCCCTCGCGACCAACTCGCGACGGTCGTGCGCGCGAGCGTCTCCGCCGCCGCGTCGACGTCGAACACGGTCCGGCCCTCCTCCCGCGTGGCCGCGACCACGGTCAGGCATGTTCCGGAACAGGCAATGGAAGCGCCGAGCGCTATGCTGTCGGCGTCATAGCCGCAAGCGATGCGCAGCCGCCGCAAGCCGCCCCGCTCGACGACGGAAAGGACCTCGCCCATATCGGTGACGATTCCGGTGAACATCTAGGCGATCCTCTCGCGCCGCGTCATCTCGTCGGCGCCGAGCCGCGTGCTCTCGGCCGGCCGGTAGAATTGCGGGTCTTCGAGCACGGCTTTCGCGGCCGGCCTCAGCGCCAGCCGTCCCGCGCCGCCCAAGGGTTGCGCGCCCGTGTGCAATATGACCTCGTCCGCGAAGCCGCCGGTGATCAGACTCTCCGCGAGGCGCGGTCCGCCTTCGCAGAACACCCGCGTGACGCCGCGCCGCGCCAATTCGCCAAGGGCAGCGGGAAGCGCGACGCGCCCCAGCAAATCCGTCGGCGCGCGCGCGACCTCGGCGCCGGTCGCGGCGACAAAGCTCTTGATCGCCGCTTCGGTCACGTCGGCTCCCACAATGAGCAGCGTCGGAGCCGCGCGGGCCGTCGCGCCGAAGCGGGAGCCCGGAGACAGCGAAAGCCGCGTATCAAGCACGACCCTTAGCCGCCTCTCGTCCTCCATGCCCGGCAGGCGCACGGTCATCAGCGGATCATCCTCGCGGGCCGTGCCGGCGCCGACCATGATCGCGTCATGCAGCGCCCGCTGCATATGCGTATAGGCGTCGGCGAGCGGCCCTGTCACATGCAGACGCGCGTCATGAGCCGCGCCGGCGGCATAGCCGTCCGGAGTCCGCGCCAGTTTGAGCGTAACCATCGGGCGACCCTGTGTCACCCGCAGCAAATGGCCGAGGTGATCGCGCCGCGCCTCGCGCTCCAGCACTTGCGTCGCCACTTCCAGCCCCGCCGCGCGCAAAAGCGCGTGGCCGCGCCCGGCGACGCGCGGATCGGGATCGTCCATCGCCGTGACGACGCGCGCGACGCCACTGGCGATGATTGCGTCGACGCAAGGCGGCGTTTCGCCGTGATGCGAGCAAGGCTCGAGCGTCACGTAAAGCGTCGCGCCGCGCGCCGCCACGCCCGCCGACGACAGCGCCAGCGTTTCGGCGTGCGGGCGACCACCCGCTCCCGTAAAGCCGCGTCCGACGATGACGCCGTCTCGCACGACGAGCGCGCCGACCGCCGGGTTGGGGGCGGCGCGGCCGAGATTGCGCCGTCCCAGCGCCAGCGCCGCGCGCATATAATCCGCGTCCTGATCTCCGTCGCTCATGCGCCTTAGCTCGCCTTCCCTGGGTTGGGCTTATCTTCGCCCGCGCGGCGCGCGGCTGGCGATTCCTCGGAATCCTTCGCCTCGCCGACAAGCTCGTCAACCAGCGCGTTGAAGTCCCTGGCCTCGCGAAAGTCGCGATAGACCGAGGCGAAGCGCACGAAAGCCACTGGGTCGAGCGAGCGCAGGCCTTCGATCACCAATTCGCCAATGCGGCTGCTTTCGATTTCCGCGTCGCCGCTGCTCTCTAACTGCCGCACGACGCCATTGACCATCAACTCGACGCGTTCGGGATCGACCGGGCGCTTGCGCAGCGCGATCTGTAGCGAACGCATGAGCTTGTCGCGGTCGAAGGGCGCCCGCCGCCCGGATTTCTTGACGACGACGAGTTCGCGCAGTTGCACGCGCTCGAATGTCGTGAACCTGCCGCCGCACACCGGACAGACGCGGCGCCGACGGATGCAGGAATTGTCTTCGGCGGGCCGCGAATCCTTCACCTGCGTGTCGGCGGAGCCGCAATAAGGACAGCGCATCTTGCCTCGCCCTATAGAGCGCCCCCTTTCCCTTGGGGGAAAAGGGGGCGCGCAAGCGGGACCATTCCGCTTAGTAGATCGGGAACTTCGCCGTCAGCGCGTGAACCTTCTCCTTCACCGCCGCTTCCGTCGCGGCGTTGCCGGCTTCGCCATTGGCGGCGAGGCCGTCCAGCACTTCGACGATGAGGCCGCCGACCTGGCTAAACTCGGCGGCGCCAAAGCCGCGCGAGGTCGCGGCCGGCGATCCCAGACGAATGCCCGAGGTGACGAAAGGCTTTTCGGGGTCGAACGGAATGCCGTTCTTGTTGCAGGTGATGTGGGCGCGGCCAAGCGCCGCCTCCGCCGCCTTGCCGGTGATTTTCTTCGGGCGAAGATCGACCAGCATCAGATGGTTGTCGGTACCGCCCGAAACGATGGCGAACCCCGCGGCGACCAGCGTCTCGGCGAGCACGCGGGCGTTTTCCTTCACCTGGCTCTGATAGGCCTTGAACTCGGGCTTCAACGCCTCGCCAAAGGCCACCGCCTTGCCGGCGATGACATGCATCAGCGGACCGCCTTGCAGACCGGGGAACACCGCCGAATTGATCTTCTTGGCGATGTCCTCGTCATTGGTCAGCACCATGCCGCCGCGCGGACCGCGCAGGG
>PLAI01000021.1 GCA_003134075.1 Methylocystaceae bacterium | reverse complement strand
GGTGGCGAACCGGGGATACGGGGGTGCAAACGAAAAATCGGGAGGGGGATCGCCCACCCTTGAGGGTGCCGAGCATCCGCGCCGAGGCGCGGATTTCCGGCGGTCTGCACAAGCGGCGCAAGGCGACGCGCGGAAGACTGGGGAGACCCGATTTTTCGATTGCTGGGGGCGTAAGGGGAACCCCTTCGGCCCCCTNNTAGAGCGCGATCCGAAGGAGACGCAATGACGGCGAAGGCCATTATTTACACGTCAAGATTGCTTCATTGCATCATGCGCCATTACATCTTTAGCTTCTGTTTTGAATCGTAGGTCCGACTGGGACAAGGCGATCAACGTTCGCGCGTTCGATGCCTATCCGGCCTAAACCCTAGGGATAACGGCTCGCATTTGACCCGCGACGCCGCGGCGCTGGATCGTCATTTCGAAGCCATGTGGGCGCCGCAGGACAATTTCGACGGAAAAACCGCCCGAAACCAGGGATGCTGTGCGCTAACCACTAGACTTTGTTTTTTGTAAGATTTATCTTTGGAATCACCATATCGGCGACTGAATTGGAAATCGTCGCGAGTCGAACGGCGATGAGATGCGCGGCGGCGCCGTCGCATGGGATGAGGAGGCGGAACGGAGAAGACCATGGGGACGCAAAAGGAAGGTGAGGCCAGGCAAACCGCCATCGGAACGATCTTTAGCGCAATGCTACAACGCAAATCGAGAGAGTTCCCGAGCGTGGAAGAGTTTCTCAAAACCATCGGCATGTCGTTCGCGACCTATTCTCAGCTGCTGCGAGGTCTTGGGAATCCTACGGCTCACACGATAACCCGCACCGGCGAGGCTTTGGGACTGTCGGGTTGGGAAATGCTGGGTCTCGACGAAAAGATCGTGCGGGGCTGGCTCGCCGGTCAAGACATCGATCTTGGGCAAGTGAACACCCTCGTGGCGCATCAAAGGGCGAGCACGATCAGGGTCGATTCGAACAAATTCTCGATGCAAAGCATAGAGCCCAAGGCGCCGCAAGCGGCGGCCGCGGAACCTGCCGAGAAAAAAGAAGAGCCTAAAAAGGCCGCGCCTCCGCCAAAAGCCCCTTTGAGGACAAAGAAGAAGGTCGGAGCAACCGCGGGCAAAAAGCGATAGCGGCCCTGCGCCCGCGAACGCGTTTCAATAAACATCGCACTTTTCAACGCATGCCGGAACGGGCTTATGACGCGCGCCACAAGGTGGGCGGCGTCATAAGCCGCATTGCTCGGTTGCGATAGCCGCTCTCGGGGAAGCTCCGCCTCCCCTGGTGCTGCAAGTCCCGCCTTGACCTCGGGGTAAGGCAAGTCGGTTGCGCGGCGCGGCGCAACCCCGTTGCGCAAGTCGAGGCGAACGTCGCCCGGCCTTGCGGGCGCCGCCGCGCCGGGGCTTGCTCCACCCCTCAACCGCTGCTCCGCGCGAGCTCGAAGGCGATTGACGCGCAATCGCCCGTAAAATGTGCACGGAGCTGCCGATGAAAAGACCCATTTTCGACTTTTTTAAAACAAAAGGATGGCGTCAAGGTTAAGGTCCCGCCCGGATTGCGGGACGAGGCTTGATAACCTTGAAGTGAAGGCCTCCGACCATCCGGGTGGCGTTGGCTATGCCCCAGGCGCGTGCGCTGCACTTCGACGTTATCGACACCCGGCCGACACGGCGGGTGGCGTTGATGATTGGAGGCCGGCATGATCGATGAAGGACAGCTGATCGACGGGAAGCAGTGGATCACAAGGACCGCACGACAAACGTCGAAATTTCTCATTGAATATTGTGGCGGCGACAACGAGCGGTTGACGTGGCTGGTGGCAAAATTCGTTGCGGAGGCCGTGTTCGAACAGAGGCCGAACGATCTGATTTACTGGGCTTGTGTGTTCTGGCGCTGCAAACGCGCAACGCTCGACGAAAAAGCAACGCGCGAGCTTATGCTCCTGCGTGAGCAATCGCGCAGCCAAGGACATTAGCGGGAGACGGCTTCATGGCCTTCCCTGCCGGCGAACGGAATTGCGGAAAGTTTGGGCTGAACGCGCGTCGGCGGCGTTGCTCCAAGAGCAGGGCCAGAGCGCGCTCGAACAAGCGCGGCTCGAGCGAGCGGCAGCCAAATGGGCGCGACGCCAAAAACGGTTCGCTTACTGGTAACAGGTCGAGGCGTCGCCGTTGGGTTACATCAACCGCGATGGTTGACCCACCACGCCAGCTGTTGGTCTCTCGCGTGAACGAGCGCCGCGTCGATCGCGGCGCCGTCTTGAACAACGCGCGAACGCCCCGCATTGCCGTCGATCAGAGCGCAGTCATAACGCAGGCGCGAACGGCGCGTGAGCGTAACCAAAAGCTGTAGATAGCTGCCGACGATGAATGTGGGGCTGGCGATCGCGAAGCGCCCGATGGAGGCCATGATTTCGTTGGGGCCATAGACGAACGGGAAAACGATGCCCGTAACGGCGAAAAAGATCGCCGTCGCGAGCAGGACATAGGAAATGAAATTGATCGCCTTCTGCACGGTTTTCCAAATCGCGGCGAACAACGGGACCTCCTACCTCTGATAGAGCGGGACGATCTGAGAACATTTCTCGACCGCCTTGTGCGCGAGAATGACGCCCAATTTGATGCTCTTCGTGGCGACGTCATAGGAGGCGTAGGAGACGGCATAGCTCGGGTCCGGCGTAAAATTCCCCGGCTCCGCGCCAGGCTCGAGATAGCAGCCTTGCGCCTGCCGAACACTGCCTCGTGGCCCCTGCCAAAAGGCGAGGCGCATCGGACACATCTTGACATTGATGTTGGCTGCGGCGTCGGCGGCGATCGTCTTGCAGGCGGTCGCGATATTGAGGACGCTCAGCATCGCGATTTTGTCGCCGCCGCGCACGACGAAATGCGCCTCGCGCGCCGGCGCGTTGCCGACGGCGTAGCGGCCGTCGCCCACGGCGGCATAGCGGCGATTGTTCCTGTCGATCATATCCGCCCAAATGCCGGTGAAGGGCGCGTCGAGCGGGCCGGGGATTTGAAGGTCGCGATAGACGACGGGGCGCCATTTGTCGGGATTCGGCGTCATGGGCGCTGCTTGCGCCAGAGCCGCCGCCGAGAATGCGATCGTCGCGGCGAGACCAAAACGGGCCAAAAGCTTGCGCATGAAGAGGGTTCGTCCCCGTGCTCGGCGGCGTGTCATTTTGTGATGCTGTAGCTTATAGGCCATATGATATAGCATAGTAAATGAAATTTTGGACGCCGCTCCGCCAATGTCGAGCCCACCGAAAGAGAACCGCGACGCGCAGCTCGACGAGCTGCGGGGGCTCGCGATCTGCGCCGTGTTGGCGTCTCACGTCGCACTTGTGTTCGCGAACGATTTCGCGCTAGCGCGGGCGGCTCTGCTGCCAGCGCTTGGGGTGGGCGTCGATCTGTTCTTCGTGATTTCAGGCTTTTTGATTGTCGAGCGCGCCGCGCGATCTTTAGCGAAAGCTGGCGGATTCTGGCTTGGCGCGGCGGCGTTCTGGGCCGGCCGCGTGATCCGTATTGGCGTTCCGGCCTTGGTGACGATCGGCGCGCTGTATGTCGCCTGGCGCCTCGGCGGGTTGCGCGGACTGCGCTTTGAGGATCTGATCGCCGCCGCTACGTTTCTGGGGAATGTCTATTGGGCGCCCTGCTTCGCCGGCAGTGACGGGTGCGGCGATCCCCTGCTCTCTTCGCATTTCTGGTCGCTCGGCATTGAGGCGCAATTCTACGCGCTGGCGCCCTTCCTGGCGGCGCTGCCCCGGCGCTGGCTGTGGATCATTGTCGCCTCGGCCCTGACGGCCGGGGCGCTCCTTTCGCGGCCCTGGGGCGGATTCTGGTGGGCGCTGCGTCCCGACGCGCTGCTTGTCGGCGTCTTGATCGGGCTGGAAACGCGCCAGCGCGCCGAGTGGCTGAATCTCATTCCGAAAATTGGGCTCGGGCTCGCGACCTATTGGCTGCTTGTCGCCGCAGTGCTCGCGCGCGTCCTGACGATCGGCGGGACGGGCGCCGGTCTGGTGGCGGTCGCCGTGATCTTCGGGATGGTCGTGGCGGGAAGACGCGGAGACATGGGCGCCCGCGCGCCCTTCGGCGCCAAGCCGCTGCGCTGGATAGGCGAACGATCCTTCTCGATCTATCTCGTCCACTTGCCGGTTTTGAGCGGGCTGCGGGCAGCGCTTCTCGCACAGGCGCCGCCCTGGGCGGCAGCGGCGCTTGCGATGATCGGCGCGGTGTTCGCGGCGCTGTGCCTGGAAAGATTGGTGACGCGGCCCTCGATGATCCTGGCGCAGCGCGTGGCGGCGCGGATTTGCGACGTCAACGGCGCCAGCGCCTCATCGCGCGTCGAAGGCCCCATTACAGAATGAGGCGCACAGCTCCGGCAAAATGAGGCGTTCGATCGGATGACCTCCGCCCCCGCCTTGTCGGTCGGCGCCTCGCAACGATCTTGGGCCTCGCGATTTCGCCCTGCTTTTCAATAGGGCGTCGATCTTTTGCCGAACGGAAACCAGGAGAAAGGATCGCTTGGAGAGCGCTCCGGATTGATCCAAGCCGCCGGCATAGTCGGCGCATTGGTCTCGAGCATCCGCCATGCGCCTTCGGAGTAATAGAAATTTACGGTCTCCCGAGAAAGCCGCCGGCCCTGCCCGTCGAGAAAATCGGTCGCGCAATGAACGGCGTGGCCACTCGGCTCGACGATGCGGCCCGTCACGCTGTTCAGGGCGCCCGGCTTGCAAGCGAAGAGGCGAAGGCTCGTCGCGCGGCGCTCGGTGGGCAAAGGGTCGCTGGCTCGAATGACATATGGTCCCTTGGTGGGGTAGGAACTCGCCATGTTTTCGCGCGCAAAGGCGGTATTGGCCTGTTCCTGCGTCGGGTAAGCGACACGATCGGTAAGAACGGGCGCGAAGGCGTCGGGCTCGCGCGCATATTGGAGGCGTCCGGGAGTGATCTCGGCCGGCGTATAGAGCCGGTCGCGCGCAGGCGGCGGCGCAACCATGGCGGCGGGCGGCGTCGTCTCGCAACCGCTCAGAAAGGCAGCGATCGGGGCAAGGACGGCAAATTTGACGGCGCGGGACATGGGGCGCTCCACTACGGTTTATGATTTAGTGAATACAAACTTTCCCTATGCGAACGCAAGGACGAAAACCAAAGGGGCGCTATGGATCGTTTTTGCGGCTCACGGCCTGCTTGGCGCGATAGTCCCAGGGCATGGCGAATTGGCTTGACCACAGGCCCCTGTAAGCTTTGCGCGCCTGTTCCTGGTCTTGGGCGTAGGAACGAACGCGCTGGTCCTCGCTGTCGGGAAGGCATACGGCGAGGCCCTCCTTGATCATGTCGCCAGCAAGATCGGCATGTTCGGACGATGAGCAGCGGGCGATTCGTCGCCCGTCCTTTTCGCGCAAGGCGTTGCAAGAAACCCATTTATTCAGGGTCGCGGTCGTGAGCCAAGCGATCGCGGCGACGCCGCACTGCCAGGGCTGCCGTCCAAGATTGGCGATTTGATCGCGCTGACACGCGTCGACGCCGAAAAGTCGGAACACCAGCCCGGTTTCGATGTCGCGAAACGTCACGCCGTCGATGACCTCAACGCGCATGGGAGTCGATTGCGTCAATGCTTTCGGCGTGTAGACGCCCTCGCTGCCCGCGTTTTCGGCGCACGCCGCGAAGCCTCGGAAACACAAGGCCGCCGCCAACAGGATTTTGTGAATAGGGCTCACGCGGCTTCGTCGTCGAGAGCGCGGTCGGCCCGCGCGGGATGCGCGTCGAGGCGAGCGATCTCGAGGTCCATCGTGTAAATCTTCTCGCCGTTCCTCTCATAGCTGCTGGCGCGGATGTGGCCGTCGATCGTGATTTGATCGCCGATATTCACCTTGTCGACCAGGAACCCGCCGATCTTCGCATTGAAGGTGAAAGCGGTGAGGAATTCCGTCCGCTTTTTCCGCTCGCCCGATTGTCTGTCGGTCCAGAACTCGTCGGCGGCGACGGTGACGACGGTTTTTGGCGCTTTGCCCGCGAATTGCCGGGGTTTTTGCGCGACATTGCCTGAGATGACGAAAAAATTGCGGGAGGTCATGGAGGGCTCCGGTCACGCTGATATAGAGTATAGCATACATCAGCGTATTTCCCGGCCACGTCAAGGGCGTTGAAGTGGGTCGGACCTTTTCGTGCTTCTCCCCCTTCCTCACATTCCTCGCTAAAGGGAGCATGCGGCGGCTCCCGCGAAAAAAGGCGCCCGTAGGGGGAAGCTTTCACCACCAAGCGAAGGGCCCGACGAAGATGCGGCGGTGTCGCTGGGAACGTTCTTCGGTGAGGCAGTACGGACGCTCACCTTGTTTGTCGCGCGGCACGATCCCGCAGTCGTAGCCGCTCAGCCGAGCGTTCTCGTAATGCAACGAAAAAACCGATCATTTCATAGGTGCTTGCGCCAAAGTTGTTTTGCGCACGCATGCCGACGTTGTGCCCATGCACCAATCAATTATCCGCGTCAATTTCGCTCAAACGCTCACGCAAATAAGCAGCGTACTGATGCAGAAGGGTAAGAGAATCGCCCTTGAGTCCCGAGGCAATCAGAGCCTCGATCTCACGCTGGGCGGCTGGAATTGAGCGCCATCGCACGTCGGCGCCGGCCGGGGTCATAAGGCGCTGCCGAAGGCCCTCCCTCATGGCCTCGCGCAGGGCCTCCCCAAGAGCGTCAGGTCGTTCGAAATACACCACGCGCAAGGCGAGCCGCCGGTAGCGCTCATCGGTGAATTGCCCCGCGAGACGCGCCTTCTCCTCCCACGTAGCGGCATGGAATCGTTGCATGAGCCGCTCGTCGTCCTGAGGCGGGAAGCCGCGTTCGTAGAGCTGATCCTCGACGTGCAGGGAAGGCGGGTAGATTCGTTCGGCTGCTTCCGCCGCCTGGCGGATGCGCTGCAAAAAGACGCGATCATCGCGCAGCTCGGCGGCTCGTTGAAGTACGTCCGCCTCGTCAAAGGGCGCGAGATGTTCGGGCGTGGCGTCATAGAGCGCCCAGAGGGTTGGCGCGGCATTGCTGCGCACGGTCACGATCGGCCGGTGGACCGATCGGCAAACGGCGATCAATGCCTCATCCGACATGGCGCGCAACGCGTCCATGTCCGCGCTTAAATCGAGGCAGTAGTTGCGGATTGACTGTGTGCTGTGTTTACCGATGTGGATCACCACGCGGGCGCGATGGTGATTGCCGACCGTCTCGGAGACGAGGAAGACGTCTTCTTCGGTGAGAAAGGACTCGACGCTCGCCTTCGTGCTGAAGCGCATAGATTGCGACCAGACCTCGGGAGCGCGGGCGTGGATCATCTGGCAGAGCGCGTGCATCGTCATGACGTCTGCCATGGCGTCATGTGAGAAGGGCACATAGATGCCGTTGGCTTCCGCGAGCGGTTTCAGCCTGAAAACCTGGCGACCGTCCTCGTCGATCCCGGGCTTTAGAATGTCAGGCTTCAGAGCGGCCGTCAGGCGGCACAGATTCAGGACATCGGCGCGCGCGCTTCGCTGCGTGTTGGTGAGGTAGGCCCCGAACAGACTTTGATAGAAGGCTTGGCGCAGAAATTCTTCGTCGAACGAGAGGGAGTTGAAGCCGAGAAAGAGCGCGGGACACCACCCGCTGAACACCCGGTGGACATCCCTCACCATCTCGAAATGCGACGGCAGCGAAGGGTCTGTGAGCTGTTCGATTCCAACGCCCGTCACGTGCATCGCTTCCGGCGAGGGGATGACGTGCGGCATCAGTCGACATCGAGTCTGGAACCGATCAACGATCCTCAGCGACGCGTCCGTGTGGACGGCCGCGAGCTGGACGATCTGGTCGTAGCCATTGACCAGGCCCGTCGTCTCGGTGTCGTAGAGGACGAAGCTCAACCGACCACTCCAAGGGCGTCCAACCTGTGGCGCATGGCGGCCTCACTCACGCGGAAGCGCTTGGCCAGCGCCGCGACGGCTTCATCGTCCTCAAGGTCGACGGAGCGTCCTTTGAGCGCGACCAGCAGGAGGTCAGTCGGCATCAACAGCTCCGAGGCAAAGGTGTTCGCCTCGATCTCAATCGGGTCCACGCCGGCCGCCGCGAGCCCGTCGCGGCGAAGGGACCCACGATCGACGTGAACGGCTTGCTCGAGCAGGGGCCGGTGTAGCTGGATGTGACCCAATTCATGGGCAAGCGTGAAACGCTGCCGGTTGGGCGCGTGCAGGGTGTTCACACCGACGATGAGCACACCGTCGCGAACATAGGCAAGGCCGGAAAGCTCGCCATCTAGAGGCGCATACTCGACGCGCACACCCAGGCCCTTGGCGATTCGTTCGACGGGCACCGGCGCCGCCTTCACCTGATACTGATTGAGCAGGGCATTCGCGGCCTGCCGCGCCCCGTCTTTGTCAGGACGATCCTTCATTTGGGTCGCTTTCTCACCAGCTCCTCCGCGACGGCCGACGCAACGAGGCGTTCGACGCCCGATTGTTGTTGAGGGGTCAAGGACGCCCCGGCGAGCTTGATCTCATGCAAAGGCTCCGCCGCCTCCCAGGTCGCGGGCACGAGATCCAGGATCGACTCGAGCTTCAAGGCGTTCACGAGCGCGAAGAGCTGGTGCACCATGATGCGCTGGCGACCATTTTCGAGATTCGCCAGCGAGGCCCTGGAGAGCCCAATCTTTGCTGCGACGTCACCCTGCGTCAGCTCAAGCTCGCCGCGCCGCTTGGCCACCTGCCGGCCCAGCCGGCGATAAAGCTCCATATCTGACATTACCATAAACTGGCCGTATTCGCGGCGTGCGTCAAGCTGACAGCGTTTGTGTTTCTCACAAACACTTATAACGCTTTGCGTGCTTGATGTTGACACAGAGTCGGCCCGCTGTCATACTTTAAACAAAGGTCGACGAGGGTAGTTCTTCGCCGACGAGCGGCGCGGCTCGCGCCAAGGAGTTTAAGATGACCCAGGCTATTGCGGAAAGTGCGGACGGCGTCGCAGCGGCACGTCCGGCGACGCTCAACATCGCCGTGAAATTCGGCGAGGACGAGGAACGGATTATCGGGGCGGTGCCGGGCAGCCGCGTGACGGTGATCCTGGAGGTCCTGGCCGCCGAGCGCGGCTGCCGGATGGAGGAGCTGATCCTCATCCGCGAGGGGGACGACGAGCCCCTGACCGCGGCCGTCCTAATTGAGGATGACTATCCGTGCCGGCGCCGTCATCACGTGCACCGCGCGGGCGAGGTCACGGTGACGGTGGGCTACCAGGCGGGCCAGCAGGTGCGCACCTTCAGGCGCCACGCGACGGTCGAGGAGGTTCTTCTTTGGGCGATTGCGACGTTCAAAATCGACCTGAGCATGGCGAGCGAGTTTGAGCTGACCCGGCATGGACAGAAGAAGGAGCTGCCCGGGGCCGAGCATATCGGCCATGTGGCCGACGCCGAGCGCACTGTGTGTTTGGAGCTGGTGCGCGGCCATATTTCCAACGGCGGCCGCTCGTGATCGCCGATCCGAGCGCCGCCCGCGTCGCGGCCGATCTTGAGGAGGCAGGCTTTCTCAACGGCTGCGACGCTGGTCGTTGGCGCGTCATCACCTTCGAATTCCCTATCCTGCTGTTCGCGATTTCTGCGACGGAGCCGGACGGAAGGGCCTCGGAATACTGCTTCCGCGCCGAGCTATCGCGCTTTCCGGCGCAGGCGCCGCTGGTCCAGATCTGGGACTCAACGCGCAACGCGACGCTGGCGCCCGCTCTTCGGCCCAAAGGGGGAGGCCGCATCGAGAAGACCTTCCAAATGTGGGGCGACGACACCGTCTATCGCCCTTGGGAGCGGAAAACCGGCCCCCACATCAACGCGATCAACTTCCCGGAACTCGCATGGCGCCCCGAGCGGCGCCTGATATTCGTCTTCGAGGACCTCCATGGCATCCTTCATAGCAACGCTCGCGCGCATCGTCTTCGGGCCGCGGCCTGAGATCCTGTGCCACGCGGCGGTCTGGCGCGCCGGAGTCGCGGAGCTCAGGCGGCGCGGGGGCGGGCATCGCGAGAGTGGCGCGTTCCTTCTCGGCACGAAGGGCACCACGCGACGGATCGAAGAATTCGTCTTTTACGACGATATTGATCCTGACGCCTTGAGCAGCGGGATCGTCGAAATCGATGGGCGGCGGCTCGGCGATCTCTGGAGCCATTGCCGCGCAACGGGACGAACCGTCGTGGCCGACGTCCATGTTCATCCCGGCGGCTTCCAGCAAAGCGACTCCGACAAGGCCAATCCGATCATCGCCGAGATCGGGCATATCGCCATGATCCTCCCTGACTTCGCTGCGAAAGCGACGTTGCCCGGCGCGATTGGGGTCTTCGAGTATCGGGGCGCGCGCCAATGGCGCGACCGCAGCCTCGAGCGGCCCTCGGCCTTGCACGTCGGATGGTGGCCATGGCGTTAGACCGGCACATCGCGCGTCTCGCAAAAATCCTTGTCGACGACGAAGGCATCTCGTTCGAGGAAGCCCAAGCGCGTCTGAGCGCCCTCACCCTCGAAATCGTCGTCGGACCGGACGCCACGTCGCCCGCTGCGCATGCAGCGGTTTTGACTGCGGTATCCGTCGGCGCCCGCACCTTCATCGGCGGCGTGTGCGTGACCGGCGCGACCGGGCAGCGCTTCAATTCCGCGCTTCCCTTTAAGGCAGACACGCTCGCCGATGCGGCGTCTCAGGTGGGCGCGTCGCGTTTGCACTGCTTACCGTCACACCGAATCTTCATCGGCGTCGTCGAGGACCCGGGAAAAATCTCGGGTATCGCCGCTTGGTGGCAGGGCTGGCGCGCCGGCATTGCCGAACCAGGCGCGGCCCCATTGGACGACGGCCACAACCCGCTCACGGGTATCGCCGCCGGCGCGCTCGCGATCGGCGCCGCGTTCGCGCTGGCGCGGGGAAGCGCCCTTGATTGTCCGTTGGAGGTTGATCTCTGGCCGGTTGATCAAGGCGAGGAAGCCCCCGGCTTCCCGGACACCTACTTACCTGGGGCCTTGTGGGTGGTCGGGCTCGGGAACCTGGGCCAGGCCTTCCTCTGGGCGCTTGCGGCCTTGCCTTACGCCAATCCCGCGGAGGTTTCCTTGGTCCTTCAGGATCGGGACAAAGTGTCCGAGGAGAATTGGGCGACGTCCGTGTTGGTGCGGCACGAGACCTACGGGGAGCTGAAGACGAAGGTAAGCGAACGCTGGGCGCGGGCGAAAGGATTCGATGTGCGGCGCATGGATCGCCGCCTTCTCGCCAGCGATCGTCTTGACGATGACGACCCGCGCGTTGCGCTCTCGGGTGTCGACAAGATCGACGCGCGCCGCGCCCTGGCCGATGTCGGCTTCGACTGCGTGGTCGACGCGGGCTTGGGCGGAAACGCGGCGGACTTCGACAAATACCGCGTCACGGTGTTTGACGAGGCTCACCTGATCGTCCGTCACCTTGAGGGATTGCAGGACGCTTCCGTCGATGAGGCGCTGCTCCAACGTGACGCCTATCAACGCCTGCAGGCCGAGATCGGGCGCTGCGGGACCGCCGAGATCGCAGGGGCGAACGTAGCGGCGCCCTACGTGAGCGCTGTCGCCGCTTGCGTCACCGTCGCGCGCCTTATTGCCATTGCTTCGGGCAGCAAGTGCCCCGTGAACGAGGTGCGGCGCCTATCGGGAGCGGCGCCGAGACACGGCCCGCGGGAGACAATCGAAGCCCGTGGCTTCCGCCATGCGGGGCGACCTTCCAATCACAAGACTACAGGCGCCCAACATGGTGGTCGCGATGAATGTTGCGCCGGCGATGCAGCTTGAGATGTCCCCGGAAGCGCTGCATTTGCGTTGTATTGACCCCGCCAAAAACAAGCGGCGCTTCTACGCGATGTCGGTCGAACCGACGCTCTTCGGCGAATGGGAACTTGTGCGCGAATGGGGCCGGATCGGCCGAGGCGGCCGCGTGCGCCACGACATGTTCAGGAGCGCTGGCGAAGCGCGCAATGCTCTTGCCACCCTCGCAAGGCAGAAGGCCCGGCGGGGATATAAACCTACAAGGCTTTAATGGGGTTAGATGTCGCCGCGTTGACGGCGGCGCCGATCCGCGAGGAGGTCGAATATGGTGGACGTGTGTGTCCGCACGACGGCAACGATCGCTGGCGCGCGCATAGCGGTCCAGGTTTATATTGGTTTTGGCGACGCCATTACGCCCGCGGTTATCGACATCGACCATCCCGCCCTGCTGGATACTTGGAGACAGAACGCATGTCCGCATCACTGACTTTTCACCCCCTTGGCAACGCCGCGACTGCGCCCGCATCGATCTCGCTGTCGCTGCGAAGAAGATTCTGATCGAATACGCGGACATGAGGAATGACGACGGCCCCTGCGATAGGCGGGGTCGACCCCATCGAAGCATGAAGTGACCAGCAAGAAGGCGGCGACCGCCGCCTCCCAGCTGCTGCGCTACCCAAAGTCGAGCGCAGCCGCCAAATCTGCCGCATCCTCGGCGCTCACCCAGCGTCCGAACAAGAAGTAACTCAGGGGAGAATGACGATGACCACCATGTCCAACCGGCGGACCATCGTCGCCCATGGCCGTTTGGCGTTGCGCGAGCTTCGCCTCGACGCCGCGCGCTACCGCCGCCACGGCCTGCAGATCATGTCATTCGAGCAACTGACGGTTCGGCTCGCAGGCGGGTTCGCCAGGCCCATCGACGATGAGATCTTGCGCACGGCGATCCAGACTGTGCTGCCAACCACCCCCTTGGGAGAGCTGGAAGGGATCAAGCTACTTCCCGGCATGGTCAATGCCGCGGCGGATACCCTCCACAAGGCTTGGCGAGCGGGCATCGACCTTACCGCGCGCGCCGCTGAGCATCCCCGTCTGGACTCCATCGCGCGCCTGGAGACTGCAGTCCTGATGCAACTGCCGTCGGGCGTGATGCGCCCGACCGATCTGGTCGCCGCCGCGTCACAGCGCCTCGGTCACGCCCAGGCGGTCCTCGGCCCCGTCGAGATCGTCGGGATCACCGAACTCTCGCCCTGCTGGCGCCCCCTCTTGCAGGCATTGACCCATCACACGGCGGTGAGCTGGACTGCCGGCCCGCGCCCGACCCCATCGTGGCTGGAAGCCACAGGTGTGACGGTCACGCGCTCCGCACCCCAGACGCCGGCGCTTCGTTCGGTCAGCGCCGCCACGGCTTATCACGAAGCCATCGAAGCGGTTCGCTGGGCGCGCAGTTTGCTGGCTTCCGGCACGGCAGAGGCCGCCGACATCGCCATCGCCGCCGCTTCGAGCGCTGAATATGATGACCACTTCCTTGCCTTGCGCGCCGACGCGAACCTCGATCTGCATTTTGTTCACGGCATAAAAGTCACCGCCACGCGCGACGGTCAGGCGGCCGCTGCGCTCGCGGACATTCTCATACGCGGCTTTTCCCAGACTCGGATGCGCCGTCTCGCCGCCCTGTGCGGATCGGAGAGAGGTCCGCTGCACACCTTGCCGGTAGGCTGGATGCATCTTCTACCCGCCGACGCACCGCTTGCCTCACTCTCGGCGTGGCGCCGTTTGCTTGATCGATTGACCACAGCGGATTGGCCAGATGAGCAGGATCACACGCCGACGCTGCGTGCGATCGTCGACTTGCTGGCGAAGGGGCATGCCGCTGCCGACGAGATCGGCACCGCCTTTCTGTCGGGTCGCGCCTTGGCGATCTGGCGCAAGGCGCTTCTGGCTGGCCCCTCGGGATCGCTCGACACGACGCTGGAGACCCTGAAACAGGATGATGGTCTCGAGGCCTGCGTCTCCGTGGCCTGGATGCCGGCCAGCGCGTTGGCGGCATCGCCTCGCCGATTCGTTCGGTTGATCGGGATGAATTCGTCGCGCTGGCCGCGCGGCATCTCTGAGGACCGTCTGATCTCCGACCACATCATCCCGACCAGCGAGCTAGATCCGCTGCCGGTCGGCGCCGCTGATCGTCGGGACTTCGAGACCATCCTCGCCACGACCGAACGCGAAGTCATCTTGTCTCGCGCCCGCAGGGACAGCGAGGGACGCCTGCTCGGGCGGAGTTCGCTGCTCGGCGCGCCAGCCGGGGAGACGTACATCCGCCGCAACGCTGTTCCGCGCCATGCATTTAGCGAGACCGACCGGCTGATGGCCCGGCCGGACGAATTTGCAGGTGATCCGCAAGCGGTGAGCGCGACGACAGCCTGGCGCAACTGGCATCGCAAGGACATCACTCCGCATGACGGACTGGTCCGCAGGGACCACCCGCTGCTGCTCGCCATTCTGGGCCGGACCCAGTCGGCCAGTTCCCTCCGCCTTCTGCTGCGGAGCCCGCTTGGCTTCGTGTGGCGCTATGGAATGCGCCTGCGGATGCCCGAAAGTGGCAATGATCCGCTCGTCCTCGACGCTCTGGCGATGGGCGACCTCGTTCATATGACGCTGGATTTGGCGCTCCAGACACTGGAGGCAGCCGGCGGCCTGGCCAAGGCCGACGAGAGTCAAATCGCAAGCGCGGTCGAGGACGCCGCGACAGCTATCGCTGGCGTGTGGGAAAGCGAACGCGCGGTGCCCCCGGCAGTCATCTGGCGCCGGACGCTCGATGACGCGCGCATCCTGACGACCCGCGCCCTGACCTACGGCGATGAGCATCTGCCGCAGGCCCGATCCTATGGCGAAGTCGCCTTTGGTGGCGCGGCGCCGAAAGCGGACGCAGCCAGCCCTTGGGATTCGGAAACCCCCGTCGAAATACCCGACACAGGGTTCCGCATAGCGGGATATATCGATCGCCTTGATCTCTCCGGCGACGGAAAGCGCGCGCTTGTTCGCGACTACAAGACCGGACGACCACCCAAGGACGATATCGTCCTCGACGGTGGACGCGAACTGCAGCGCTGCCTTTATGCCTTCGCCGTCAAGGCGCTGCTCGGAGCCGATGTATCGATCAGCGCATCGCTGTTCTTTCCCCGCGATCAGATCGATCTCCAACTCGCGGCCCCCGAAGCGACGCTCACCGAGATCACGGGCTATCTGCAAGCGGCTCGCGCCAACTTGCAGGCAGGCAACGCCCTCCTCGGGCCGGATACCGGCGGCAACTATGACGACCTCGCCTTCGCATTGCCCGCGAACGCAGGCGCTAGCTACTGCAAACGCAAAATGCCCGCCGCGACCGAGAACTTCGGCGACGCCGCGATTGTCTGGGAGGCCCGGTGATGACCGCCGCAACAAAAATCCTGCGTGATGACGCCGCGCGACGCACCGCGATCGGTGTCCACGATCGATCGATCCTAGTGGAGGCTGGCGCCGGCTCGGGCAAAACCGCGGTCATGGCCGGACGGATCGCCGCGATGCTTGTTGAAGGCATTGCGCCCAAATCCATCGCGGCCGTCACCTTTACCGAACTTGCGGCAAGCGAACTACTGATCCGCGTGCGGGACTTCGTCAGCGATCTTGCTGCGGGCACTGTCCCCACAGAGCTGCGGATCGCGTTCCCGGACGGTCTGTCGGATGCCAATAAGGTCAATCTCGCCTCGGCGTCGGCTAGGATCGACGAAATCACCTGCTCCACCATCCACGGATTTTGCCAGCGCCTGATCAAGCCGTATCCCGTCGAGGCAGACATCGATCCGGGCGCCAGTGTCATGGACCGCAATCAGGCCGACCTCGCTTTCATCGAGATCGTCGAGACATGGCTGCGCGAGCAGCTTTCGGGTGGCGACGGCAGCATCATCGCCGAGATGGTGTTGCACAATCCCGCCGAGACGGTCGGGCTGATCCACAAGATCGTCGCCAATCTGCGGAAACGGCGGACGGTGTCGGCTCCCGCCGTCACCCCACTCGCACCGCATCTGCTCGCGTTTAGCAACGCCGTCGACGAGTTCGCTGAATTCATCCGCAGCGCACCTGCCGTCGAAGAGGAGACGGCGAATTTCGCAGAGCGCTTCACCGGAATGGCAGGATCGCTTGTCGTCGGTCCCGCGATCGAAACGCCCGTCGGGCTGGTGAGGATGCTGCTGTCGCCGCCGCATCCCGACCTCTGCACGAAAACCGGCACGTTCCTCGCCTACAAGAAAAAGGGGAAATGGGTCGATGCAGCCAAGCGCGAAGGCTTAGCAAAGACCGACGGCGAGCGCCTGAACATCGCGGCCGACGCGCACTACGCGGCTTGCTGCCAAGCCTGGCAGGTGCTGCTCCAGAATGTCGCCAGTCGCGTCTTGGCTGACCTGATCGCCCAGGTGCAACCCGTCCTGCACCGGTTCCGGGACTATAAGCGTTCGGCGGCCTTGCTCGATTTCGACGATTTGATCTTCACCGCGCGCGACCTGCTGCGCGATCATGATGAAGTGCGCCGGTCTCTGGCTGCGCGCTTCTCGAAGGTTCTGGTCGATGAATTCCAGGACACCGATCCGCTACAGACCGAGATCTTCTGGCGCCTGTGCGGGGAGCCCCCCGCCAAGGGCACAACATCGGACTGGACCGCCTTCACCATCCGTCCTGGGGCGCTGTTTCTGGTTGGCGATCCCAAACAGGCTATTTATCGCTTCCGCGGCGCGGACGTCAGCGCCTATGTCCGAGCGCGCGACGCCTTCATAGTGCAGGATGCGGACAGTGTCCTGTCGATTTCGACCAATTTCCGCTCCTGCGCGCCAATCCTGACCTATGTGAACGAACGCTTCGAGGCCTTGTTGTCGAGTGATGGCCAGCCCGGGTTCACGGCGCTTGATCCATTCCACGCCCATCGTGGCGAGGCGCTGTGCGTCGCGGCCCTCGACGTGGCCATAGCCGATGAAAACGGCAAGGCTTCGGCGGAACAGCAGCGCGACGGCGAAGCAGAGGTGGTCGCCGAGATGTGCGCCCGCTTGATTGGCAGCGAAATGATCCTCGACCGCCGCTCGGGCGCAAGCCGCATCTGCCGGCCCGGCGACATCGCGCTGCTCGCCCCCACCGGAAGCGATCTTTGGCGCTATGAAGAGGCCCTCGAGCGGCATGGCATTCCTGTTGCCACCCAAGCTGGCAAAGGCCTGTTTCGCCGACAAGAGATTCAGGATCTCATCGCGCTTACGCGCGTGCTCGCCGACCGGCGCGACACCCTGGCCCTCGGCGCGCTTTTGCGCGGCCCGCTGGTCGGCCTGACCGAAGAAGAGCTGCTCGACATCATCTGGGCACTGCCGCGATCGGAAGATGATCCCGAAAGGCTGCCGCGCCTCGATCTCGGCGTCGAAGCGAGCGATATCGCGCACCCGCTGGCGCGATCGACTATCGAGAAGCTGCAAGCGCTCTATCGCCAGACCAACAGCACGACGCCGCATGACCTGATGTCGCAGGCCGTTGACGCGTTGCGCGTTCGGCCCTTGCTACTCGAACGGCACCGTCGACAGGCCGAGCGCGCGCTGGCCAATGTCGATCTCTATCTCAGTCTGACGACTTCATTTTCGGTTCGGGGACTTCGCGCCTTTGCCGAGACGATGACAGCAGCCTGGACCGATGAGGCCCGCGCCGTCGAAGGGCGTCCGGACGCCCAGGAAGAAGCTGTCGCACTCTACACCATGCACGCGGCCAAAGGCCTTGAATGGCCGATCGTGGTGCCTATCAATACGATGACGGGTATCATGGCGCCGGAAAGCGCCGTGACCGATCGCGACAGCGACACCTTCTACTGCCCCGTCTTTGGCGTGAAGCCCGTGGGCTATGACGAGGTGCGCGACGCAGAAAAGGCGGAACTCGATCGCGAACGCATTCGGCTCTGGTATGTCGCCTCGACGCGCGCCCGAGAACTTCTCGTCCTGCCCCGGCTCGATGCCGCCCAATCGAAATCGGCGTGGATCTCGCTCCTCGACCTGTCTCTCGCAGATTTGCCGACGCTCGACCTCGCGCATCTTCCATCAGACATTGGTGCCACAGATAAGGGCGAGCGCAACGACCAAAGCCGCGAGAGCTTTGCCGCCGAAGCAGCCGCGATCATCGGACGCCAGCGTCGATTGGTCTGGCTCGCCCCCAGCAGGGACGAAAGCGGCCCCGGCCCCGTCCTGACACCAGAAGCAATAGAAATCTGGGCCACCAGCGAGGCCAGCCAGCCCGATGACGAGGTGACTACCCCAAGTGTCCAAGGCGGACGCGAACGCGGCCTGATCCTCCACAAGCTTCTTGAAGAAGTGTTGACCGGTGAGTCGGCGGACGACGCCGCAGCCCTGACTGGGCGGGCGTCTGTTCTCATTGGAGCGCTTGGCAGGCCCGTGGCCGATGATCCAGCCACAGGGCTTTCGCCCGATGAACTTGCGGGGTGCGTGACCCGCACGCTCGCGTTGCCGGAGATCGTCGAGCTGCGCCCGACCCTGTCACCTGAATATCCCGTCTATGCCGCTGCCAAGATCGAAGGCGGCGAGCAGGCGACTGCCGGGATCACGGATGCGACCAGCTTCGGGCCCGATGGCATGCCGCGAGTCGTCATCGACTGGAAAAGCGATGTTCGGCCGACACCGGAAACGGTCGATCACTACCGCGCACAGGTCCGCAACTATCTGGACATGACCGGCGCCGAACAAGGGCTAATCGTGCTCGTGACGACGGGTGAAATCATCACGGTGACACCGTCGCCGGCCGCCGCCGTCGCGGCCTGATCACAGGTTCGGGGAAAACCATGCTGACACGAAGGATCGTGACGGTGCCGGAGCAGGACGACCTGTTTAGTGAAGAGGTGTCTCTCCTTTTCCCCGCCCGCTTGGCGATTGAAGGAAAGGTCTTGGGCAGCGTCACCCGACAGCAGGCCATCCCTGCGACAGAGACTGTCTGCCGCCTTAGGCCCTTTACGGTTCGGCGGGTCTGCGGATTTGAGACAATCCTGAAAAGCGGTGAGACATTGAAGATCCTCAGCGCCAAGACCACGGCAAAACTGGATGCCGACCTTGTCCTGCTCGTTCCCGACGCACAGCAACCAAAAGACATCCGGCAAGCCCTCGAACGCGGCGAATTCAGGTAGCACGACCGACAATGTCCATGAGCTTCGTGTAGTCAGTCACGACATCATATTTCACGCGGTCTTCAGAAACACGGCTACCTATCTCATCAAAAAACTTCCGCGCACATGCGATTTTGGTATTTTCAATTTCACGAAGCTTCATTGACGACATGGTGCCTTTCGTCTCGGCCACAAAATAGATATGCCGGACACTGCCTTCCTTGAAGGAAATGGCCCAATCGGGGTTGTAATCACCAACCGGCGTCGGGATCAGGAAGCCACGGGGCAGTTTGGCGTAGACCACCACTTCATTGCTGGTGTCGAGTTCCCTGACAAAGCGCCGTTCGACATCGGAATCGCTGACCACATAGTCGTAGACGTGGTTTTTGAGCTTGGCGGTTGCCTTCGAGAAATCCTGCCCGGTCTGATTGGCAGTGAAAATATCGACGTCGTAGTGCTCGGTCAGCCCATCATAGGCAAGACGCTCGATCACCATCGTCGCCTTCTGCTCGGCTATGATCCGCGAGGCTTCCGAGATAAAATGCTCGGGATTTTCCTTGAACTGGCCGAACACCGCTGGTGCAATTCCTGTCAGTATCTCCGCCACCGTCGTGCGCGTGAGCTGCACGAGTTCGCCGATTTTCCCGATCAGGTCGTACTTCACCAAGGAATAGACGGAGCCACCCCGCTCGGTCGCCGTGTTGGTGACTTGAAACCCGTCGCCCGACCTCAGCTGCTCATCAGCAATTTCGTCCGCCTGGATGCCCGTCTGAACCGTGTATTGCAGCGGCGTCACCCTGAGCTGGCTGTCCAGCGCGCTCACACATTTGCGGACCAATTCGTCGGAATCGAACTCGACCCGATAAACAGCCCTCTGGTTGATCCGGGACCACAGCGCCTGGAATTCCTTCTTGTCGAAATTGGCATTAAGCGGATTGGTCTTTGGCTTGCGGCCGTCGTCAATCTTCGGCAGCTGAGCGTCACTGAACACGCTATCGATGAGCTGGAACACCTGATCGGCGTGCGGCTTAAGATCGTCAGGCAGCGTCGCCAGAGTTCCCGCCGCTTTGGCCTCATGATAAGCGCCAGCGACTTGATCGGCGTCATCGGTGTAGTCGTTCTTTACGAGATACCGATAGATTTGCTTGGCGAGTGCCGGACTGACCTCGACGGGGCCTGAGTCGGTCGCAAAAGCCTTGCCGGTGAAAAAGGCCTCCGTCGCCTTTCGTGGCCTGGAGGAAAGCGTCTCAGCGATTTCCTTTTGCAACCCGGCGACGAAGTCCTTGTAGCTCTCGCTGGCAACGACGGTCAGCACATTGATGTCGTGGACGATAGCCGGTTGATCCATGCGGTCGCCCTGCTGATTGACCGACAACCGCAGGCCACGCCCTACCTCCTGGCGACGCGAAATCATGTTGTCACTGTGCTTGAGCATGCACATGACGAATACATTGGGGTTGTCCCAGCCCTCGCGGAGCGCCGAGTGCGAAAAGATGAAGCGCACTGGTTCGTCTTGCGACAGCAGGCGCTCCTTGTTCTTCAGGATGAGATCATAGGCGTCGGTGTCGTCCGATAGCCCCTTATCCTCGCCGGTTTTCTTGATGTCGGGATCGACCAGTCGCCTCTGCTTATCGATCGAGAAATAGCCCTCATGCACCTTGGAAATTGGGTCCCGTTCGAGGAACGCTCGATAATTCTCACTATCCAGCGCCAATTCGGCCAGATATTCCGCCTTGAGCAGCCCATATTCCTCTTCGAAGACGCGGGCATAATCGCCCTTCTCATCGGCTCCGGCGTAGTCCCGGTACTTGACCACCTCATCGATAAAGAACAGCGAGAGCACCTTGATGCCCTGCGCGAAAAGCTGTTTTTCCTTGTCGAAGTGTGCCTTGATCGTCTCACGGATCTGGATGCGCCGAATGTCGCGCTCGGACACGTCACCCGTCGCCTCTCCAGCTTTCAGCACTATTCCATTGGTGAACTCGACGGTGTCCTGATTGTAGTCGATCTGCGAAACCGTGAACCCGTCCCGGTATTGATCCAGGCCGTCAGAAATATCGAATAGGTTACGCCCGAACTCCAGCCGCTTGAGTTGCCGCTTGATCTCGCCTGACTTCAATCGCACCTCAAGCTCGACGCGGGCGACCGGCGCCTTTTTGGAAATCTCGATTCCTTCAAGGTAGAGGTAGGCATTCGTTCCGGCAAGGCCGCGGGTTTGAATGCCGCGCACAGCTATCTTCTTCACCAGCTTCTGGTTATAGGCGTCAAGCGCGTCGAGCCGATGGATGCGATTGTGCTGCGTCTTGTGGGTTGCCGAATAGCGCAGGATCGCGAGCGGCTTGAATTTTGGCAAGGCCTCCATCGTGGCCTTGCCTTCCATCTTTTGCGGCTCGTCGAGGATCAGGATGGGACGGTTCGACCCGATGACATCGATGGGACGGCGTGACTGAAAGTCATCCAGCTCATCGTAGATCCGGCGATTGTCTGCGCCCTTCGCGGCAAACGCCTGGATGTTGATGACCATGACATTGATGCCGGCGTCGGACGAAAAGCTCTCCAGCTCGTGGAGCTGCTTGGAATTGTAGATGAAAAACCGCGCCTTCTTGCCATAGCTTTCCGTAAAATGGTCGGCCGTGATCTGAAGCGACTTGTAGACGCCTTCACGGATAGCGATGGACGGCACCATGATGATGAACTTCGACCAGCCATAGCGCTTGTTCATCTCGAAAATGGTCTTAATGTAGCAGTAGGTCTTGCCAGTACCGGTTTCCATCTCGACGTCGAGATTGAACTTGCAGCCCGCGCTGACCACCAGCTTATCGGAAAGCGGCAGGTTCTGGCGCTTTTGCACATCGCGGACGTTGGCCAGCACTTGGGCGTCAGCCAACTGGAGATCGGCATTCTTGAACCCCTCCTCGAAGGCGCTGGTTTGCGCCTTCCGGCCGGGATCGATCCGGTAGCTTGTGCCGCTCACGAGAGGCTGGCTTGTGCCGCTCACGAGAGGCTGCCCGGCGAAACAGTCGACGACCGACTCCACGGCGCTGGTCTGGTAGGGCTGGACCTTGAATTTGAGCTTCATGGCCATCCCCTCAGATCGATTTCACATCGGTGCCGGGCGATAGCTGGCGGAAAATCTGCTCGACGTTGATTTTCACTGCGTCGGAAACAAAGCCGTTATCGCGGAACACGACGCGCAACGGCTCGCGCCCGGCCAGTTCCTTGACCAAATCCTCGGTGATCCCCGCATCGAAACAGGCGATGAGGGCGTTGCTATCTACGAAGAACACCGACTTATCTTCGACGGTTTCACGCCGGATTGGCAGGGTAAGATCAACACCCCAGTCAACCAGAACCTGGAACAGCAGATCCTCGGCCGAGCGGTCCGGTTTGATGTTGTCGACCCGTTGCAACAGATCCTGTTGTGCAAGCTCGTCCGGTCGGTAATACACGTCCTGCATATTTGACGTGTCAATTTTCAAGACGCGGAAGCCAACATTTTTGTTCAAGTCTGGATTAGCTGTATCGATAGAACCTCTTTGTCCGGCACGCCGAATTCGTTCTTTAAAGGCTGACTGAAAAAGAA
>PLAI01000070.1 GCA_003134075.1 Methylocystaceae bacterium | reverse complement strand
AAAAAGATGCGCGAGTCGAATCCGTTGCGCCTCCGAGACGAGCCGGAAGAGCCTGCCGTCTCCATCGAAGCTCCACGGCCGTCCTAGCTCTACAACGTCAATTCTCGGCTCGTCGTGTCTGTAGAGTAGCTCGTTTGCCACCTTGCCCTCGGGCGTCTTGTAAGTGAGCTCCAAAGCGGCAGAGCCATGCCAATGAACGTTGACCACGGTGACCAAGCCATTTGGCAAGATGCCCCGAATGGAGGTGTTGGGTTTCAGGTCTTCGAGATGAGCCATTTTACACCTCCTCGCGATGAAGCATCGCTGCTAGGCTAGGCAGATCGTCTCGGCTGCCTGAATGGCTACCCGCGCTATAGAAGTGCTTCTTATCCATGCTTTCCCCCGACACCGCGATCACCGCCCTTTTCTTCATCAATTGCGCGACTCGCGACGGAATGATTCGTCGTCCCGCTAAGCCTCATCGATTGCCGCCGCCANNGAAGGCGCGCCATTGAGCGGCCCATGCCTCCGCGTATTCATCGGTTAGGCCAACAGGAGTATCGGACGGAAGAGCGGTTCCACGTCGTTCGAAGGTCCGCTGAACGGCCTCGAGAAGGGTGGCCCGGCGAAGCTCGAACGTTCGGGAAATCACCCAGAGATCATAGAAATCCTTGAGCCTGCTATTGGCCACGCCGAGGGTGACGAGAGCCTCGAATTTCTCGGCCACCACCGTTTCGACGGGATAGGCTCGAAGATGCGGCGCCGGGGCGTCCAGCAGGGCCGGATAGTCGATCTCGATCGCTGCGNNATGGCGTCGCCAAAACCAATATCGACCTGGATCGCTATGCGCGCGCCGGCGATTGTTGCCCTGGTGCGGATACGCACGCCACCATATTCGATCTCCTCTCGGATCGGCGCCGCCGTCAACGCGGCGACATCAAACGTCACACCGTCATCGGCAACCGGCTGCGCACAAATGGCCCGGAACGTTTCGGCAATGGCCACCGCGTCGTTGTCGCCGTGGCCAAGCAAATCCAGATCGCGAGTGGGCCGGAATGGGTCAGCGACCCAGGTCACGAAGAGCATGGCGCCTTTGAGTATGAAGCGGTCGCGATGCGGCGAGACGCTCAGCCGGTAGAGCAGACGCTCAAGCGCATAGCGCGTCAGGAGAATCTGGAAATCCGATTGTTCGGCGCGGGCTCGGTCGAGGAGCCGCGCCCTGACCGATGCGCCGATGTTGCGAGGCTCACGCGGCATCGGACACCATTGCTTCGACGTAAGGGCGCATGACCGACCAGACCCGCGCCTTGCGAGCGCAATGCCAGAGCTGATCCGGTGTGCATCGGCGGCGGCGGAGGCCTTCGCGCAGCCCCTCCATCGCTACGTCGAGACCGACCTTGGTCCGGTAGCGGAAGCAGTCGACGATTGTCCTTGCCGGATTCGTGATGGGAACCTCGACACTCTCGATGCGGTGACGCTCCACACCTTCGATCAGCGCCGGTCCCGTAAAGCGCACGAACCGGATTGGTGGATAATCGATCTTGGGACGCCACGCGGTACGGTCGATCGCCATCCACACAACGGAGGGCATCTGCAGCGTCAGTTCGTGGTATTGGAGGGCTGAGGTCAGGCAGACCACGCCTTTTGGAACGAGAACGGCTGCTTCGGCCAGCGTGTGTGCAGCGTCAACTTGGGTGTCCGGGAGTTGATAGAGGCCACGTGCCGGTCGAACGACGGCTTCCTCCCGGACGAGACGGGCGAGTGTCTCCGGTCCGATACCCGCGGCAACAAAATCCTTCAGCCGGAGCATGCTCCGGGCTCTCAGAAGGTCGAGCGCTCGAAATCGCTGGTTACTGGTGGATGCCATCGCCGGTGATGTTTCCTCTGTCCTCAGAAGATATAGCAGAGGTATTATCACATCGGCGTCCGCCGGGAAATCCCAATTTCGCGAGGGAGGTGGCTCGCATCGTCGGGCCCCTCGCTTGGTGGTGAAAGCTTCCCCCTTACCGGGGCGCCTCCTTCTGAAGTTGAAAGCGTCGAGGGTCTTTCCCGGAGGCAGCCGTGCTTCCCCAAGATGACGCTCAAAACGGCGCCGGCCTCGCTCTACCATTTCCTGCTCGGTAAGAACGGCGAGGAAGCGTGCGGCGGGCCAACCCTCCTTGTCTGCGGTCGCCGCAAGAGCTGTCCAGACCAGCTTGACGCCGGACAGACGCAGCTCGCCGAGCAGCAGATCAATGCGAGCGGCGTCGATCTTGTCGGTCGTTTTCATGCCGCCTCTCCCCGATTTACGCCAAGTTCGTCGTAGACGGCCAAGGACGGCGGGGTGACGACGACGACTGGAACAATGGCGTTCTTTGGCCGAAGCGTTGGTCAAGGCTTTGAGTCCACAAACCGAAGGGTTTAGGGACGCTTTTGCAACACGCTGATTTAACGCGATAAGTGGCTTAGAGTGCGTTTTAGAACAGACCTGGAGCCTGAAGACGCTGATAGCTCATCTCATTAAAAGGGAAACACTACACAGGCGCGGAAGACCGACCCGCTTTATCCGAGGATCGCTCAACGAGTTAGCCACCTTGAGGAAGGGCGCGCGAAGGAAGTTCATCGAGCATCGCATCGGCATCGTCCAGCCTGGACTGTATTAAAGACGGAATGCCGCCAGAGCATCTGGCCCTGCTCGGCGCGGCTAGCAGTTTTGTGCAAACGATAACTGGCCATCCTCTCCTGACAGTTGCGAATGGGACAGCCATGAGCCAACGTCGGGGCTAACGTAATCTCCAATTTTTTCGTCGGTCTGGATAAATTCCGGTTCCAAGCCGGAACACGAATGCGGGTTGTCGCTGCTGAGCACGCGAGCAAATCCGGAAGGATCGACTACCTTGGCCTCGGACAGTCGAAGCCATATTGGATAAGCACTAACGACGGCGGCAGGATTCCTGCGGCTGACAACGAAGCTGAACTCATCATGATCTGACGGCAAAAGAAATTCCATCATCATCGACCGCGTAGCCTGCTACACCACGCAAAAACATGATCGAGAGGGACCGATGGCGAAGAATATAGTCATCTGCTGCGACGGTACGGGCAACGAGATTGGCTACACCATGTCGAACGTGCTCAAGCTCTATCGCATAGTCAAGAAGAGCGAAGGCCAGCGCGTTTACTACAATCCCGGCGTTGGCACGATTGGTCAGCAAAATGCGTGGCAGCGATTTAAGCAGAAAGCGCGGGGTGTGTTCGGCCTTGCGACTGGGTATGGCCTCGATGACGATGTCCTCAGCGCCTATCGCTTTCTCTGCGAAGTCTATGAGGAAGGTGACAAGCTCTGGTTGTTCGGGTTCAGTCGGGGGGCCTACACTGTCCGCGTGCTATCCGCTTTCATCCATGTCATTGGCGTGCTTCCACCCGACCAGCTCAATCTCGCAGGGTATGCACTTTCAGCCTATAAGAAGTCGAGCGCGGAAAACCAACGAAATGAGCCTGCGGACGCGGCATCTTCGATAGATAAGGGCGCGCACAGTGCGGAGCTTGAGGCCGCATGGCATTTCAGTCAGGTCGCGGGCGGAAAGACAATTCGTATCGAGTTCATTGGAGTTTGGGATACGGTGGCGTCAGTCATCGTGCCCAGAGAGGATACCTTTCTCCCCGACCTGCAAACGCTTCGCTTCACCCGAACCAATTCGAGCGTGAAGACCTTTCGGCAAGCGATCGCGATCGATGAACGTCGGCGCATGTTCCGGCTCAACTGGTGGAAGGAACCACAGAAATATTTACCTAATCCATTCCAAGCTTCTTCAGAAATCCCCCAGAATATCCGGCAGGTCTGGTTTGCCGGGGTACATGCTGATGTCGGCGGGGGGTATGCTGAAACCGAGAGCGGATTGTCGAAATTCCCGCTTCACTGGATGATCGAGGAGGCTCACGGCAAGGGGCTGCTGATAAACCGCGCCATGGTCAATCATCTTGCCCTGGGGCATCCGCGGAAGGGCAGCCGCCATATTTATGTTGCGCCAGATGCCGCCGCCCAACTCCATGACTCGATGACCACTGGATGGAGGTTTCTCGAGTGGTTACCGAAGCAGACAAGATGGCGCGAATGGACGAAGCGCATTTCAATCTTGGGATGGTATCTGCCGCGCTCGGAGCCGCGCTTAATTCCAGAAGAGGCAGTGATCCATCGCTCAGTGTTGGAGCGGATGCAGAGGGTTTCAGCATATCAACCTATCAATCTGCCCGAACGCTACTCAGTCGAAGAGGCGCCGATCAAAGCTGGGTCCGCCGCAGCTGGTCAGGACGGCGATCAAGAAAATGACGTGAACTGATTCGATACAAGGAATGCACGCCATCCGGTGCTGGCCTTCCAATGACGGGCGCTGGAAGCCGTTTCTCCCTTATATCATTTTGACGATGCGAAGCGTCCAGAACCTGCCCCTCGCCGCGGGCTGGGCGGAAACCAGCTTGACCAGCAATATAAAAGTCATGTTTCTTATTGCACTGATAGTGCGTCGTCTCGGAGCTATCAATGAGTCCCCGCAGCATTTTCATTCTATAAGCGAGTTCCCTTGATCACGACCATTGTCGTTCCAAATCGCAACGCCTGGCTCCATTGCCGCGCACAGGCTGCCTTCGGCGGTAAGTGTGGTCTGAAATTACTGACGATCGATCAATTGGCGGCCCGGTTGGCCGGTGGATTCCTTCAGCCCATCGATTCCGATCATTTGGCGATTGCTGTTGCTGAAGCACTAAACCTGCCTTTGGGCGAACTCGATGCAATCAAGGCGTTGCCTGGCTTTCAGCGTGCTGCGGCGAGAAGCCTTTCGAAGGCGTGGAGCGCCGGGCTTAGCCTTGCCCACGAAACTACTTCGGCCAAGGACCAGTCGGCGCGAACCAGACTGGAGGCTATGAGTTGCTTGGAAACGGAGGTTCTCGCGAGACTCCCAAAAGGCGAGCTGAGACCCAACGACCTCGTCGAACTCGCACTTTCGCGGATTGGGTTCACAAAAACCCTTTTCGGTAAGATCAAAATCCAAGGCCGAACGGAAATGTCGCCGGTCTGGCGTCCGCTTCTTGCCGCCCTCGCGACCGAAACCGACGTGACGTGGGTGGCTGAGGCCCGCCTCGTGCCGCCGTGGCTGTCCTCAACGGGTGTCCTAACCGTGACTGGGGCTGCCGAGCAACCCTCGCTACGCTCTATTTCCTGCGCCAGTCCGAGGCATGAGATCCTGGAGGCGGTCCGCTGGGCTAGAAGCCTCCTCGCCAGAGGCGTTGGAGCGCAAGAGATTGCCATTACGACAGCATCGCCGGCGACATGGGACGATCACGTGCTTGCGCTGGCGGACACAGCCAACATCCCTATCCACTTCGTCCATGGCCGGGCCGCGCTCGATAATCCCGATGGTCAGCTGGCCGCCGCCCTGGCTGAGGTTCTTCTGCGAGGCTTTTCGCAGCCACGCGTAAAGCGCTTGGTTGGCCTCCTGCGCTCGCAGACCAAGCAGTTCGCCAACGTGACCGGTAGCTGGTGGCTTAAACTTCCTGTCGACGCGCCGCTTTTGGACGCCGCGCGGTGGAAACAGGAGATCGCTGCTCTAAAGGTCGAGGACTTCCCGGACGGCGTCGATCATCGGGCGCGTCTCCTCAGCATTGTCGACGCCGTCGGCATGGGCCTCGCCAAGGCGGCCGGGCTCGGAGAGCGTCTCCTGGAAGGACGATCCCTAGCTATCTGGCGCAAGGCGTTGGCGGATGCCCCGGCCGAAGCCCTGGACGTCACTCTGGCGGGCCTGCGTGTTGATGACGGACTGGAACCAGCCGCCTCGATCATCTGGGCGCCGGCGTCAGCTGTCGCCGCCGTCCCGAGGAGATACACTTGGCTGGTCGGCTTGACCTCGAGATCATGGCCGCGTCGGGCCAGCGAAGATCCGCTCCTGCCGCATCACATCATCCCCTCTTCGCGCCTCGATCCACTTCCGGTGCACCAAGCCGACCGCCGTGATTTCGCGACGATCAAGGCCATGACGGCCGGCGAATTGGTCTGCTCGCGGGCCCGTCGCGACAGTGGCGGCCGCATCAACGGCATTTCGCCGCTATATCCGCGCGACGCCCCGGAAATCTATCTCGCTCAAAGCCGGGAGCCGGAGCATGCGGCGAGCGCCACGGATCGGTTGTTTGCCCGACCGGCGGAGTTCTCTGCATTGCCCCAGGCCCGCTCTGCGCTGTCGGCGTGGATTGACTGGCATACCAACCGCATCACGGCGCACGACGGTAAGGTGCGGGCGAACCACCCGCTTCTGCTTCGAGCCCTCAACCGGCGACAATCAGCGTCATCGTTAGTTAAATTACTGCGCGATCCGCTGGGATATCTCTGGCAATACGGTTTTGGCTGGACCTCTCCGGACGAAACAGACGAACCGCTCACCCTCGACGCGCTTGCGTTCGGCAACCTACTCCATGAGATCCTGCAGGCGGCGATCGATCTGCTTGAAGAAAATTCCGGCGGATTCGCTTCGGCGACCGAGAACGAGTTGCGCGCCGCCATCGAGGCGGCAAGCAATGGTGTGGGAGCGCGCTGGGAGCAGACCGTGCCGATCCCCCCGCCGGTCATCTGGCGCCGAAAGCTTGAAGAAGTAGCTGAGCTGGCTCTGGCGGCGCTCTCAATTACTGAGCCGCCTCTCACGGGACAAAGAAGTTTTGCCGAAATCCCATTCGGAGGCGATTCTCGCGCTCTCGGCTTAGGCGACAACGTTCGGAAGGCGTTGCCTTGGAACCCACTTGCCGAGGTCATCATCCCTGGCGCCAACATTCAGATAGGCGGCTCGATAGACCGACTTGACCTTGCAGGCGATAACAGCGCGGCGCGGGTGACTGACTACAAATCCGGAAAGGTCCCGAAGGGAACTCCGCAGCTTAAAGGCGGCGCCGAATTGCAGCGCTGCCTCTATGCATACGCTGTAAGATCGCTGGTTGCTGGCACGCTAGCCGTTGATGCAAGGCTCCTTTATCCGCGAAAGAAAGACGCATTGCTAAATCTCGAAGCGCCAGATGCAACACTCGCCAAACTGACTGCCTATTTGTCGGCAGCCTACGCGGCCTTCGCCGCTGGAAAGGCTCTCCCTGGGCCTGGCGCCGCCGAGGACTTCAACGATCTCGCCTTCGCGCTGCCTGGCGGCGCAAAGGAAAGTTATCTGGAACTGATGCAGCCATTGGTCGCGACGGAACTCTCTGATGTCGCTCCGTTGTGGGAGGAGCCCTGAAATGGGCGCGACTAACCCTGGCCTTCCCGATGCAGCGGCGCGCCTGACGGCACTGATCGATCATGATCGCACACTTATCGTTGAAGCCGGCGCGGGCAGTGGCAAGACCGCGCTTATGGCCGGTCGCGTGGCGATGATGCTGACGACTGGCGTGCAGCCAAGGGACATCGTCGCCATCACCTTTACGGAAGCCGCGGCAAGCGAGCTGCTTGAGCGCATCGAGCGATTCGCCGGCGCGTTGCTCGAGGGAACCATTCCGCCAGAACTGCAGAACGCGCTGTCTACGCCCCTGTCTGCAGCTCAGCGCGAAGCAATTGAACGTGGCGCCAACGCTCTCGACGAGATCACCTGCACCACGATTCACGGGTTTTGCCAGCAGATCGTTCGCCCTTATCCAGTCGAGACTGGCATCGACCCCGGCGCCGAAATCATCGATCCGGCTGCGGCTGAATTGGCGTTTCAGGACTTAATGGACGCATGGCTTTCGGCTCGGTTTGGACGAGACCGCAGTTCCGAAGGGCTTGGACGAATTCCCCCAATGAAAGGGGCAGGCGGAAGCGAGGACTTTTTCGCCGAATTGGTGAACGCGTCGCCAGATGCCGCCGTCGATCTGATCACCAAAGCCGCTGATTTTCTCAAAGACCATCGGACCGCTTCGGCGCTGCCAGCGGTCGTCGACTCGGCCGTCTTTTCGCGACTCGTCTCGGCGATCGATGACTTCGCGGCATGGTACAATGGCTGCCAGGTAGTCGAGGAAAAAACTGCCGAGGATCTGACCGACCTCGCCCGCATTGCAGACATGGTCCGCGCATTGTCGGTTGGCCATGTGACGGGCAAGAAAATCGCCGACCTCCTGTCCCACCAGCCGCCAAAGGCCAAAACGGAGAAAGGCACAGGTTTCCGGCCATGGGGCAAGAAGAACAAATGGAAGGAAGCCGCAAAGGCGCACGGACAAAGCACAGCAGTTGGCGAGCAGCTCAGTTCCGCTGGCGAGGCCCATTACAGGGCGTGCGACGCTGCTTACGGTGAATTCCGAACTTTGCTGGGGCAGATGGCCTTCCAGCGCTTCGTCGATGAGTTCACTGCCCTCAAGGATTTGTATGCCCAATACAAGCGCGACGCCGCGCTGATGGATTTCGACGATCTGCTTCACCACGCCCGAGACCTGTTGGCGACATCTGAGCCTGTCCGGCTTGCTTTGGCGAAAAAATATCCAAGAATTTTGGTCGATGAATTCCAGGACACCGACCCACTACAGGCGGAGATTCTGTGGCGCCTGGCAGGAGATGGAACCTCTGATACTCCATGGCACGAGCAGCAAATCCGTCCCGGCGCATTGTTTCTTGTTGGAGACCCCAAGCAGGCGATTTATAGATTCCGCGGAGCGGATGTCGCCACGTACATCACCGCAAAGAATGCGCTAGCTTCAAGCGACTCGGTATCGGTTCTGGAGATATCCGCGAATTTCCGATCCCAGCCGCCAATTCTGGAATTTGTGAACCAGAATTTTGCCGGCATGCTCGACGTTGATCAGGGTCAGCCGGGCTTCGCCGCTTTGGCGCCAGTGCGTCAATCTGGCGATCATCCCGCCGTCGCTACGTTCGACATCATGATCGAGGACCGCCATAGAGGTGAGAAAGGATTAGTAGCCGGCGCACTGAGGCGCGAAGAAGCGAACATCGTCGCGGACATCATCCAGCGCCTGATCGGATCATACCCAGTATGGGACAAAGATCTGCGAGCCTTCCGTGCAGCACGGGCTGGCGACATCGCCCTCCTGGCGCCGACGGGGACCAGCCTGTGGATCTATGAGCGCGCGCTGGAAAGCCGGGGCATCCCAATCGCTACCCAGGCGGGCAAGGGATTCTTCAACCGCCAGGAAATCCAGGATCTGATCGCGGTGGCGCGGACGATCGCCGACCGGCGCGATACGCTTGCCCTTGGCGCCGTTTTGCGCGGTCCGCTAGTCGGCCTGACGGAAGAGGAGATCGCCGACGAGATCCAAGGGTTGCAGGACGCCACAGGTCGCAATCGGCCGTTGTATCTTTGGACTGATATTGAACTGCTGCAAAACCCGGTCCTGAAACAAATTTTCGCGATCCTGCAAAACCTCGCCAAAAAGGCGCGACGGGCGACACCACACCAATTGATGGCAGAGGCTGTCGAAGAGCTCAAGATCCGCCCGATCCTCAAAGCGCGTTATCGACACGGCGCCGAGCGCGCTCTAGCGAATGTCGAACTCGTGCTCGAAATGGCGCGGCCCTATGCTGCGCGCGGCATCTCGGAATTCTCTCGGGCCATGTGGCAGAATTGGGATGATACAGAGTCGCAGGCGGAGGGACGGCCTGACGCCGAAGCCGACGCCGTGTCCATCGTCACAATGCATTCGTCGAAGGGCCTCGAATGGCCAATCGTGATCCCTATAAATTCGATGACGAGACTATTTTCGAAAGATCAGTTCCTCTACCGACGACAGGACGATTCCGTCCACTTCGGGATTCTAGGATTCAACAGTCCAGATTATGACACCGTGAAGCAAGCCGAAGCGGATGAGCTGCGCAGAGAACGTGTGCGGCTATGGTATGTCACCCTGACGCGCGCGCGGGATCTTCTCCTTTTGCCGCTCCAAAACGAACGATCGAAGGACGACTGGCTGAGCCTGCTCACCTTGGACATGGCTTCGCTCCCGAAGTTTGAAACTTCTGTGTCCGTTAAGTCTGCGTCTGCACCTACGGCCTCCGCTGCAAACCTCCAGAGCTGGGATACGTGGCAAGCAGAGGCCAGAATCATTGCCGCCGGCGAGAGGAAGATCACATGGCGACAACCGAGCCGGCATGAACAGGTAATTGCTGAATCAATTTCGGAGTTCTCCGTCTTCGCGGGCATTGAAGCCGTGGATGAACAACAACCCGAAGCCGAACAACCCGTCATCCAGGGCGGGCGCGAGCGGGGGCTGGTCCTGCACAAGCTCCTTGAAGAGATTCTCACGGGAGAAACAACGGAAGTGCAACACACCGTACAAGCTCGCGCCGCAGAACTGCTAGCCCGTCTTATTCACCCAACCGCCGCGCATTGCTGATTTTATTCGCGCCCTGATTGCGGACGCAATTCCGCATTGCGTGTTTTTCGCTGGGTCGATCCGCACTTTCGAACGCGTTGGAAGTTGGATGGATGGGTGCTCTGGGGCGTGCGGACGCTGTCTCTGCCCCGTCGTTCACGGCCCCGCTGGCTGTAAGGCGCCGGCCAGATATCGGAATAGTCCAGCCTGAGGACAGGCGGTGGCGAGCGCAAGCTTGATGCGGCTTGCGGTCTCGATGATGCGCGCGCCGATCTTGAGAAGCTTTTCGCGCAAGGTTACAAATTCGGCGACGGCGAGCGGATGGGTTTTGGGGATGGCGTCGCGCAATTCGAGCATCAGCCAATAGGCGGCGGTGTGCAGAATGAGCCGNNTCCATCTGGCCGCGCGCGCAATAGAGCGTGTCGTAGATATGTTCGGCCGAGCCCGTCGCAATGTTGGTGACGACATAGCGGATATCCAGCCCCAGTTCCGTCGCTTCGATGCGGGCGCAGACGCGGCGCTCGACTTTCCAGGATTTGGCGGCGTAGTTGGTTTGCACATAGCCGCGCAGGACCAGCATCTGTTTCAGCGCGCGCCGGGTGCGGATATCGTCGGCCTTGTCTTCGACGGCGGCGGCGAGAATCCTGTTGCCCGACAGCCCGAAAACGTAATCGAGGCCATTGTCCTCGCACCAATCCATCACCTCGCGGCGGCCATAATGGCCGTCGCCACGGATGGTGATCCTGGTCGATGGCCAGTGCGCGCGGATGCGGCGGACGATCCGGCGCAAATGGCCGCGCACTTCCTTGCCGGACGGCGTTTTGCCGGGTCGCAGAATGATTGCCACGGGGCGCCCCGTGGCGGTGTCGTAAACATGGATCGGAAGGAAGCAGCGCTCATCGTAATGCGCATTGAACAGCGATAGTTGCTGATGGCCATGCGCGACATCGCAGGTGTCGTCGATATCGAGCGTGACGGCTTGTGGCGGCGTGGCGTAACTGGCGCAATAAAGATCGATGAGGACGCCGCTCAGCTTCACAATTTCGCGCAAGGTCGGCGCGTTCTCCCAACGCGACATGGTCGGCTGTGAGCACAGATCGTCTCCCGTATCGGGCAATCGCCCGCAGGCAAGCTTGAAGGCGGGATCCTTGCGCAGATGGTCGAGGTCGTCAGCATCCTCGTAGCCGCAGGCGATGGCGAGAATGCGAGCGCGAAAGATGCTCCCGAGCGAATGGGTGATCAGCAATGGATTGCGCGGATCGGCGATGACGGCGGCGAGCTTGTCCGCCACTCCCAGTCGGCGCTCGGCTTGCCCCAGCAACATCACGCCAGAATCCGAGGTGATGCGCCCGCCGTCGAACGCGGCGGTGATCTTCTTGCGGCCAACGGCTGGAAACGAGAACGGGAGAAGGCTATCTTCGATCATGGCGGATGTAGCTTCGATGCGAGGGCGTGAAGGATCGGTGTAAGCAACTAATCCATACACCAAATCAATATCTTACGCTACATCCGCCAGCCAAAAATCAAGCCCCCGGTGAATAAGACGGGCTAGCTCATATGGGTATTGCCGACAACGAAGATGCTTCACTCGGTCCTTGCAGCACAGAGATGGCTACCACTGCGCTGCGAGGCCTTCAACTGGCCGAGATCGCGGAGCTGCGACCACGGCTGAAACCAGAGATTCCAGTATATGGCTCGAAGATCGACGGAGTTGCGATGGAACTGACATCGGGCATCGCCGACGCGATAGCGATTGCTCCCAATGGAAGCATTGACGCCGTCATCGATTGGAAGAGCGATGTCCACCCTGACCCCGCGCTCGTGGAACTCTATCGCGGCCAGGTGCGTGAATACCTTGCTGTCACCGGTGCACCGAAGGGCCTTATAGTCTTCCTGACACCAGGTAAGATCGAGGAAGTTGAGCGGCATTAATAGCAGCCTCCGGTGGATAGTTGTTTTTCTATCGGCCCGGCATGAAACTGGAATGAGCAGAGTTAAGGTTTCGGGGTTTAAAATGAATAAGGGGTCATCGAACGACGGGACCATGCAAAGTCGCGGGGACCTCAAAGTTTTTAGTGGTTAAGTTCTTGGTTCTTTGCGAAGGCGTGGTTCGCATAGATGCCGATCGGCGCTATCAAGAGGGTCGCCAATTTGCGATCTGCGCCAACGAAGGCAGTGTCAGCGTTCTCTCCGGCAGGGCAAGGCGCCCGGGCGAAGCAATAGCCCGAGACCTTTGGCGGCCGAAATGACGGATCAGCCCGAGGCCGCTGTCTTCAATTTCGACAAGGCNNCGCATGCTCGCCGGTTTGGCGGCGCCCTTGACCATCTCACCGGTGGCGGGATTGCGGACCAAGGTGCCCGCCCTGCGGGCCGGCACTTTGTGAAGGGTCACTTTCAACAGCCCCGGCAAGGTGAATTCACCCACACCGCGCGGATGCACCGATCCGAGCAACACGCTTTCCAGCGTGGCGAAAACGCCTACGGCGGTCTTGCGGGGGATCTCGTTCTGCTCGGCGATCAGGTTGATCAGCGCGGCCTTGGTCAGGGTTTCCTTGACCGGGCGAACGGATGCGGCTTCGGGCTTGGCGATTTTCGACTTGCTGACTTTTGC
>PLAI01000351.1 GCA_003134075.1 Methylocystaceae bacterium | reverse complement strand
AACAACGAACGATATAGGTTCACATAATTCTTCGCCATTAAGGCGGCCGAAAAGCGTTCCTCGAAACGCCGGCGTATGGCGCGGCGGTCAAGCCCCAAAACCCGGGGCAGAGCGGCGGCGGCCTGATCCATGCCGTCGACGATCACGCCGGTGAGACCGTCATCGATAATTTCTGGAACGGAGCCGCGTCGGAACGCTAGGACTGGGGCGCCGCAAGCCATCGCCTCGATCATCGTCAGGCCGAAAGGTTCAGGCCAGTCGATCGGAAAAAGAAGGGCAAGCGCCTCCCCAAGAAATTGGCTCTTTTGCCGCTCGTTGATCTCGCCGATGAATTCGACCCCCGGGCCACTCAGCAATGGAGCAACGCACTCGCGAAAGTACCCTTCGTCAACTTTGTCGACCTTTGCCGCGATCTTGATGGGAATCCCCAATGTCCGAGCGATATGAATAGCCCGCTCAGGCCCTTTTTCTGGCGAGATCCGTCCCAGAAACGCTACATAACCTCCGCGCGGATCGAAGGTTGGGCGGTGCAATTGTAACGGCAAACCATGGTAAATCGTCGCGGCGAAGTTGACCTTGGGAAGGGGCAATCGTTGCGCGTCTGAAATCGACACTAACGGCATGTCGTGGAATGCGGAATAAAAAGACGGCAAATCCGGAAGGTCCTGCCGTCCATGCAATGTGGTCACTGTGCGCCGCGCGATCGAACGAAACAGTGGGAAAGGGAAAAAGTCGACGTGAAAATGAAGGATATCGAAATTGTGGGCCAGCTGCCGTACACGGTCGAGCATGAGCATGTAGTGAGGAATCGTGTCGTGGACTTGCTTGTCGAGCCGCAACGCCATCGGCGCGCAAGGAACGAGATTAGCGGACGTCAGTGAATCCCCGCTTGCGAACAGAGTGACGTCATGGCCCATCTGAACGAGTTCTTCGGTGAGGTAAGAAACAATCCGTTCGGTGCCGCCATAAAGCCGCGGCGGAACACTTTCAATTAGCGGCGCGATCTGGGCGATTTTCATGATTGTTGACTCCCTTACCCTTACTTTAGAGCTGACACGCACGAGTGGCTTCAGAATGGAACTCGCGTCTTCGATCTTGAGTAGTTCAGGCTCGTCGACCCGCCGCCAAACTTTGTTCCAGTGACGAGTTTTCCCCTAGAATTTGATGCGCCTGAAAGCCCGGGGAAGGCGACAAACGATCCGCGGCGTTGATCGGCGTCGCGACGCCGAACGCTGCTCGCGCCGGCATTGTCGGCAAATTGTTCACGGCACGAACTCAAAGCCCGCAGAAAGCCTAGCATCCAGTTACACGCGTCGTGTTGGCGAACGCGCTCCATAAGCGCTCGATGCCGCTCGATACGCTCTTCCTTTGTCATCTCGATCGCCCTGCGCATCGCATGGGCTACTTCGTCGATGTCGTAGGGGTTGACGATCAAGGCCTCCTACAGGTCCTCGGCGGCGCCCGCAAAGCGCGACAAAATGAGAACGCCGGGATCAGCCTCGTCCAGGGCGGCGACATACTCTTTCGCGACGAGATTCATCCAGTCGCGCAACGGCGTGACGAGGCCAATCTTGCTTCCACGGTAAAGAGCGGCCAGCCTGTCGCGTTCGACCGCTCGGTGAATATAGCGCACGGGCGTCCAGTCGAAGTCCCCGAATTGTCCATTGATCGCCCCCGACAGCGTTTCAAGTTCGTGACGGATATCGATATAGGCCTCCAGATCATCGCGGGTTGGCGACGCTATCTGTATCAAGCTCGCGGGTTTGCACTTGTCGGGGCACATTTCGAGCAGGCGTCTGAAAGCTCGGAATTTTTCCGGCAGGCCCTTGCTGTAATCCAGGCGATCGACGCCGATGACGGTTAACCCCGGTTCGGCCTGCCGCCGAGTTCGTTGAACTCTCTCATCCGCCTCCGGGCTTTGCGCCATGGCGACCAACGACTCGACGTCGATCCCGACCGGAAAGACAGAAGCCTTCAGAGACTTGCCGGCGACGCGCAACGTGTCGGGGGCGGTCATTTCGCCGCCCATGAAATCGCACGCGAAGCGACAGAAGTTCGCCTGGTCAGATGTCGTTTGAAAGCCCACGAGGTCATATTCGAGGAGGGAGCTCATCAACCATTCGTGTTCCGGCGTCGCAGACAAAACCTCCGGCGGGGGAAATGGAATGTGAAAGAAGAAGCCGATTTCATTGCCGACGCCCCGCGCCCGCAGCCCGGCGCCGAGCGGAATGAGGTGATAGTCATGCACCCAGATGAGGTCGCTCCGGTGTATGATCGGCGACAGCTTCTCGGCGAAACGCGCATTGACCCTTCGGTAGCCTTCGGCGGCTTCGAGGGTGAAGTGCGCGAGATCGAGACGATAATGGTGAACCGGCCACAGAACCTCATTCGAAAATCCGAGGTAGTATTCCCGGTAATCGCGTTCGGTAAGCGGCATTGTCATGAGGGTGCAGTTGTCGTGTTTGACGCACGCCGGAACGATTTCGGCCTCATCGGCGACAATCTCGCCATTCCAACCGAACCACATCCCGCCGCGTCTGCGCAGGGCGTCGAGAATGGAGACGGCCAACCCGCCGGAAGCTCCCCCGCGCGAAGGATCGGCGACACGGTTGGATACAATGACCAGACGCCTCATATCGCCTTCTCCCATGTGCGCGACAGTCGCACCGCGCAGTTGATGATTCCAACCAACGAATAGGTTTGCGGATAGTTTCCCCACAATTCTCCGGTTTGAAGATCGACATCCTCCGACATAAGCCCCAATCGATTCCGGAGAGCCAAAAGCGCCTCGAAATGTTCGCGGGCTTCGTCCACGCGACCCATTCGCGCTAGAGCTTCGATGCGCCAAAACGAGCATGTATTGAAAGCCGTTCCGGGAACTCCAAAGTCGTCGGGCGCCTCATAACGCATCATATGCGGACCACGCGCGAGAACCGCCTCCAATTGTTTCATGGTAGAAACCATGCGCGGATCGGATGCATCCAGAAAGCCGACGTCGGTCATCAGCAGGACGCCGGCGTCGAGATGCTCGCCGTCGAAGGATTCGACAAAGGCTTCACGCGTCTGAGACCATGCGCGCTCAAGGATTACCTTCTTGATGCGTTCCGCGCCCTCGCTCCAATCGCTGGCGCGCTCCGTTTCGCCGATATATTCCGCGATCCGCGCCAACCGGTCCGCCGCCGCCCAACACATCAGGCTGGACGTCGTATGTATGCGCGCACGCGTCCGGAACTCCCACATGCCTGCGTCGGGCTTGTCATAGAGCTGCAAGGCCTTGCGGCCCAGATCCTCGAGCCGCAGGAAATCCGCACGGTTCGGCGGCGACAATAGCCGTTGATCAAGGAATGCTTCCGCGACGCCCAGAATTACGTTCCCGTAAGAGTCGTGTTGTAGATGCTGATGCGCCTGGTTTCCAATGCGGACCGGCCCCATGCCGCGATAGCCGGGCAACGCCGTAGCAATTCTTTCATGCAGGTCCGCTTCGAGACCGACACCATAGACCGGCTGGATATCATTGTCGTTCAACGAGGCGACGATATTCATCAGCCAGCGAAAATAGTTCTCCATCTTGCGCACGGCTGCAAGACGATTTAGCGCCCGAACCACGAAATAGGCGTCGCGCACCCAGCAAAAGCGATAGTCCCAATTGCGTTGCGTGCCCGGGCCTTCCGGCATGCTTGTCGTGAGCGCCGCGACAATTGCTCCGGTCGGCTCGTAGGTGCAAAGTTTGAGAGTCAAGGCCGCCCGAATGACAGCGTCTTGCCACTCGAACGGAATTGCCAAACGATGCACCCAGTGCCGCCAGTAACTGCGCGTGCGCTCCTCGAACGCCGCAGCAGTCTGCGTAATCCCTTCACTCAGCGTTTCATCCGGACCGAGAATGCACTCGAGCGGCCCCCGCAGATTGAAGAACGTCTCGTCGCGAATGAAATCGACCGGCGCATTTGTCGTCAGCCGCAAGGTCGTGTTCGGTCCAACATAACGGATATGGTGCGATCCATAAGTGAGCACCGGAGCCGTGGCGCCGAACTCGAAACGCGGGCGAACGCGAATCCTGATGCGTGGACTGCCTGAAATCGGTGTTAGCCGGCGCACCAGGGTCTGCGGATGAAATATGCGGTCTCGCCAAAGGAAACGGGGAATGAAATCCGTGACCCGGATCGAACCATGCTTTCCGTGCAGCTCTGTCTCGAGCACCACCGTATTGGCGACGTAACGTTGGGTGCTTTGAACGTGATCTTGCAATTCTATTGCGAACACGCCAGCGTCCGGCGCATCTCCCGGCGCGCCTAACAGGGTGTGAAAGACGGGGTCTCCATCGAAGCGCGGCAGACAATACCACACCACGCATGCGTCACGATCGATGAGCGCCGCGACAACGCAATTTCCGATGACGCCGAGTTCGAGATCGCTCATTGGACCCTCGACGTTCGCGCAGCCTTCAGGAGCCCCTCAAACCAGTTGCGAAGTTCGAGAACGCTTGTCGCGCGAAACATTGCGCGGGTGGGATTTCCGCCGATTTTGATCGATATGCCCCCACAGGCGTTGACGGCGCCGAATCCGCTTTCGTCGGTTGCGTCGTCACCAGCGAAGATCGGTTTTCGGCCCTTGAATGGACGTTCGGCGAGAAACGCCTCGATCACGGCGGCCTTATCATTTCCGTCGAGCCTGATCTCGCAAACCATTTTTCCTTTAATCAAATGTAGTTCAGGTCGATCGCGCACAATTCCTTGCGCAAGCTCAACACACCGCGTTTCAAAGTCAGGCCGCAGCCGATAGTGCAACGCCACCGCGCCCGTCTTCTTTTCGATTATGACGCCCGGCTCTTCGCTAAAGGTCGATTCGATATTGCTCGCGATGGCTTCCACAATGCGTTGGTCAATGACTGGCGTATGAAGCCGGCCTGCCGCATCGCGGCGTTGTAGACCGTGCACGCCAGCGACCGGCAGTACGAGAGGATGCAACAGGCGATCAACGACGTCGATATCTCTTCCCGAGATTAAAGCGAGAGCGCCCCCCACCTTGCCGCGCAGTCTTTCAATATATCGCAGTGTCGAGGCGTCGACTCGGACGTCGTCTGGGTGATCTTCGATCTCCACCAGAGTCCCGTCGAAATCGAGAAAGATGCAGTAATGTTCGAGATCCTCAATTGGCGGTAGCATGACATGGACTCCAGGAAGTTTACGCAGAACCACCGGGAACATCCATGTTGACTTGAGCCCGGCCTGCCGTGTTTTTTCTGCTCATCTTCGCTCTCCTGCCTTGAGTTATCTGCTTCGGTCGATGAGTTGCGCGCTGAAGGTCGACGGCGCGCCAGACCGAGCCGCCTCTCTAGGGGCGCCATCGTCTGGTGCGGGTCTTAGCGGGAGGGGCAACGTGCAACGCGCGTTGCCGGATACCGTTCGGAGACCAACTTGCCACGGCATATTACATACTCCGCTCGGGCCGATGGAGAAACAACTCCGCGGCATGATGGACAGCCCATTCGTCCCGCCCATTTCACCTTCAAATTCGACACAAGGCTCCGTAAGTGCTCCGTTGTTGGAGCGTTCGAGAATTAGCAAATGTTTTGGCTTGCGCCGTGGTTCACCCAGCAACGCGCAGCTTTCGCTAGTGAGCGCCGCGACTTCGTTGAAAGAATCCCGGAAGGCATGATATTTCCAGTGGCCATGGCTCTTTTTGTGTTCGATCCGGGTCGGTTTTCCCACACCGTTGACGGACTCGGTGGGCCTGATCCCGGAAAGTTTGCGGTTGCCCTTGAGCTTTACCTTGCTGATTTCCCGTAATCCCGTGAGATTCACCGCTGTCAGTCCAATGCCTGCCAGGTACTGGTCGTCCTTGCCGTCGATGAAAATTGGATAAGCAAGGACAGAAGTTACCGTTCTAAAAATCGACGGCTGTTGCTTGTGTTCTCGCTTCATTTCGGATGTCCTAATAACGCTAAATATTCTCGATGGGCGTCATCGGTGCAAGAGCGATAATACCCAGGAACGATCCGCCCAAAATAGACTCGGAAAGTACTCAGTCACCCCTGGAAGCCCGTAGCGTCGTCAGATGCCGGCGTGGGCCATGGTTGGCGATGGCATAACGCCGCACCCCAACTCCAAATGATCTCCGGAGATCGGCTCAATAACGTCAACCGAAGCCCTCGCCCTCATCTTGATCGTCGCGCCGCAACAGCGCCATCGAGCAAGGGTTGCAACAGCGCGGTTGAGCTTCGGCGATGCGTCAGTTGACTATGCTACTGCTGATATAGGTATTCGTCAGATCGCCCCCAGGTGGGCATTAATTTGCAACGCTTTGGCATTTTCGACAAACCTGAAGCGCTGGACGGACCGGGTAAAATCGCGTGTCATCCGGAGAATGTGAGTCGAAGATTAAGTGTCACTTTATCGTCCCCGCGCCGGAGATACCGACGCAGCGTTCCAAAGTGATATGACTCGGCGTTCGGGGTAGTCGTTTTCGTGGCCGAGAATGCTGAGCGACGCCGGATAGATTGCCAAATGCCGCCCGTTAATGACCGGCAAGCCGATCCATCGCGCAGCCAAGACGCGCCCGAACTGCCCATGCGAGAATAGCGCTATGTTCCCTTTGACACCGATAAGATGTTCGATAAGCCGATCCGCACGATTCGAAACTTCTTTGGGCGTTTCGCCACGCGGACATCCGTCCCGCCAAACCTCCCAGTCTGGTCGGCTTTTCCGAATGTCCACAGAGAGCCGTCCTTCGTAATCGCCGTAGTCCCATTCCTCCAGATCCGGCTCAACCTCGGATGCCGGCCCCAACCCCGCTAATTCACATGTCTGTCGCGCACGCAGACTCGCGCTGGTCAAAATTCGCGCGAACGTGATTTGCCGCAAGGAGGGCCCAAGTTGGCGCGCCATCTCCTCGCCATGCGCAGTCAACGGAATGTCCGTGCGGCCGGTATGCTGGCCCGAGATCGACCACTTGGTTTCGCCATGTCGAATGAAGTAAATCTGTAAAAGTGTATTCTGAAGGAATGTCATTTCTTTTCGCTCCGTTTCATCCAAGTCAGGGATAGGGGCATTCCGGACCCACGTCCGTCCGCCTTGCGCCTTGGGTTGGCGACCGCGATCCACAGGACACAATCTGGTCGCGCTCCGGCGTACCGACGGAGCATCGTAATTCCGCCAATCGCGGCGAATGTCCTTTCCGGGAGCGTTGTCAGACCGATGTCGTTTCCATTGTTGCGCCGTATTCGCCGCGGCGCGCAGCCACGTTGCAGCGTAATCGAAGAAGCAGAGCCTGTTGCGCCGCTTGTCGATTGGCTTCCTTGCCGCCCCATATTTCCAAAGCTGGTTGCTGGATGGCGCGAGCAAACGAAAAAGCGAGCGCCCAGGGTGGTGTTGACCCCGCAGCTTTGAATCGGAGATTCATGGCGTTCAGCCGCGCGGAGGCGAGTTCGCCAGATTGCCCCCCCGACAGGAACGCGATCCCTGGAACTGCGGCGGGAACGACGCGCAGAAGAGAGTTAATGGTGGCGTCGGCTACCTCATCCACCGTCTCCTGCCTGGCGCAGGCTAACCCTGGAAGCACCATATTGGGTTTGAGGATCATCCCTTCCAGCATTACCCGTTGCGCGTAAAGGTGGGCAAAAACCCTATGAAGAACCTTCTCCGTCGCCTCACGG
>PLAI01000234.1 GCA_003134075.1 Methylocystaceae bacterium | reverse complement strand
CCAGCGCCGCTCCGTGTCGCTCCAGCCGGCCTTCGAGATCGAGATCGAGCAGCGCGGTTTGCACGTCGCGCGCGGGAAGGCCGACCGCGCGAATGAGTTCGTCGATCGCGACCGGCGCCGGCGAGAGCAGCGATAGCACGAGGTCGCGGGCGCTCGCCGCCGGCGCCGCGCTCTCGGCCAATCGCGGGATCGGCGGTGGCGCAACGTATCGGGCCTCGGCGGGAGCCGCGCGCGGCGGCGCCGCCGGCGCTTCGCGAAAAGAAAACAGATCCAGTTCGTCGAACAGCGGCTCTTCCTCTACTAATGGCGCGGACTCGCCGAACAGATCCGCGCCGGGCGAAGGCCCCTTGCGCCGCGTCTGGAGAACGCGCGTCACATCCTCGACACAGGCGCAGAGCGTCGCGCCTTCGCGCAATAGGTCGTTGGTTCCCTCGGCGCGTGGATCTTGCGGCGAGCCCGGCACGGCGAAAACCTCGCGCCCCTGCTCCGCCGCGAAACGGGCCGTGATCAGCGAGCCCGACCGACGCGCGGCCTCGACGACGACCGTGCCGAGGGCGAGGCCCGAGACGAGCCGGTTGCGGCGCGGAAAATCGCGGCCGCGCGGCTCCCATTCCAGCGGCATTTCGGAGATCACGGCGCCGCCGGACTGCACGATTTTTTCGAGCAAGGGCGCGTTTTCGGAAGGGTAAGGCCGTGCATGGCCGCCGGCGAGAACCGCGACCGTTCCAGTTTCAACGCAGGCGCGATGAGCCGCCGTGTCGACGCCGCGCGCAAGGCCCGAGACGATCACATAATCCTCGCGCGCGAGGCCGCGCGCCAGACGCTCGGTGAAAGTGAGGCCCGACGCCGAGGCGTTGCGCGAGCCGACGATCGCGACGCAGAGCCTCGCGAGCGCGCCCGCGTCGCCGCGAATCATCAGCAGGGGCGGCGCGCTGTCGATCATCCGCAGCAGCGGCGGGTAATCGGGGTCGCTGGTGACGATGAAGCGCGCGCCCATCGCCCGCGACGCCTCGATCTCGCGCAGCGCTTCGTCGCGGTCCGCGATGCGTATCGCGCGCCCCTTGAGCGAGCGCGCGACAAGCTCCGGCAACGCCTCCAGCGCCGCCGAGGCGCCGCCGTAACGGTTGACCAATTCGCGGAAAGTGCGTGGGCCGATGTTCTCGCTTCGGATCAGGCGCAACCAATCGAGCAACTGCCCATCGGACAGACGGCTCGTCGATTCGCCCGGCGATGTCACGTTTTTTGTCCGATGCGGCTCTCCGTCCCCGAGAGCAGCCGCGCGATATTCTCACTGTGCTTCCACCACAGCAGCGCCGCCATCAGCGCAACGACCAGCGCCTGCTCGCCATGGCCGAAACTCCAGAGAACGAAGGGCGCGGACGCCGAGGCGAGCAAGGCCGAAAGCGACGAGAACCGCCATAGATAGGCGGCTGCCAGCCACACGGCGCAGACGATCAGGCCGGTCGGCCAGTGAAGCGCGAGCAGCGCGCCGATAAAGACCGCGACCCCCTTGCCGCCGCGAAACCTTAGCCAAACCGGCGCGATATGCCCGAAAAACGCGCCGAGAGCCGCGACCATCGCGCCGCCGGGGGCGAGCCAGCCGCCGAGAAACACCGCGACAGCGCCTTTGAGCGCGTCCAGCAGCAAGGTCGCCGCCGCGAGATCCTTGCGACCGGTGCGCAATACGTTGGTCGCCCCGATATTGCCGGAGCCGATCGAGCGAATGTCGCCCGCGCCCGCGCCGCGCGTGAGCAGAAGGCCGAAGGGAATCGAGCCGAGCAGATAGGCCAGCGCGAAAGCCAGCGCATCGGAGGCGTAGGGCGGAAGGGACGACATCGGCTTGGGACAACACGCTGCTGACGAGGGGAATCGCCGCTGGGTCGCGGCGCGCAACCCTTAAGGGAATGGCGCGCGGGATGCTAGCCGACGGGCTCGCTCGCCGCAACCAAACAGCGGGCCGCGCTCGGCGATTCGCGCCAGGCGGTTAACTCGGGCGGTTGACTCGGACGCGCCGACGCGGGCGCCAGACTTGCTCGGCCAAGAGCCATTGCGCCGACCGATGCGATTTCCCATTCTACAGGGGCTCCCGTTTTCCGCTCCAAGGGAGTAAAGCAGGCCACGCCCGCCGCGGGCCCCCATCGTCCGGCGTTCAAAGCGGACGCCCATCAAGAGCGCCTCATGACCGAACCCGAGCGCCGACCGCGCCCAAGAGCCTTTCGCCTCGACGGCGACACAGTTGTTCCGCCCAAAACCGCGCGGGAGGCGCAAGAACAGGCGCGGCCTTTCGCCACCAAGGTCATCGAACCCGAGGAAGACCCCTTCGCGAGCCGCCGCGCGGGCGCCGAGGGCGGTCTCGACGCCGACGAACAGGCGGTGGAAGAGGCGCAGGCCGGGGGGCTTTTGCGCCGCTTCCTCCTATCCTGGGGCGGCGTGTTCTGGTCGGCGCTGACCGGTTTGATCTCGCTCGCCGTCACTTTGTGGGTGACCAAGCTCGTCGAAGACCTTTTCGCCCACTCGGCCCTCCTTGGAACCATTGGCTTCGGGCTCGCCGCCGCCCTGGTGGTCACCGCGCTAATTTTATTCGCGCGCGAAATCCGCACGATGATGCGCCAGAACAAAATCGCCAAACTCCACATCGCGCTGGCGAAGGCGCGCGCGGACGACGACGGCAAGGGCGCGCGCGCGCGCCTCGTCGAACTTTGCGGGATTTACGAAGCGCGCCCCGAAACCGCGCGGGCGCGGGCGCGCGTGCTGGAGCTGTCGCGCGAAATCATCGACGGACGCGACCTCATCGATCTCGCCGAACGCACGCTGGTGCTGCCGCTCGACGAATTGGCGCGGCGCGAAATCGCCAGCGCGTCCAAACGCGTTTCGGTCGTCACCACGATCAGCCCGCGCGCGTTGGTCGATTTGATTTTCGTCGCCGCCCAGGCGATCGCCCTGATGCGCCGCATCGCCGAAATCTACGGCGGACGCCCCGGCCTGTTGGGTTTTTTTAAATTGGCGCGTTCCGTGGGCTCGCATCTCGCGATCACCGGTGGACTTGCCATCGGCGACTCGCTGTTGCAGCAATTGGTCGGCCACGGCATAGCCGCGAAGCTTTCAGCGCGGCTTGGCGAAGGCGTGCTGAACGGCTTGCTGACCGCCCGCGTCGGACTTTCGGCCATGGCGGTGTGCCGCCCCATGCCCTTTTGCGCCGAGAAGCAGCCCGGAGTCGCCGAGGTGGCGCCGTTCTTGTTCGGCGACAAGACGAAATCGTGAGTTTGGAGAACGTAGCCAAATGAAAATCGCCGCATGAAAATAACCACCTGGAACATCAATTCCGTGCGCCTGCGCATGCCGCTGGTGGCGCGCTTTCTTCAGGCCCACGCTCCCGACGTGATCTGTCTGCAGGAAACCAAGTGCCGCGACGCGGAGTTTCCGTCGGCGGATTTTCGCGCGCTGGGTTATGGGCATCTCGCGATCCACGGCCAGAAGGGCTATCACGGCGTCGCCATCGCCTCGAAACATCCGCTTCGGGTGATCGAGAACCGGGATTTTTGCTCCGTCGGTCATGCGCGGCATATCGCGGTGGAGTTGGAGGCCGGCGGCGCGCCGTTGAAACTGCATAATTTCTATGTGCCCGCCGGCGGCGACGAACNNATCCAAAATTCGCGCATAAGCTCGATTTTCTCGACGAAATGACCGAATGGATCAAAACCGAGCGCATCGCCGACGGGCGCGTCGTGCTCGCCGGCGATCTCAATATCGCGCCGCTCGAACATGACGTCTGGAGCCACAAGGCGCTGCTAAAAATCGTCAGCCACACGCCAGTGGAAGTCGAAAAGCTCAAGAGGGTGTTCGACGCGGGCGAGTGGATCGACTCTCTTCGCCGTTTCGTGCCGGAAAACGAGAAGCTCTACACGTGGTGGAGTTATCGCGCGGCGGATTGGGCGGCGAGCGACAAGGGGCGCCGGCTCGACCATATTCTCGTCAGCGGCGCGCTCGGCGGCGCGCTGACCGGACTCGATATTCTTCGCGAAGCGCGAGGTTGGGAGCGCCCCTCCGATCACGTGCCGGTCTCCATCGAACTGGTTTTATGATCGGCGCCGAATCCGCGCCAGGATTTTTCGATGAATCGGGATCGCCCGCGACGCCATGATGCGCGACGCCGCGCCGATCCTCCTTCGGGGCGGTTGAGCCCGGCTCAATATTGCTGCGCGGCTTGCGCGCGAAGCTCCGCGAGGGAAGCGAAGCGTTGCGCGCCGTTCGATGTCCGGACCTCCACCGCGCCGTCCGAGAACATTACGTAAGTGATTTCGCCGGACTCGTAGCGGTCGACCTCTCGAGGCTCGGCGCCGCTCGGCTCAACGGCCGCGGGCGCCTCGGCTTCTTGCTCCGGCTCCTTCGCCGGAGGAGCCGGCGGGGCGGCCGGGAGCGGCGCCTGCTGAGCGGGCGGCGTTTGGGCGAGAGTTGGCGTTGGCGTGGGCGTTGGCGCCGGGGGCGCTTGCNNCCTGGATGATGTCCCAGCCGCCGGCCATGGCGGCGACCCCGCAAACCACGAGGGCAACGCCAAGCGCCGTTACGCCCCACCTCGAAACTCGCCTCAACATGATCCGCCGCTTCCTTCAGTTCGATTGGTGGCCTTTCATAGACTAAGCCGCGAACGGCGCCATCGGTATGGCGCGACGCAGCGCGACGGGCGGGGAACAACCAATTTCGTCGCCAGTAGCAACAAATCCATATATTACAACTGCGTCTTGATGTCACATAGTAATTATGAGACGCAATACAAAAATATTTTTTAGAGTAGCGTCCAAGTCACGGCGTCCCGCCGTTATCTTCGCAAGACGCGACCTGATAAAAGGGGAATCTGAATCATGAGATTTTCGGTATTCAAACATGCCTTGCTTGCTGTTGGCCTATGCTGCGGGCTAATCGCGCCGCATAATGCTGATGCTCATGGCGGCGTTAAGTTGGAGCAAGATGAGTGCGTCCTGAAAATCGGTCCTAATACGATGCATTTCATCGGCTATCAGCGCGCCGGCGAGGAGGAGGAGTTTTGCGAGGACATCGCGAGGACTGGGCCTACAATCATCGCGCTGACGGCGGTGTCGCCTGATCTACGCGACATGGCGATCGGAATTCGGGTCATCAAGGACGTGGGAGAGCAGCAGGAGAAAGCCAATCTCGANNGCGGCGACCGTCGCCTATCTGCCGCCGAAGGTCTATCACAACGGCACCATGACGTTCGAGCATGACTTCAAACAGGCTGGCCACTATGTCGGGATCGTGACCGTGACCGACGATCTCGGCAACGCTTGGGTGTCGCGTTTTCCGTTCACGGTTGGTCTCTACACCGTCATGGGGATGATCGAGTATATATTATATGCGGTCGGATTCGCGGCGTTGTGCGGCTTTCTCTGGTATTTGCTCGGCCAGCGCGCGCAAAAGACCCCCGCCCCGGCCGCGACCGCTTCATCCAACTAAGCTGGAAGCGGTTCAAGAAGTCAAAACTCCCGACGATTGGCGCGGGCCAATCGTCGGGGCGGAATTGAGCGCNNTAACTCCCTTCTTGCAGCGCAGGAGCCGATAAAACATGCCCTTCACACAGAAAACCTCGCTCCAGATCGCGCGCGCCGTCTCGCTCGCGGCGACTCTTTGCGGCTTTTTCGCATCGCCTGCCCGAGCCGAGGACGCGGATGAAGCGGAATTGTCGAAATACTACGAAAATGTGGACGTCTGGCACTTTCCGGTCGATTATTCCGTCGCCTACAACAACCAGGACGTCATCGTCACCCGCGAATTGGTGGCCTTGCCACCGCCAGCCGGCAAGTTGTGCTTCATCAGATTTGATCAGCTTAAGGGCGAGGGCGATTACGCTTATGGGTTCAAGCCGGCGTTTCTCGAGGGCCCGCGCCGCGAAACCGAATGGGGCGTTTACGTTCACAAGAGAGGCAGCGTGTTCGACCAGTTGCGTTCGGTGTTGAAACTAAACGTCATCTATTTCTACGTCGACGGCTTGCGCGACGAATTCAAGGCGTCGCCGCCGGACATTTGCGCCCGGAAACAGGCGGCGGCCGGGCCGCAAGCCGGAAATAGCTATTGGGCTCAGCAGTGGTCGGACCTCGTGGTGCGCGCCAAGCTCATTCACGGCTGGCCGGCGGGACAAGAGGCGCGCTGACTGGCGCGCTGTTTGCTCCGAGGCCCCCGCGCGAAGCACAAAATATACACGGGCGCCACATTGGGGCGATATTGTCCGCGACGCTCCGCCGCACTAGGAAGTGAGAAGCGCTGGCGCCCGTTCCCGCGCGGGAAACCCTTCAGGAGACGCGATTATGTCATTCACGCTTGAGCCCCTGCCCTACGCCTATGACGCCCTGCAACCCTTCTTGTCGAAGGAATCCTTTGAATATCATCATGATAAACATCACGCCACCTATGTGACCAACGCCAATAATCTCATCAAGGGAACGGAGTTCGAGGGCAAGCCGATAGAGGACATCATCGTCGCCTCGCATGGCAAGAACGTCCCGATCTTCAACAATGTCGCGCAGCACTATAACCATCACCACTACTGGCATTGGCTGAAGCCCAACGGCGGCGGCGCCATCCCCGTCAAGGTCGAGAAAGCCATTGTCGCCTCGTTCGGCTCGGTCGACAAATTCAAGGAAGAGTTCCAGGCTGCGGGTCTCGGCCAGTTCGGCTCGGGCTG
>PLAI01000316.1 GCA_003134075.1 Methylocystaceae bacterium | reverse complement strand
TGAGCGACTGTCTTTTCGGTCAAGCTTTTTGAACGGCCCACGGCTTTGCGTCCCTTACGATTGCGTTGAGGATTGTGAGGAGCTGTCGCAGGCAGGCGATGATGGCGACTTTCTTTGGCCGTCCGCGCGCGACGAGGCGTTGGTAATTGGCCTTGACGAGGGGGTTGTATCGGGTGGCGACGAGGGCGGCCATGTATAGGGCGTTGCGGACGCTGGTTCGTCCGCCGCCGATTATGCGATGGCCGCGCCATGTCCCTGAATCGCGGTTGAACGGCGCGACGCCGACGAGGGCCGCGAGCTTGCGTCTGTCGAGCCGGCCGAGTTCCGGCAGTTCCGCAATGAGGGTTCTAGCGGTCACGGGGCCAATTCCCGGGACGGATGTCAGAAGGTCCTCGGTCTCGCGCCAGGCGGGCGAAGCGCGCACGCCCGCGTCGATATCGGCGTCGACTTCGGCGAGTTCTTTCTCGAGGAAGGCGAGATGGCGGTCGATCTTCTTGCCGAGCCGTTTGTCGGCGGCGCGTTTGCGGCGATTGGCCTCCATGCCGATCATCTCGACGATCTGGCGTCTTCGCGCGACCAGTTCGGCGAGCCTTTGCGCCTCTTGCGAGGCGATCGGGCGCGCCTGCGGCCTGATCTTCTCGGCGAAGATCGCAATGACCTTGGCGTCGATGGCGTCGGTCTTGGCGAGCTTGCCAAGGGCGCGGGCGAAGTCTCTGATCTGGCGCGGATTGACGACGGCGATTGGTAGCCCCGCGCCAGCGAGAGCGGCGGCGACGGTGGTCTCGAAACCGCCGGTGGCCTCCAGCACGACGAGCGACACGTCGAGCGCGGCGAGGCGTTCGACGAGATTTTCGAGGCCTTTGCCGTCGCGCGCGACGGCAAAGGCCTCGTCCGACGGGCGCAAATGCACGTCAAGACGATCCTTGGACACATCGATACCGACGCAGCACGCGGGGCGAGGTTCGTCCATGACCCATCCTTGCGAATGCGGGCTCGATCGGCCCTTGCGACTGTTCGGGCGTTCGGACAATCGGACGCAAGCCGCGCCATGCTCACACGCGGGCTCAATGGCCCAGAGGGGGACCGGGCTGGCTTGCGTCCTTAACCTCGCCGGCTTCGCGCCGGCTGGCAATTGAGAGATACAAGGGGGCGACTCATGAGAACGGCGCGNNTTGCAGACGCAGGTGGAGTGAGGGGGGCGATTCGTATCGCGATATAAAGAAGCGTGATGCGGCTCCTCTGCGGGGCGGAGGCGGTTCCATGATGGCGCCTATGCGCCTTTGGACGGAGCCATTAAGTTGCCGGTGTCAGGCCTTGAGCATTACGGCGCGTCAGACCAAGCTTGTATGAAAATCGCTGAGTCCACCAGTGAACTGAGGGCCTGAATGCAGGCGTTAAGGCGTTCATCAAACAACACACGCTGATCTGATGATTCTGTCCAACCGGAGAATCCCTTCAAAGCTTCGTTGAGTATCGGATTGGAACTGCCAAATTGGAGTGGCCCTCTGGCGTGAGCAAATGCATTTCTAACGTTTCTTATCGCATTAATGTCGTTGAATAGCTTACCATCAATGCTCTTGCATGCATATGCGATCTCTATTTTTGCACTAAATGTTGAGAAGCGCCCACGACTACCGAAAAGTTTTGAATCCTGCGTGGTTTCGCACAAGACCATTGCAAGTAAATCCTCTAAAGCGGATGCGGTGACAATAACGTATGACGTATCGTTTTGTGTTGCTAATGTATGCAGCGTTTCGACCAGACGTTCTTCTGTGGTAGCGTACTGGTCTAATTCGTCAGACATGGCATCTTGCTTTGATTCCGCCCGCATGAGTGCGCGTCCCCCTAGCGAAGGCAGCATTTTCGGCGTCGAGCCGACTTGCGTCAATAGCAAATCACCGAATAGACAAAGCGAGCCGCAACCCTCGACCTTGTAGCACGATGGTTTCGGCCTCCCGACCAGCCGCCCGCTTTTTAGCGGGGGAGGGTTATGATGGGGGCTACGCGACAACCCTCGTTTTCGCCCGCGTTCTAGTTTATCCTTAGCCGCCAAGAGCAAAGGATCGGCGCGTGATGAGCGAGAACATCGAACCAGCCTCCCCTCCCCCGCCGGCTTTCACGCCGGAGGAGGAGTTCACGGCTTATCGCCAGATGCTGCTGATTCGGCGCTTCGAGGAGAAGGCCGGGCAGATGTACGGCATGGGGCTGATCGCCGGCTTCTGCCATCTCTACATCGGCCAGGAGGCGGTGGTCGTCGGCGTCAAAATGGCGGCGCGCGAGGGCGATCAAATCGTGACCTCCTATCGCGACCACGGCCATATGCTGGCCTGCGGCATGGATCCCAAGGGCGTGCTGGCGGAGCTGACTGGACGGCGAAGCGGCTTCTCCAAGGGCAAGGGCGGCTCGATGCACATGTTTTCGCGGGAGAAGAATTTCTTCGGCGGCCATGGCATCGTCGGCGCGCCGGCGCCGATCGGCGCGGGGCTCGCCTTCGCCAACGCCTATCGCCGCGACGAGCGAGTGTCGCTGACCTTTTTCGGCGACGGCGCCGCCAATCAGGGCCAGGTCTACGAGACGTTCAACATGGCCGAGCTGTGGCGGCTGCCGGTCGTATTCATCGTAGAGAACAATCATTACGCCATGGGCATGTCGGTCGAGCGCTCCTCGGCGCAGCGGGATTTCGCCAGGCGCGGCGCCGCCTTCAACATTCCCGGCGCGCAAGTCGACGGCATGGACGTACGAGCGATGCGCGCCGCCGCGGCGCAAGCGATCGACTGGTGCCGCAAGGGGAATGGGCCGTACATTATCGAGGCGCAGACCTATCGCTATCGCGGCCATTCGATGTCCGATCCCGCGAAGTATCGGCCCAAGGAAGAAGTCGCGCGGATGCGCGAGGAGCACGACCCTATCGAGCAGGTGCGCTTGCGGCTGCTGGCGCTGGGGACAAGCGAGGATGAATTGAAGAAGATCGACGCGCAAACGCGCAAGCTCGTCGCGGAAGCCGCCGATTTCGCCACCGCCGACCGCGAGCCGGACCCCGGCGAATTGTGGACGGATGTGCTTGTATAGAGCGACGAAGAATACCGGACGATGCGAGGATGTGAAGCGATGGGGCCGATACGATGACCGTGAACATCCTCATGCCCGCGCTCTCGCCGACCATGGAGCAGGGCAAGATCGCCAAATGGCTTAAAGCCGAAGGCGACCGCATCAAGTCCGGCGATGTCGTCGCCGAGATCGAAACCGACAAGGCGACGATGGAGGTCGAGGC
>PLAI01000013.1 GCA_003134075.1 Methylocystaceae bacterium | reverse complement strand
GGCATGGGCGGCATGGGCGGCATGGACTTCTGAGGGCGGAAATTCGTAGAAGCGATGAATCCGAGGTTCTGGGGTTTTTCCCCAGAACCCGGGAGTTTGAGTGCGTCGCTCGCGCGACAGGCGCGAAGGTGGCGGAACTAGCCGCCGACAACGACCGACCATTGCGTTAAGGCATATTTTGCGCGGGCGACCTGAAGGCTTGGCTGACCGAGAGTTGCGTTTCTGGACGCACGAAGAGGCTGAAGCAGCCATGCGTCGACGGCGATCGGCGAAGAAGGGCAGAGCGAGCGCCGCGCCCTTGCCGCGCGCCGGACAGATCGCGCCGAAGAGATAGTATCCCTCCGCCGTGGGCCGCCTTTTCAATTTTAGGTGGAGTGTGATGCTGCGCAGCTAAGTCGGCTTTATGAGCGAGGCTAGCTGCACAGCATGGGTCGGATGACATTGATCACGGGCGACGAACGGCGTCGGCGATGGAGCGAAGAAGACCGAACCCGGATTCTGGCGGCGATCGAGGAGCCCGGCGCGGTGGTCGCGGAGGTGGCGCGTCGCGAGGATGTCTGCACGAACACCCCGCCGCCTTGAGCTGGTCGAGTTGCGCTTCGAGAGTTTGCCCGACGGTCGAGACGCGGGCGTAACCAAGGCGTTTTGGGGCTGGACTATCGGACATATCTTTCGAGAAGCGAAAGCCCTTGCGGCACAACGGTCAACGAAAATTCTCGAAAGTCTTGCAGACCGTGTGAAAACTCGGAAGCCAAGCTGGTCAATCCAATTTTCGTGGAAATTTGGCGCGTTTTGAGCGATCAGACGCCGGTCAATCGCAAAAATCCGCTCTGAGCGAGCCCGTTTTCGAGCGAAACGCGAGTTTTCACATTCCCGGTAGGGACGCTCATCGCTGAGCGCCCCCCGGACAGATCCGAGCGAGCCCAATTCGGGCACTCGGCTCCTACCTTGGGTGTTTGACGGCGAACCTCACGCTGGGCCAGGGATGAAGGATCCGTGGCTTCGGGAGAAACTCGTCCACCAGTTTCGCCATCTGCGTCCATAGCACTCTGGCTCTCTGGCTGCGCCGACATAGCTGCCGATGCCAGAGATGTTTGACGTGATATCGGAACGCGGATAACGCCAAGCCATTGGTCGGCACGGCGTGATAGGCGAAATATCCGGCGACGACTTGAGCAAGCCATTTTCCCGTTTCGGGGATCGGCCTGTTTGTTCGTTGTCGCAACTCCTCTTTGATCCCCCGGAGCTTCGTGCCCATGCGATCTCGCCGTGACTTCCTCCGGATACGGAAGTCGCCCCGTCGGGACTTATCGCAAATGAGCACGAAGCCAAGGAACTTGAAGGTTTCCGGCTTGGAACGTCCGCGCCTCTTGCAGTTCTGCGCCGCAAAGCGACCGAACTCAATCAGGCGGGTCTTTTCCGGATGAAGCGACAGCGAGAACTCCCGCAGCCTGTCGCGCATCGCGTCCCAGAAGCGGCGGGCGTCGCTCTCATGCTGGAAGCCAACGACGATATCGTCGGCATACCGGACCATGATCATGTCGCCCTTGGCCTCGCGCCGTCGCCAGCGTTCGGCCCAAAGATCGAAGACGTAGTGAAGGTAGACGTTCGCGAGCAGTGGCGAAATCACCGAGCCCTGACCCGTCCCCTTTTCCTCAATCGTCACGATCCCGTCTTCGAGAACGCCGGCTCGTAGCCATTTCTGGACAAGCCGGAGGATGCGCGTGTCGCCGATCCCACGCGAACAAGACGAGCGCCCTAAAAGTGCATGATGCGCGGCTCGTGGCGCTAATGAACGTGTCTGGCGTCCGCCAGATTCTCAAGTACAACACCGACGATTTTGCTCGCTTTGGAGTCGAAGCTCTTCATTCTTCGGCGGCCGCAGTCTAGCGGCGAAGACCAAATTTCGCGGAAGCGCCATTATGATGGTGTGGACATCCGGTAATCGCGGTGGGCGCCCGACAGCCTGCATTTCGGCTTATTCGGCGTCATCAACGTCGACAGCAGCGGGAATGTGCGGATTAACGCTTGCGAGGCCAGCTGCGTAATTGATTGCTGCGGCATCCGACAAGAGTGGCACGAGCTCATTCGGATGGATGAATTTCTCGGCGAAACAGGGAAAGCGGATCGGATCGAAAATTCTGCGCAGCCACTCGACAACAATCATGTGACGCGACGAATTCCGCATGTCCGGGTGATAGGTAAGCCAAATTTCCAAACGATTTGTCACGCCGATATCCAACGGGACCAATTGCGCGCCCAGCGAAAGCGCGTAGGTTGGGAGGAACCCGATTCCGGCGTCTCGCTCGACGGCATAGAGAACCGCCGAGCTCGAATTCGTTGCGACGCCGACGATTCCTTCGAGGCTGTCGACGCCGAGCGCTCGCTCATAAATGCCTTCTTGCAAAAGGGGAGTGACCTGTTGGATGAAGCGGTGTCTTTTTGCATCTTCCAAGGAAGCCGGTATCCCATAAAGGTCACGGTAACCGACGGAGACAAACGGATAGATATGCAAGTATCCGATACGCACGCTGACCAAGTCCGGCCGCTCCGGCCGCAAGAACTGAATAGACATGTCGGCCTCTAAGCGGCCGACGTCTGTAATTTCCATTGTAGCCTGCAACTCGAAGGTCAGACGACGGTTGGCACGTTGAAAGTCGATTAGGCGCGGCAGAACCCAGTAAACACCGAGCCCTTCGGTGATGGCGACGCGCACATGACCCCGTACGCCAATTCCCGAGACTTTGGATTGACGTTCGATGCCAGTTACGGCGCGCTCCATCGCGCGAACTTGTTCGAGAACCGCGCAAGCATCATCTGTCAACGTCACGCCATCGGTGCTGCGATTGAAAAGTCTCATTCCGACGACGGCTTCGAGGCGACCAATCTTTCTGACAATCGTCGCCGAGTCGACCCTCAACAGTTTTCCCGCCTTACGGAAGCTGCCGCTTTCAGCGCAAACGAGAAAAAACTTCAGATCATCCCAGGCTAGCTGGCCAAGCGCTCCCCCTCGTTCCTTCCGATGCATTTTTGCAGCACCTCTATGCGCAATTAACGGCGCAATGTTTTGTGAGCTTAGATTAAGATTTCAATAACTAGTCGTTTTCTCAGGAGGTTGCAATGAGTTCCGGGCTTACCAGCAGTGCTCCTGGTGCTGCGCCGGCACGCCGGCGCCGACTTGCCGAACTGCCCGCCGGTCGAAACCTGGAGGTAAGGCCTGCTTCCAGCATGGAGTTGCCGGACCTCGCGGACCTGCTTCTCGAAAAAATACCGGGCCTTGTCGCGCCGTTTTCCTCATTCGCGCGCGTTCATTCCCACTCCAAAAGTATCTTTTCCGTAATCAATGGCGGCTCGATCGTCGGATGCTTTGCCTGCTTACATCTCAACGATCGTGGGCTGGAAAGGCTGCTGGAAGGTTCGTTGTCGATGACAGAGCCCGACCTGAGCTGTCTCGCAGAATCCGGTGAGCCGGCCGAGGCGATCTACGCATGGGCGTGGGCGATGCGGCCACCCACTAACGGAATCAAGGCAATGGGCAGCTTCACGGCGTGGTTGGAGCGACACCAATTTGCAGCAGCCGAGATCTATGGACGGCCTGCGACTGATAAGGGTTTTGGATTTGCTCGCAATCTCGATTTCCAACCCGTCAAAAACACCATGAAAAACCAGGGTCTTTGGGTAACGTCGCGATGTGCGTGAGAGTCTGTGGCTGGAGAGAGTACAATGTTGTTGGTCGAATCGGGGAAAGAGAACATTTCGGCGCCCACCCCGCGCCGAATCATTCGCAATACGCCCACGGAAGTCCGGATTGCACGAGGTTTCGATGAATTGCTAATGGTGTATTCCATTCGAGCGGCGGTCTATATCGCTGAACAAGATTGCCCCTTCGCAGAAGAATTCGACGGCAACGACCTCTGCGCGACTCAATTCATCGCTTTGTTTGGCGACGAACCGGCCGGGTGTTTGCGGGCGCGCTTTTTTGCGGGCTTCGTCAAATTGGAGCGTCTCGCTATTCGCAAGCCCTATCGTCGCTCGACTATCGCCTTCGACCTCGTTCGCTTCGGCATAGACCATGCGCGACGCAAAGGGTTCCAGCGGATTTATGGGCACGCCCGCGAGGGGCTGGAGCCATTTTGGGCGCGGTTCGGCGGCAAGCCAATACCGGGACGAGAAGAATTCGTCTTTTCCGACCATCGCTACACCGAGATGGTCGCGGACTTCGAACCGTTATCTGAGGCGATCACACTCGCCGATCCGCCGATGAAGATATTGAGACCGGAGGGAGACTGGGATCGGGAGGGCATCTTGGAGAGTTCAGCGGCCCGTCCTGCTCGCCTGGCCAGTTCGAAGAGCGTCAAAACTGGGCGTCGATTGGAGACTGCAGCATGAATTATTCCTTCCGACCAATCCGTAAGCTGAAGCAACAGCCTCTGCTTACCTACGTGTCAAAAGGTGCGTTGGCGGCGGAATCTACTAGTAACCGGCCACAAGGCCCTGATTGTAATATTAGAAGACTAATTAGGCTGTGGGAGGAAAGAGCAGCTCCTTATACATGCGTCAGAACTCTAGATGAGTCGGAACACTCGCATGACTTTGCCGGTGCCGATTTATTTAGAGCGGGCGATCTCGTATTCGATAGCGTTCGCTGTTCGATCCTACGAAATCCAAAGTTTAAGAGATTCTATGAAGATATCGGAACGCCACCAATTATTATGATAGGAGGGCACCTTGAATCTACAATAATTGCCACTTCGTTGGACGCCTATTGGTCCAATATCCATCTTACGGTCGTACGCGACGCTGTGCTTGCCTCGCATAATTGGAGTGACCGGGAGTGCGTCACGCTCTTCAAGGCTATTTCTAATTTCGTTGACGTCGTTGATACGGAGTTTTTTGCAAATGACTGAATCTGATCGGACGGACGACTGCAGGTGTGAAGAAAATGAAGATAAAAAGCGGGCAGAGATGCTTGAGCTACTGCAAGTAATCATTAGGCCATGAGCGACGGCGCAGCCATCCATATCATCGATGATGACCCGTCGGTTCGGGAATCGTTGGCCTTGTTGGTGTCGGCCGAGGGTCACGTCTGCCACACCTATTTTTCCGCGCAAGCTTTTCTCGACGCCATCGACAACGACGCAACTGGTTGCGTGGTGACTGACGTGCGTATGCCGGGGATGAGCGGACTCGACCTGTTGACGACAATGAAAGAACGTCGCGTCTTTATGCCAGTCATCGTCATGTCCGCGCATGGCGATGTTCCAATGGCGATCACCGCAATGAAACGGGGAGCGGTCGATTTCTTCAAGAAGCCGTTCGACGGCGGCGCTCTGCTCGCGTCCATTCGCGCGACGCTGACGCGGGGGGACGGCGAACCTGCGTCTGACGCGGAAGCACAAATGCCGCAAGAGAAGCTCGCATCCTTGAGCAAAAGGGAAAAGGAGGTGCTGGTAGGTTTGCTAAAAGGGCAGCCAAATAAAAACATTGCGCATGAGCTTGGCATTAGCGTGAGAACCGTTGAAGTCCACAGAGCCAAAGTGATGGCGAAAACGCAAGCAACAAGCTTGGCGGAACTCGTGAAAATGGCGCTGGTCGCCTTGTAATAAATTGCATGATTTGGCACATAAATATCAATCGCCACGAATCCACGTTCTTCTCTTTGTGCATCGTCAATATCTGTACATATTGGTACAAATACGTATTGCACGTCCAATATTTTTCATGCCCTATGAGCGCTAGCTCCATATCTATTGATCCGGATCGCAGGAGAATATGATATGAGCTGCGACTTTGTAATTCACATCGTTGATAATGACGCGGCGATACTCGATGCATTACGCCTGCTTTTGGCGACAGAGCGTTACGCTGTTCGCACGCATCAATCCGCTCGCAGATTCCTCGATACGATCCAACAAGACGACCGCGGTTGCGTGGTGGCGGAGATGCACATGCCGGAAATGGGCGGCATGGGCCTTTTGGCGGCGCTGAATGAGCGGGGCAGCTCTATGCCGGTCATCATCATCACCGCAAATGGCGATGTTCCTCTTGCGGTCGCAACCATGAAACAGGGAGCATTCAATTATTTGAAGAAGCCGCTCGACGGCGACGATCTGCTCGTCTCCATTCATGCGGCATTTGATGCGCACATCAACTCGGCGTTAGCCTGTCCTGTTTCGTGAAAATGGCCTTGGCTCTCCCGCAAGAAGGCTCAGAAACAGTCGCATAACGCCCAATCTGTTAAATCGTGGCACGGTGCATTTCTTTTGCAGACCGTGTGAAAAGTCA
>PLAI01000042.1 GCA_003134075.1 Methylocystaceae bacterium | reverse complement strand
TTGCGGACATCGCGGAGCGGAAATTCTGGAACGATTATATGAAGGCGTATGAGGAATGCGTCAGCGCCACAAGCACAAGGCGGGCGCCTTGGTATGTCGTTCCAGCCGACGATAAAAAGAATGCGAGGCTGATCGTATCCCAGATCATTCTGGATACCCTCGAAGAGCTTGGGATGAGCTATCCGAAGACGACGGACGCGCGCGAGAAGGAATTGCTGGAAATCCGCAAGCAGCTCACAAATTAAGAAATGAAGCCAGATCAGGCTCGAAAGCCTCACGGTCTCCCTGTTCGAGAGTCAAAACGCAGGGGAACTTTTCCGAAAATGCGCGAGGTCGATGCCGCTCGAAGCGAGCAACAAGGGAACGCGGAAAGACGCAAACGACCGGCTATCCGCGTGGTAAGCAAGACCACGGAGGAGTAGCCGCTCTAAATTTATAAGGCCCGGACAAGGGCGGACGCGCCCCCAAATAAATAACGGCTCATCGGGGAAAAAGGTTGCAAACAGGCGGATTGGAATCGCGGTTTAAGGCAGGAATCACATGGGTTTTTGAGATTTTGTGAGCGATAAAAAACGTGCCAGATTTTGGGGCATGGAAAAAATCCCTGACACATCGCCGGTTCGAACGCTTCGCGACGCCTACAAGGTTCCCGGTTTTCGGGTGCGAGCGCGGATTGACAGCTACGATGAACTGAAGCATCCGGCCTTTGTGCTGACGCTTGACCGGCGCTCAAAAAAACGGTGTGCGCCGGATGCGAGAAGGCGCGCCGCCGTTTTTACGGCAAGCGCTGGCGACGGGTGCGCGATCTCGATTGCGGGGATCGGGAAGTGTATCTCGACTTTCAAATGCGCCGCGTCAAATGCCCATTGTGCGGGGTGAAGAACGAGCGGCTTGCCTTTCTGTCGGACAACACCCGGTTCACGTTGCGTTTCGCGCTGAAGGTCGGCGCGTTGTGCCGCGTGATGACGATCCGGGATGTGGCGAGGCACATGCGGATGGACTGGCACGCGGTCAAGGAACTCGACAAGATTTACATGCGTGAACAACTGCGGCTCGCAGGGCCGCCGGAACCAAGCGTGATCGGGGTCGACGAAGTGTCCATCAAGAAGCGGCACATCTACCGGATGGTGGTCAGCGACCTTGAGACCAAACGGGCGATCTGGTTCGGCGGTGACGGGCGCAGCGAAGCGGACATGGATCGGTTTTATGCGTTTTTGGGCAAGGAAAACGCGGCTAAACTGCGCCTCGCCGTGATGGACATGTGGCTGCCGTTTCGCAAATCGACGCAGGCGCATGCGTCGAATGCAGCCGTCTTGTTTGACAAGTTCCATATCCTGCGGCATCTCGGCGAAGCGCTCGATAAAGTTCGCAAACAGGAATATGCTCGCCTGACGGGCGACCAGCGTAAGTTCATCAAGGGACAAAAATACGTTCTGTTGTCACATCGGGAAAACCTGACCCGTGAAGGCAAGCAGAGCCTGAAACTTTTGCTTGCCGCCAACAAGCGGCTGAACACGGCCTACATCCTGCGGGAATCCTTCGATCAGCTTTGGGCATACCGTTCCGAAGTCTGGGCACGAAAGTTCTTCGACAACTGGAAAGCGCAACTTCGCTGGCAGCGTTTGAAGCCATACGAGAAGTTCGCAGAGATGATCGAGAAACATTGGGACGGCATCGCCACCTATTGCAAACCGGAAAACAAAGTGGCTCTCGGCTTCGTCGAAGGACTTAACAACAAAATCCGCGTCATCCAGCGCCGCGCCTATGGCCTCCGTGATGAAGAATATCTCAAACTCAAAATCCTGACCTCCAGCTTGCCGGAACTCTGAATTTTAGCAAAAATCCGCAACCAAAATCCGCGATGAGCCTAAATAACAGAGAATGATCGAGGAAGGATCCGACATGCTGTTCGTTGAATCAACGCTCAAGGGTTACGCCATAGAGGGGGGCGACGGCAAGATCGGCGTCGTCCGCGACTTTCTCGCGTTCCCGGTAGGGACGCTCATTTCTGAGCGCCCCCCGGACAGATCCGAGCGAGCCCAATTCGGGCACTCGGCTCCCACCTTGGGTGTTTGACGGCAAAGCGTTCGCTTGGCCAAGGATGGAGGATACGCGGCATTGGCAGCCATTCGTCCGCGAGCTTTTTCATTCGCCCCCACGTCGTCTTGTCTTTCTGACTTCGTCGCCTAAGCGCTGCGTGCCAGAATGTGAGGACGCGGTAGCGAAACGCGCTGATAGCCGGCCCGTTTGTTGGGACGGCATGATACGCGAAAAAGCCCGTGACGACTTGTCTCAGCTAGTCTCCCTGCTTTGGGATTGGTTGATGTCGCTGCCGCTGCAACGCTTCTTTGATTTCCTGGAGTTTCGCGCGCATGCGGTCGCGTCGGGTTTTCCTCTTGAGGAGGAACCTGCCCCGGCGCGATTTCCCACAAATCATCGTGAAGCCAAGAAAAGTGAAAGTCTCCGGTCTTCCAAGACCTCGCCTTCCGCGATTGATCGCCGCGTGGCGACCGAACTCGATCAAGCGGGTCTTTTCCGGATGCAGCGTCAGCGAGAACTCCCGCAGCCGTTCGCGCATGTCTTCCCAGAAGCGCCGAGCATCGGCCTCGCGGTCAAAACCGACGACGATGTCGTCAGCATATCGCACCATGACCATGTTGCCCGTGGCCTCGCGTCGTCTCCAACGTTCGGCCCATAGATCAAAGGTATCCCTCCGCAGTGGGCCG
>PLAI01000343.1 GCA_003134075.1 Methylocystaceae bacterium | reverse complement strand
CTCTGAATATCGCGCCGGACACCGATCAGAAGCGTGACATTTGCCAGAACGCGATCGGTTTCGCGCGAGCGCTCGGCGTCGACGTGCCAAAAGTGGCCGTGCTGGCGGCGGTGGAAATGGTGCGAACCAAAATGGCCGCCTCGCTCGACGGCGCCATCCTGGCGAAAATGGCGGATCGTCGCCAGATTGTCGGCGGGATCGTGGACGGCCCGCTCGATCTCGACGCCGCCGTGGACGCCAACGCCGCGCGGATCAAGAAAATCGCATCACCCGTCGCGGGCCTCGCCGATGTTCTCATCGCGCCGAATATCGAGGCCGGCAACATGGTGTACAAGAATCTCGCCTTCATGGCCGATGCGCAGACCGCAGGCCTAGTGGTCGGCGCCCGGGCGCCGGTGATCCTGACCAGCCGGGCTGACACCGTCGCCGCGCGCCGCTTCTCGGCCGCCGCCGCCGTGCACTACGCCAATGCGCTCGCGCGCGATCCAACCATCCTGCAGCCCGAAACCGCGGAGTGATCGCCATGAGCGACGCCATCATCGTCGTCAACGCGGGCTCGACCAGCCTAAAGTTTGCCGCTTATGACGCGGACGCCGCTGGGTCGCTACCCCTGCTCTGCCGAGGCCGGATCGACAGCATGCAGGGCGACCCGCATTTCGTCGTCCAAAACGCGGCCGGCAAGCCGTTGGACACGCATGAATGGGGCGACGGCCAAGCGATCGACCACGGCACAGCGCTGCGCTTCGTCATCACCTGGCTGGAAGCAAACCTCGCCGGTAAGAAGGTGTGGGCGGCCGGCCACCGGGTGGTGCTCGGCGGCACGCGTTTCGAGGCGCCGGCGCGGATCGACGGCGACGTGCTGGACTACCTCGAGTCGCTGGCGGTGATGGAGCCGTCGCACCAGATCTTCAACGTGCGGGGCGCCCGGGCGCTTGCCGAGGCCTTCCCAGGTCTGCCCCAAGTCGCCTGTTTCGATAGCTCGTTTCATCGAACAATGCCGGAGGTGGCGCAAAATTACGCATTGCCCAAGCACGTGCGCGATACTGGGGTGCGCCATTGGGGCTACCACGGCATTTCCTATGACTACATAAGTCGGCAGCTGCCGAAGTTCGCGCCGCGGGCGCGGCGGGTGATCGTTGCGCATCTCGGCGGCGGCGCCAGCATGTGCGCCATGCTGGACGGTCGCAGCGTCGAAACCTCCATGGGCTTCGCCGGCGTCTCGGGATTGCCGATGGCGACGCGCTCGGGCGATGTGCCGCCTGGGGCGCTGTTTTATCTGTTGCGCCGCAAGCTGTTTGACGACACGTCGCTCGAGAAGATGCTTTACGAGCGCGCCGGACTGCTCGGCCTGTCCGGGATCAGCGGCGACATGAGGGTATTGCAGGAAAGCCAGGACCCGCATGCGGTCGCAGCAATAGCGCATTTCGTTTACGCGATGACGAAATACGCTGGCGCGTATGCAGCCGTGCTCGGCGGGCTGGACGCCTTCGTGTTCACCGCCGGCATTGGCGAGCACTCTGCCCCGGTCCGCGCGGCGTTGTGCGCCAAGCTGGCCTGGCTCGGCGTGAAGTTGGACGAGCGCGCGAACAATTCCGGCGGCCCGTGCGTTTCCACAGCGGACAGCGGCGTGTCGGTCTGGGTCATCCCTACGAACGAAGAACTGATGATCGCGCAGCACACGCTGGCGCTCCTCAACTCTTAGAGGGAGAAAATAATGTTCATGTTCATCGAGGGCCTGCCGTCGGACGTACTCGCGATTGAAGCCAGCGGCGAAGTAACGCACGACGATTATCGTAACACGCTTATCCCGAACGCCGACGCAATGATCGCTCGGGGCCCGATCAAGATGCTTTATGTCGTCGGGAAGGATTTCACAGGTTTTGAACTTGAGGCGCTGTGGGATGACACCGTATTCGGGCTCAAGCACTGGCACGATTTTAGTCACATTGCCGTGGTTACGGATCATGGATGGCTGAATGCGTTGGTCAACATGTTTAAGCCTTTCTTTCACGGAGAAGTCCGGCTGTTCAGACTCGCCGAATTGCCTACCGCGAAAGACTGGATCACCAAGGCCCGGGAAGGGGCATGACCATGACGACACATGTCGAACCAAGCACGAAAAAACCTGGCGCTGCGGCGGAGAAAAAAGGAGCGCCCACTAAGGCGCCTAATGACGCCCCTTCCCAGGGCGCCGGTTCCAAGCCGGGATCGAAGCCCGATCCAAACCAAGCTCTGAAATCCCTTTCCATGCCCGACCTGCAGGCAAAATTGGGATCGTCGTCGGAGGGCCTCACCCAAGCCGAGGCGCAGAAACGGCTGACCCAATATGGGCCAAACGAGATTGAAGAAAAGAAGACCAATCCGATCCTCAAGTTCCTCAGCTATTTCTGGGGTCCCATCCCATGGATGATCGAGGCGGCGGTCATTCTGTCCGGAGTCTTGCGGCACTGGCCGGACTTCGGGATCATCCTCCTTCTGCTTCTGGCCAACGCCGTGGTCGGATTCTGGGAAGAACGCCAGGCGGGGAACGCCATTGCCGCCCTAAAGGCCACACTGGCGATCAAGGCCCGAGTGAAACGTGACGGGAAGTGGGTCACCCCGCCGGCGCGTGAGCTGGTCCCGGGCGACGTCATCCGATTGCGCCTGGGCGACATCGTGCCGGCGGATGCGCGCCTGCTGGCGGGCGATTCGGTGGAGGTCGATCAATCTGCGCTGACCGGCGAATCCTTGCCAGCCACGCGCAAACCCGGCGAGGCGGTGTTTTCCGGTTCGATCATTCGACGGGGCGAAATCGGCGCGCTCGTCTATGCCACGGGCGCCAATACCTACTTCGGCAAAACGGCGGAATTGGTGCAGGGCGCGACGCCTGTCAGCCATTTTCAACGCGCGGTTCTAAAGATTGGCAATTACCTGATCATCCTCGCGGCTGTTCTGGTAGCGACAATCATCGGCGTCGCGATCTTCCGCGGCGACCCCATCCTCACCACGCTGCAGTTCGCCCTGGTGCTGACGGTCGCCGCGATCCCCGTGGCGATGCCGACAGTCTTGTCGGTGACGATGGCGGTCGGCGCGCGTCTGCTTGCAAAGAAGCAGGCGATCGTCAGCCATTTGGTGGCGATCGAGGAATTGGCGGGTGTCGACGTGCTGTGCGCGGACAAGACCGGCACCCTGACCCAGAACAAGCTGACGCTCGGCGATCCGTTCTGTGTGAACAAGATCCCCGCCGAGGAAGTCATCCTCAATGCCGCGCTGGCTTCGCGCGCGGGCAATAAAGATACGATCGATCTCGCCGTTCTGGGCGGCTTGAAAGAAAAGGATGCGTTGAAGGGTTACCATGTGACCCACTTCCAGCCGTTCGACCCGGTGCATAAACGCACCGAAGCCGCCGTCAAGGGCCCGGACGGAAAAGAGTTCAAGGTGACCAAGGGCGCGCCGCAGGTTATCTTGAAGCTATCGGCTAATGCCGGGCAGGTGAAGGTCGCCGTCGAGAAAGCCGTCAATGACTTCGCGGCACGCGGCTTTCGTGCCTTGGGCGTGGCGCGGGCCGAGGGCGATGGCCCATGGCAGCTGCTTGGTGTTTTGCCTCTGTTCGATCCACCGCGCGACGACGCCAAGGAAACCATCGCGACCGCGCAACAGATGGGCGTGAAAGTGAAGATGGTGACGGGCGATGCGCTGGCCATCGCCATGGAAACCGCCAAGAAGCTGGGGATGGGAGCAAATATTCTCGACGCCAGCAGCCTTGGCGACGAAAAGCAACAAGAGTCGACGGCGGCGGCCAAGTCTATCGAGAAAGCCGACGGGTTCGCCCAGGTGTTCCCCGAACACAAGTTCCACATTGTGGCTGACTTGCAAAAACGCGGCCATATCGTCGGCATGACGGGCGACGGGGTGAATGACGCCCCGGCCCTGAAGCAAGCCGACTGCGGCATCGCGGTTTCCGGCGCGACCGACGCGGCGCGCGCGGCGGCNNTGTTCATGACGCTCGCGATCCTGATCTTTAACTTTTATCCGCTGACGGCGGTGATGATCGTCATGCTGGCCCTGCTCAACGACGGCGCCATCCTGTCGATTGCCTATGATAATGTGCTTTACAAGAACGCGCCCGAAGCCTGGAACATGCGGCGGGTTCTGGGAATCGCCACGGTGCTGGGTCTTATTGGTCCTGTAGCGGCATTTGGCCTGTTTTATCTGGGCGATCGCATTTTTCACATGGCCCATCCGCAACTCCAGACGATGATGTACCTTATGCTGTCGGTCGCCGGGCATTTGACGATCTTCCAAACCCGCACGCGCGGTCCGTGGTGGTCGACGCGCCCTGCGTGGATCCTGCTGGCGGCGGTGTGCGGCACGCAGGCGGCGGCAACGTTGATTGCGGTCTATGGCGCCTGGCTCGTGACACCGCTCGGCTGGAAGTATGCAGGGATCGTTTGGGGCTATGCCTTCGCCTGGTTCTTCGTGACTGACCCCATGAAACTACTCGCTTATTGGATTCTCGATCCGGCCCAGAAGGACGCCAAAAAGGACGCCGTGAGAACACCAGAAGCCCAGGCTTGGATCGAGTCGCGACATCCGCGCGCGCCGGCCGGATCGCCCGAAGGCGGACAGTTTCAATCGGCTGAGACGGGGGATCACACGGCTGCGGGTTGGCTCTCTACCCATTGGCGAATACCAGCCGCCGCCGTCACCCTCGCCGTTCTGGCTTTCGGCGGTGGCGGTGGGTGGCTCTATTGGTCAACCCATCGAACCACCGCCGTTCACTACGTGACGCAGAAGATCGAACGCGGCGCAATCGTCCGCGCTGTGGCCGCAAGCGGTGTCGTCGTTCCCACGGAGACTGCTTCAATCGACGCTCGGGTGTCTGGCGTTATCCAGGCGCTCTATTGCGCCACTGACACGAAAGTGAAAGCGGGCCAGTTGTGCGCGAAAATCGACCCGCGCCCTTATCAAACTTTGGTGGATCAGGACAACGCCGATCTGGCGGCGGCCGAGACTCGCCTCCAAAAGGATAATGCCGAACTCGCTCGCTCGAAAGCAACCTTCGAGCACTATGAAGCCCGGCAGGGGCGTCGAGTCATTTCCCAAAAAACCCTCGACAAGTTGCGCAAGGCCTATGAGCAAACGCAGACGCGGACGAAGATCGAAGAGGCGAGCGTCGCGCAACTCCAGGCGGCCCTTCATGCCGCCCAGACTAACCTCGAATATACCGATATCAGTTCACCGATTGACGGAACAGTGGTCTCGCGCAATGTGGAAATGGGTCAGACGATCGTCGCGGGCAAACAGACGCTGCTGTTCGTCGTCGCGGAAGATCTCACCGCCATGCAGGTCAACGGCAACGTGAGCGAGAATGACGTGAGGGCGATCAATCTCGGCGACAAGGCCTCGTTCACAGTCGAGGCAATCCCTAACCACCTCTTCGCCGGGGCGATAACGCAACTTGGCCGATCGTCGCAAACGCTTGAGCAAGCGCCGACTTATGATGTCGTCATCATCGCGCCCAATCCTGAACTATTGCTCAAGCCTGGCATGGCGGCGACGATCAAAATCGTGGTCGACAGACGCGGCGATGTCCTTCGTGCGCCGGATCAAGCGCTGCGCTATTCACCCGCTGGCCACGCGGCTCCAAGCAGCAGCTCCGGCGCAAGGACGCCACTGGATGGCGGCCCGCGGGTCTGGGTCCTGCGCGAGGGAAGGCCGACAGCCGTCCCGGTTCAACTCGGTCTCGATGACGGCGCTTACACGGAAATTGTCAAGGCCGATATTCAGCCCGGCGATGATCTGGTGATCAGTGAAAGCAGCGGCCATGTTCAGCAATAAGGCTGACAATGAATATGCGCGGTCACATGGCGCGCGGCCCCGCAGATCATGCGATTGAAAAAGACGCCATCAGAAGGATGCACATGAAAATTAATTCAAAAGAGTTCTGCGTGAAGGAAGGCGACGACGTCAATCTGGAAAAGTGGCCGACGAAAGCTGAGGCAGTGTATAAGTCGAAGCACGACTATCATAAACTGCTGGAAGAGCACGTCGAAAAATTGAGCGCGCTGCAGCGGCTTCACTACGCGTCCGACCGCTATGCGCTCCTGCTGATCTTTCAGGCGATGGATGCGGGCGGCAAAGATGGCGCGATCAGGCACGTCATGTCGGGCGTCAATCCGCAAGGCTGCCAGGTCTTCAGCTTCAAACATCCGAGCGCCGCCGAACTGCAGCATGATTTTCTCTGGCGCACCAGCCGGGATCTGCCGGAGCGGGGGCGGATCGGCATCTTCAACCGATCCTATTACGAGGAGGTGCTGATCCTCCGGGTGCATCCTGAAATCCTCCACAGTGAAGCGATCCCGGATGCGCCGAGCGACGAAAATGACATCTGGCGGGACCGCTATCGCTCCATCGTGGATCTGGAGCGGCATCTGTATGTTAATGGAACCCGCATCATCAAATTCTACTTACACCTTTCGAAGGAGGAGCAGCGCAAGCGTTTTCTGGCGCGCCAGAAAAC
>PLAI01000281.1 GCA_003134075.1 Methylocystaceae bacterium | reverse complement strand
GTACATTCACGTAGTTGAAAACCGGAAACGGCGACCGATGATAAATTGCTATAGTTTGAGATGGCCAGACGCAGGGCGAAGCGTGGAGTGAGCAATGTAAGCGAACGCGACGGCTATTAGCAGTAACGTGTTTGGTCAAAGACTTGTCGCTTACAATAGCGTGGTGGGGGGAGAATTGCGATGAGTGGTATCGATACTTTCAATGCGGAGCAACGGCGAATCTCCGCGCAGACGCAAGGTAATGTGGTTCAACAAAACGATCTATTCAAGGGAGAGGAAGAACAAAAAATCAAGGTCGCCATAGTCGGCGGGGGTCCAGGCGGGCTGTTCACCGCGTGGCATCTCGAGGCGAAAGCCGGAAGTGAGTGCGATATCACGATTTTCGAAGCCACTGGCAGGGTCGGCGGGAAGATCGTCACGGGACAATTTCCCGGCGCGGGTCCGTACGAAGCCGGGGTGGCCGAGATTTACGATTATTCCCGACATGGCCCCGATCCATTACGCGACTTGATCGTCAAAGATTTAGGACTTGAAATTAAGCATATTGCGGGTGGTCCCTGTGTCATCGGAGATAAAATTATTTTGACGCCCGACGATTTGGCTGAGCACTTCGGCAAAAAGACGCGGGACGAAGTTGAAGCGTTCCGTTCGCGTTGCGCCGATATGCTTAGTCCAGAGGGCTATTATATGTCGATCGCCGAGGCGGACAATGCCCATCCCTGGGGCGCGATTTCGGGGGAGGCGCTGCTCAAACGCGAGCTGCGCGACGAAACCGCCCGGCACTACGTGCGGACCATGGCGCACAGCGACGTGGCGGCGCCCCCGCACAAGACCAACGGATTGAATTTCTTAAAGAATGTATTGATGGACCTGGACGGCTACATGGACATCTTCTCCGTCGTCGGAGGGAACGAACAGATCGTCCAGGGACTCTTGAAGGAAATCGGCGCCGCGATTCGTCTAAATTCAAACGTTCGAGCGGTGACGCCGCTTTCCGACGGCAAATACCGTCTGGAGATCGACGCCAACGGCATTCGCGAAACGGCGATCTTCGATTACGTCGTGCTCGCGCTGCCTCTAACCGCCCTTTCGATGATCCATTGGCGTTCCATGGCGTTGCGGGAGGCCATCGACAGACACCTCGCGCATTTTGATCGGCCAGCTCATTACCTGCGCGCCACTCTCCTGTTCGAACGGCCTTTCTGGCGCGAGCACATCCCAGCTGATTGGTGGATGATGGACGCTTTCGACGGGTGTTGCGTGTACGACGAGAGCATACGACACGATCCTCGCAGCTTGGGTAAGCTCGCATTTCTGATCGCCGGAAACGCGGCGCTGGGTCTCGCCAATGCAACGGATGAACGTATCGAGCAACTCTGCCTTGACGCTTTGCCGCTGCAACTGGCCGAAGGCCGGGAGCTTCTCATCGATCGGCGAATCCACCGCTGGATGGCTTCGGTCAACGCCATCCCCTCGGGGTGGCCGGTGCGGCGACGCGCTGAAAACCATCGTCCCGATGTAGATGGACTCCCGGGGATCATCGTCGTCGGCGACTACCTGTTCGACTCGACCCTGAATGGCGTGATGGATTCGGCGGACGCGGGCACTGACTTGATCCTCGCCGACTTGCTTCGACGGCGTCACGCCGCGGAGGCGACCAGCAATGGCGTCATCAAGGGGCAACTCTGGTCCAAGGCCGCCGCGACCGAGTTCGTGCTGGAGCGGTTCTTTCCGGTCGAGGCTCTCGCCGACATGATCGGGATCACTTGGGGTTTGAAGCGCGGGGCCAAGATCCTGCACGTCGGCTCGGCTTCGGGACGAACGGTCGCGGGATTGCGCGCGCTGGGATTCGATGCCGTCGGGGTCGAGAGCAATCGCCTTGCTCACGTCGCGACGCCGCCGACGGTCGGACCCTACAATCGCCAATGCGAGCTGACCAATCTGCCCTTCGCGGACCGGGAGTTCGACCTGGTGATCGAGACGGGCCTATGCCGCTTGACAAGGCCGGACGCCATCCGCGCAATTCAGGAAATCCGCCGTGTTTCTAAAGGGGGCATGGTGCTCGGGTCGGTGACGACCGATTTGTCCATCGATCTCATCGAGCGCCACAATCTTCTCGAAGGCGTGCGGATGTTGGGATCTCGATGGGACTGGTCGGAAAAGCTCTATGCCGCCGGCTTCGTCCATGCGCTGATGGACGCCTCGTTGCTTGATGAGGTCTGGAAACGAGCCATGGTCATGGGCGCGGGTCCGGGTCACTGGTACGAAGACGCGGAGGCGCTTCTTTTCTGTTTCTATCGCCCTGGCGAGATCGTGTCCGTGGGCACGCCCGCCCAGGCGGAGGTCGACGGCTTCGTCGAGACGCCCGAGTTGGTGGCCAAGGCGACCGCATAAGGCGTGAGCGTAAATTGCCGTGTTGTCATTGAGTAGGAGGGGCTGACATGGATAATACCTTGCTGGAGCGCGAACAATCAATCCTCGACATGCAGGCGTGGCGGGGCGTCTTTAAAGAGGGAGTTGAGGCCGGCGACGGAGAAGCAATCGTCATCATGGAGCCGCGCGACATCACGGCGGTCTTGACGCCCGTCGACGCGAAAGGGCTCATCGGAAGCACGAGTCGCCTGGGTCCGGACGCGTTCGAAATCGTCTGGATGCCTTCCCCGGCCGGCGACCTCCCGAACGCGGAATGCGAGGCGGAGGCGTGGTTCAATCGCGCGGCGACGCCGCGCCGGCGCTCGATCGTTCGGGCCGGAACTCGCACGGCTCGGGTGTTCTGGTGCGAGGGGAGGGCGCTCATCTACTGCAAGGCGCCCCAGTTGCACGACACGCTGGACGGAGTCGTCCGTTTCGCGCTGACGGAACGCGAAACCGTCAGGCTCGAACGGGGGATGAAAACGGTTTGGGCCGCCATCGACGAAGACAAGTCGCTGACGCACGCCGTGACGCCCGGGCAGCAAAAACAGCAAAAGCACGTCAACAAGATGACCGAGCTGGTGGTTCAGATGAAGTCCGGTCAAATGAGGGTTGAGACCGCGCTCGAGCAGCTCGACCCGACGCTCGCCGAACCTTCCAAGCGGCTTTACGGCGAGTTGGCGATAGCGGCGGGGCTATATGATCGCGCGCCGCGGCTCGGCGACCCCGTTCAGTTCGCGTCGGATCATTACGAGTTGGCCAACACCCGCCTGATCGAAGCGAAAAACGCCACGGCGGAGCGGACGAACTTCTTGATCGGACACATATTGGAGAGCCTGATCATCGTGCTGCTGCTCGCTGAGCTTACGGCGCTCCTCTATGAAATTCAATTGTTTTACGACGTCTCCGTGGTGGTGCCCACCTGAGCGCCGGAGGGCGCCCAGCGGGTTCGCGCGGCTTCAAGAGCAAGGTCGGCGCGGTTAGAACCGCACCGACGTATTCAACATGAAATAAGCGCCAGGACCAAGGTACCTATCATGAACATAACCGCTGGCGAGCGTGACTTGCATCGGGCCGATCTCGTCCAACGTCACATGCGCGCCCACTTTCCAAATCTGGTCGTGAATATCGCTGGAGAAGACGCCCTGCGGTCCAAGATAGATTTTTCCCACGCTGAGAGTGTTGGTTATGGCGACATTATTGAAGAAGAGATAACCAGGCCGCGTGTCGATATGCGCGGTGTCAAAGGCCGTGTTGTAAGAAGCATAGGTATAAAACATGGTCTCGTCGGTGGGGTGCGCATCGAGTTCCCAGACCGTCTTGAAGCCCCAAGCGGTTCCTTGGACCTTATTGGTTGGATCTGGGTAGGAAAGGCTGTCATGCAGGATGCTGGCGCCCACGAATCCCATCAAGGACCATCGCTCCGTCACCCACTCGTAGCCCAGCAGAATACTCCCTCCAGGTTCGTAACCGTAAATCTTTCCGATCTGGCCAATCTGGTCGATCCCGTCAGGCGCGTTAGGGAGTTGCGCGCCGACAAGCTCCGATCCCGTGAGGGGATAATTGTATCCCGAGTAGTCGAACCCGAGGCGCGCGCGGAATCCGGATTCATCCAAGGACCCCTTGAGCGCTCCCGTGCCCTGGACATAGACGCCCCAATTGCCCCGCGTGGTCGCCTCGGACTCCGTCTCCAACTCGAAACGCGGCCCCTGGGCGGCTGGCTCCTGGAATCCGTTCGCGGATACGGCCGCGTCCGCGGCAAAAGCCTTGGAGCCGAGCATGCAGGCTGTAACAACCAACAAACTAAAGCACTTGTGTCTAAGCATTCCGGCCTCCATCAGCCAACTTCGAAGCATACTGTATTTATGATGGGCGAGAATCAACGGCCAAGCAAGCAATTTTGGTCTCGCTACGCCCACTTTGGCGGCAAGTGTGACATTTTTGCCATAGTTCGTCCGGCCACCATTCTGAAACGCGGCATTTTATTCTTCGCCTCGATGAGGCCAACAAAAGGAGAAGCGTTATGCGCAACCCGAGCATAATCTTGGCTGTCGTCGCCATGACGATGGCTTCATCGGCGAAAGCCCAAACAGCCTTTAGCGACGACCAAATTCGAAGCGCCTTGGTCGGCAACACCATTTCCGGGCAGGAGTCCGGTGAGTACTATGTCGAATTCCTGCGGCCGGACGGGCGCATCGACGGCATGGGCGCAGATGGCCGTTACACCGGCCACTGGGTCATCTCGCGCGGCCGCATGTGCATGAGCTACGATGAGGAGGACGGCAAGGCGACCCCTTGGGATTGCGCCCGAGTGGCCACGCGAGGCGATAGAGTCATTTGGGTGAATCAGGGCGAAAAGTCCTATTCCGCTCTAAGCCGCGGCAACCCGAGAAACCTCTGAGCGTTCAAGATTTTCATCACGGCGGGCGCTGAAAAGTCCGTTGGATGGAGCGCCGCGTGACGCGGCCGCCGCGCCTCACATGGCGATCACATCCACATTCGCCCCCGGCAATTCGCTGGCGATGCGGGCGACATGCTGATGGTGCGTGAAGACGATCGCCTGCCGCGCGCGGCCGAACTGGGCGAGAAGGCCGAGCGCGCAAGCGGTTCTGGTCTCGTCGAAACTCGCCAGGAGATCGTCGCCGATGAAGGGCAAGGGCTCCGCCGCGCGCAGCTCCAGCAACGCGAGGCGCAGCGACAGAAACAGTTGATCGCGCGCGCCCTCGCTCATGCCGGCGACCGGCACGCGCGCGCCGTTTTCGCGAAGGCCGACCAGCATCGGCGCGTCGTCATTGTCGTAATCGGCGCCGAGCGCCTTGAAGGCGCCGCCGGTGGCGACGGCGAAGAGCGCGGAAGCGCGGGTCAGCAGCGGGTCTTGCACGGCGGCGCGATGACGCTCGATCGCCTTCGCGGCGAGCCGCGCCGCGCTCGCCCGCGCCAGCCAGCGGCTCGCGACATCGATCAGCGCCGCGCCGGCCTCGGCCTTGTTCTGCGCGGCGCTGGCGGCGTCGCGGCCCGCCGCGAGGGTTTCTCGCGCGCGGCTTGCTTCGTGCAGATTGGTCTGCGCGTTCGCTATGTCGTTGACGATCTGTTGGCGGGCGATTTTGAGCCGCTCGATCTCGCTGGGCAGCAGATCGAAATCGAGATCGGCCTGCTCGCGGCGCAGGGCGTCCTCGTCAAAGCCGTCGCCGCTCTCGGCGAGGTCGCGGGCGATGGCGGCGAGTTCGTCGTCGAGGCTGGAGCGTCGCTTTAGTCGGTCGAAAGCGGGGGGGAGGGGCGCCGATTCGTCGAGGCCGAGCCTGGACCGCGCCGCGCCGCGCCGTTCATGCGCGCCGACGCGCCGCTGTGCGAGCTTGGCGCCCGCCGATGCGCGTTTATGCGCGTTTTTGCGCAGCGTTTCGCGCTGCTCGTGGGCGCGCCGCGCCTCGGCGAGGCGCCCGCTCAAAATGTCCAGCGCCTCGCGGGAGGGCCGCTCGCGAAGGTCGGCCGCGGCGAACGCGACGAGTTCCGCCACTTGCGTTTCGAAAGCCGAAATGTCGTCCCGCATCGTGGCGATACGATGTTGTTCATCCTCGAATTTCGATTTTTGCAACGGCACGCCGCGCCAGACGGTCAGCGCCGCCTCGGCCTGCGCCGGGCTTTCGTCGAGACGCCCGCCAAGTCCGATCGCCGCGAGCGCGTTTGGCCAGGCGGCGAGGAGACGTTCGCTCTCTTGGGCGACGCGGGCGCGGCTCTCTTTCGCCCGCCCGAGCGCGTCTATCGCTTTATCCCGCAAGGCGATTCCGGCGCGCGCCTCGGTCCAGCCGGCCTGCAAGAGATCGACGCTCGCGCGGGCGTGCTTGTAGAGCGCCTCGAGCGGCAGAGTGGCGTCGGCGGCGGCGCCTATGTCTTCGATGAGCCGCGTCAAGGCGGCGCGTTGCCCGTCCAGCTTTTGCGCCAGCGCCTCGCGTTCGAGCGTCTGCTCGGCGAGGCGCGCGCGGCGGCGCGAAAGGTCGCCCACCCGCTCCAGCCAGGCGGTCATGGCGCGTGGCGCGCCCGGCGCGATCCCGGTGCGTTCCCACAGCGCCGCCCACTCCGCTTGCGCGGCGCGGCGGCGGGCGGCGAGTTCATCCCGCGCGGCAGCGAGCTTCTCAAACGCGTGCTGTTCCGCGGCCTTGCGCTCGCGAGCCGCCTCGATGCGGGCACAGCGTTCGGCGTCCGAAAGCAGCAGATCGGCGACCGCGTCGACATCGCGCTCGGCGTCGCCCAGCGCCGCGAAAGCCTCGCGTCTTGGCGAGGGCTCGCCGTCCAGCGCCGCGCCGAGGCGCGAATGGGCCTCGGCGCGTTTGGCGCGCGCGGCGTCAAGATCCTCGCGCGTCAGCGCGGCGCCCGCTCGCGACAAGGCGGCGATGTCGTCCTCAATCGCCGCCAGCCGCGCGCGCACGGCCTTGGCCTCGGCGCTCGCGCGCTTTTCTTCCTCCGTCAGCGCGTCGAATGTTTGGCGCGCGGTTTCCACATCCGCCGCGTCGGGAAGCGCGAGCCGCGCGAGCGCGTCGATGTCGCCGGCGCTCGGATCAAGCCTTGCCGCCTCCTCGGCCAGGCGGCCGCGCTCCAGCGATTCGGCGAGCGCCTCGCGGCGCAGCCGCTCGGCGTCGGCGGGAATATCGGAGAAGGCGTGCAGTCGCTGCAAGAGCGGCGCGGGATCGGGGCAAGGACCGTGTTTCGCGCGGGCCTGCTCAAGCTCCCGCAGTTCCCGCTCCGCGGCCGTCCGCGCTTCGTCGGCCTCGGCGAGACGCCGTTCGACGTCGCGGCGGTCGCCGATCAATTCGCGCGCCAGGGCCAGCGCCGGGTCCGAGGGCTGGCGCGCCAGAAGCTCCTCCACCGAGGCGAAACCGAGCCGGCTCGCCGCTTCGCCAAGCGCGGCGCGCGCGATGCGCGAGGATTCGCCGCGCCTTGGCAAATCGTCCTCCGCCTTCCGCACGGCGCCGAGTTTCTCGCGCAACGCGTCGATTTTGCCGCCGATTTCGAGCAAGGGCTGGTCGACCATCAGCGCGGCGATCGCCGCCGCGCCTTCGGCCTCGTCGAGTCGCTGGTCGGCGAGTTCCTTTTCGACGCGAACCGCCTCGTCATGCGCGTCGCGCCACGACGCCAATGTCTCGGCGTCCACATCGGGCAGATCGGCAAGGCCGGCGAGCTCCGCGCGAAGACTGTCCAGCCGGCGCAGTTTGGACGCCGTGCGCAGGGCGCGCTCGCGGCGGGCGAGGTCGCGCCCGATCCTGTTGTGCTCTTCGCCAAGCGATTGGCGTTTGACCCCGGCCTCCGCGACGGCTCCCTCCGCCGCCGCCAGCGCGTCCGCGGTGACGATGGCTTCGCGCAAATGTCTTTCGGCCTTCTGATGCTGGTCGAGCGCCGCGTAAAATTCCTTGCCGGCGGCGCGGCGCGGGCCGAACAGACCGTCGGCTTCCGCGTCGAGACGAGCGCGCAAATGCGCCAGCATCGAGAGTCGCGCCGAGGAGGCGGCGAGGGTTTCGGCGAGCCGTCCGCCTGCCTTCAGCAGTTCCTGGCCGCCCTTGCGGAGCGCCTCCGCTGTGAGGCCGAATTCGCTGGCGAAAACCTCGCGCGTGACCGAACCGAGCAGGCCCGCCAGGAGGTCGTCGGCGAGCGGCTTGTCGTCCGCGTCCAGGAGAGTGTTCTTGCTTCCCTTGCGCCGGCGCAGGAAGAGCCCCGAACCGTCGGCGAGCCGCAGCTTCGCGCCGACGCGCAGCGTCGTCTGGTCATGCAAGAAGGCGAAATTTGTCGTCTTGCCGAAGCCAAACAACAAATCGCCGATGGCGTTCAACGCCGAGGTCTTGCCGGCCTCATTGGCGCCGAGCACCACGTGTAGATGCGCGCCCTCGCGCAGCTCCAGCACGCGATCGGTGAAAGCGCCGTAACGCTCGAAAACGAGGGTCTCGAATCTCATGCGCCGCTCGGAGGGTCGGCGATTTCGCCAATGAGCCGGTCGCGCGCCTCATTGGCCAGAAGGTTCAACGCCTCATCGCCATGCGGCATTTGCTCGCGCAAATCGCGCGGCAGCTTGTCGGCGATTTGCGCCATGAGATCATTGATGACGCTTGCGAATTTAGGGTCTTCGGCGGCCTCGCGCACCAGCGCCTCGACATCGAGCGCGTCGGCTTCGAAAGACGCGCGCGGGCGGAGCGGCGGCGCGCGTGTCGCGATTGAGATTTGCTCAACCCAAAGATCGTCCGCGACGCGAAAGCCGATGGCGCGGGCGTCCGCCTCGATCGCCTCGCGCCGCGCCACGAAGCGCGCGTGCAAGGGCGTTGCTCCAACAAGCGAGAGACGCGCCGCGAGCGGTCGCCCCTCGGCGCCGGCGTGTTCGTCGCGCAGCCGCGCCTCTATGCGCGTCAGCGCTTCCGCTTCGTCCTGGCAGTCGGAAACGTCGATGCTGGCCCGCGTCCAGCGCGCGGCGTCGAGCGCGACGAGCCGCGTCTCGACGACCCGCCCATCGGCGACGGTGACGCGCATCGCGCCCTTGGGGCCGGTCTCGCGCACGCTCCGGCCCTGAAGATTGCCGGGATAGACGATCCAGGGATCGCGGCAGACTTCCTCGGCCGCGTGGACATGGCCCAGCGCCCAGTAATCATAGCCAAAGCGCTTGAGATCCTCGACGCCGCAAGGGGCATAGGATTCATGGCCGCGCGAACCGTCGAGCGCGGTGTGCAGCAGGCCGATATTGAACCAGCCCTCGCGCCGCGCCGGATATGACGCGACGAAGTTCGGATCGACCAGCCGCCGCGGAAAGCTTCGCCCGTGAAGGGCTATGCGCAAGGACTCGATCTCGAAGGAATCCGCGCCGAGCGTGGGAAAAATCCGCGCGCTCTCGGGATAGGGCAGCGACTTCGACATCAGGCTTTCGGCGTCGTGATTGCCCTTGACGATGAAAGCGGGGATTCCCGCGCGCTCCAGACGCCCCAACTCGCGGACAAAATACAGGCCGGTTGTCACGTCCTTCCAATCGCCGTCGAAAATATCGCCGCAAATCAAGAGGAAAGCGGCCTTCGCGGCGATCGTCTCGTCGATCAGCGCCTCGACCGCGCGCCGCCCCGCCCGCGCGAAGCGCGCCGCGACGGCGGCGTCCTTGCAGTTAAGGCCGGCGAGCGGACTGTCGATGTGGAGATCGGCGGCGTGAAAGAAGGTGAATTGCATGAAAGGGGCGAATCCCGGGCGGGCGAGGCGTTTGATGTTACGCCATATTCGACCGGCGTCGATACCCAATTCGGATCGAGAGTCCGCTCGGCGAGAAAAGTTCCGCGCGGATTCATGTCTCCGTCAACATATCAGCCGATGATGCGGCGCGACGATTCGAACGCGCCCCCGCTCCGGCCTATGATAACGGACAGGCGGAACCTTCCCGATTCCAAAGAGGCAATCATGGGCGATCACGTCGTCACGCTTAACGCCGGATCGTCATCGGTCAAATTCGCCTTATTCGCCAACGAGAGCGCGTGGCCCCGGCTGATCGCCTCCGGCCAGATCGACGGGCTCGGCGAGACGCCGCGCTTTCACGCGCGCATTGTCGACGGCAAGAAATACGAAAAGGCGGCGAAGCTGGCGAATCACGAACAGGCGATCCGCTTGATTCTTAAATGGATCGAGACGAAGTTTCCCGACATCGTGGTCGGCGCCATCGGCCACCGCGTCGTGCACGGCGGGCTGAACCATTGCGCGCCGGCGATCGTGGACCCGGCGATTCTCGCGGATTTGTGGACGCTGACGCCGCTGGCCCCGCTCCACCAGCCGCATAATCTCGCGGGGGTCGAGGCCGCCCACGCGGCCTTTCCGAGCGTGCCTCAGGTCGTCTGTTTCGACACGGCCTTTCATCGCGGTCACGCCTTCGTCAACGACGCCTATGCGCTGCCGCGCGAATATTACGAACGGGGCGCGCGGCGCTTCGGCTTCCATGGCCTGTCATATGAATATATCGCGCGGCGGCTGGGGGAGATCGACCCGGTGCTCGCCTGCGGCCGGATCATCGTGGCGCATCTCGGGGCGGGCGCCTCGCTGTGCGCGATGAAGAACGGCCGCTCAGTCGCCTCGACCATGGGCTTTTCCGCGCTCGACGGCGTGCCCATGGGCACGCGCTGCGGACAGATCGATCCTGGCCTGATCCTCTATTTGCTGGATCACGACAAAATGCCCGTCGCCGACCTTCAGCATCTTCTTTACGAACAATCGGGATTGAAGGGACTTTCCGGCCTCTCGTCCGAGATGCTGGAGCTTGAAGCGTCCGATTCGCCGCGCGCGCGCGAGGCGATCGATTATTTCGCCCACCGCATCAAGATGGAGATCGGCGCGCTCGCGGCGACGCTCAAAGGGCTCGACGCGCTGGTGTTCACGGGCGGCATCGGCGAGCATTCGGCGCGCGTTCGCGCGGCCGTGCTCGACGACATGCGATGGCTCGGTCTCACCCTCGACGCCGCCGCCAACAAGAGCAACGCGCGGCGCATCAGCGATCCGGCCGCGGCGACGCCGGTGTTCGTGCTGGCGACCGACGAAGAAGCGATGATCGCTTATCACACGATCAAGACGGCGGGACTGGCGCGGGCTCGCATCGCCTGAATCCGCGTCGATGCTTGACAGTCATGTGAATGACATCCGCGCGACTTATCGGCTATCGCGCGCCGGATTGAAGCAGCTTGCCCGTCTCCGGCGCTCGGGAGGACGAATTGACGATGAGCGCAAAGCTGAGCGCGACCAATCGCGCGACGGCAGCCGGTCTCGGCGCCGCTGTCCATCGAAACGCGACATTTTCCCGCGCCGGCGTTCTTGAGCGACTGTTCACCTTCGCGTTCAAGGGGCTGGTCTATCCGCAAATCTGGGAGGACCCGGTCGTCGATATGGAGGCGCTGGCGATAAGGCCCGACGATCATATTGTCGCCATCGCCTCCGGCGGCTGCAATGTGATGAGCTATCTGACCGCCAATCCCGCCCGCATCACCGCGGTCGACCTAAATGGCGCGCATATCGCGCTCAATCGCCTGAAATTGCGTGCGGCGCGGGATTTGCCCGATTACGACGCCTTTCATCGCTTCTTCGCGCGAGCCGACCGCGCCGAGAATGTCGCGGCCTATGATCGTTGGATCAAGCCCAATCTCGACCCCGTCTCGCGCGCCTATTGGGAGGGCCGCACGACGCTCGGACGGCGGCGGGTCGAGCGCTTCGCGCGCAATTTCTATCGCTATGGGCTGCTTGGCTCTTTCATTGGCGCCGGGCATTTGCTGGCGCGCGCGCATGGCAAGGATCCGCGCGAAATGCTGCGCGCGGGTTCGCTCGAGGAGCAGCGCGCTTTGTTCGACAGCGTGCTCGCGCCGCTGTTCGAAACGCGCTCGGTCCGTTGGCTCGTGCGGCAACCCGCGACGCTCTATGGCCTCGGCATTCCGCCGGCGCAATATCATGCGCTCGCCGGCGACGCGGAGGGCGGGATGATCGAGGTTTTGCGGGATCGACTGCGCCGGCTGGCTTGCGATTTCGACTTTTCCTCCAACTACTTCGCAAGGCAGGCGTTCGGGCGCGGTTACGGCGCGGACGAAGGCGCGGCGACGCCGCCCTATCTCGAAAGGGACGCCTTTGACGCCGTTCGCGCGCGCGCGGACCGCGTCGAGGTGAAACATATGTCGATGGGCGATTATCTCGATTCCTGTCCGGCCGCCAGTCTCGACGGCTATGTCCTGCTCGACGCGCAGGACTGGATGAACGACGCCGATCTCACGGCGCTGTGGGAGAAGATCACCCGCACCGCGCGATCCGGGGCGCGTGTGATTTTCCGCACCGCCGCCGATGATCGTTTGCTCCCTGGCCGCGTGCCGGATGAGATACTGGACCGCTGGTCCTATGACGCGCCGCGCTGCCGCGATCTGACGAAACGCGACCGCTCCTCGATTTACGGCGCCTTTCACCTTTACACGCTGAAGGCGACGCAATGACCGATGACGCACAAAGCTTGATGGATCGCATGTATCGCCCGCAGCGGCATATCTATGATCTGACCCGCAAACACTATCTGCTCGGCCGCGACCAGTTGATCGATCGGCTAAACCCTCCCGATGGCGGCGCGGTGCTGGAAATCGGCTGCGGCACCGGGCGCAACCTTATTCGCGCCGCGCGGCTCTATCCCAAGGCGCGCTTTTACGGCGTCGATATTTCCGCGGTCATGCTCGACGAGGCGAAGGCGTCGATCTCGCGCAACAAGGTCGCCGCGCCGATCGTTCTGGCCCAGGGCGACGCCGCCAATTTCGATTCTAGGGCGTTATTTGGCCAGCCGCGTTTCGAGCGCATATTCATCTCCTACGCCCTATCGATGATCCCGGCCTGGCGGGAGACCATCGCCCACGCGCTTGATCTGCTGGCGCCAAATGGATCGCTGCATATCGTCGATTTCGGCGATCAGGCCGGACTGCCGGCTTGGTTTCGGGAGCTTCTGGCCAAATGGCTGGAGCTATTTCACGTCCGCCCGCGCGCCGAGCTTGAGAGCGAATTCGCGGGCGAAGCCCGCGCCAGGGGGTTGGTTCATAAACACGAGGCGCTTTACCGAGGTTACGCCTTCCTCGATGTCGCGGGTCGCGGGTCGGCTTGAGATTTCGGCTTTGCGCCAGCCTCGGACTTGGAGCGCGCTATCTGGTTTCAGTTGGGCATCCGATGGGATAATTTTAGGCATGGACCAGATTAAAAATCCCACCGTGGCCTCGATGGAGGGCGACGGTTACTACAATCGCAATTCCGCGATGCAAGCCGCGGGCATCGCCCGCATATTGCCAATCTGGGAAAAAGTCGCGGGGACGGTCCCGGTCGGCGACGAAACTCTTGTGATCGCGGACTCTGGCTCGTCTCAATGACGCAATTCCATGGCGCCGATGCGCATCGCCATCGCGGCGTTGCGCGCGAAGTCCGCCGCCGGCCGGACCGTCGAGGTGATCCACACCGACCTGCCGTCCAACGACTTCGCGTCGCTGTTCCAGGCGCTCGGCGAGGAGCCCGATAGCTACATGAAGGGCGCGACCGGCGTTTTTCCAAGCGCCGTCGGCCGCTCGTATTTCGAGCCAATCATCGCCCCGGGAACCGTCCACCTCGGCTGGAACAGTTGGACGCTGCAATGGCTGAGCAATAACCCGATCGAGGTTTCCGACCACATCCTCGCCGGACTCAGCGAAAGCGAGACCGCCAAAAACGCGGTCATTCAACAAGGGGCGCTGGACTGGCGCGACTTTATCGCGGCGCGCTCATCGGAACTGCGCCCTGGCGCGCGGCTTCTGTGCCTCTTCGGGGCAGACCAGCCCGACAGGCCAAGTTGGGATTGGCCCTTTGGAGAACTTTGGGGAGCCGTCGTCGATATGAACCGGGCGGCTCTGCTCGACGAGCGGGAACTTCTGCGAATGACGCTCCCGCTGTTTTCCCGCACGCTGGAGGATATCAAGGCTCCGTTCTCGCAAGATGGAACGTTTCGCGGGATGGCGATCGAGCATGCGGAGGTCGCGTCCACGCCAGATTCTTTCTGGCCCGAGTATGAAAAGACCGGTGACGCCGAACACCTCGGGCGGGCTTGGGCGGCCGTCTGGCGGGCGGCGATGGGCCCGACGCTGGCGAATGCGACTAATCCGGATCGCGACCGAGCCGCGCTGATCGACGATCTATACGCGCGGTTCGCCAAGCGCATTGCCGCGTCGCCCCGTCAGCAAGAGGGCGCGATCGCCGTCGTCATCATGCGGAAAACGGATGACGCGGTTTCGCCGCCACATCGCGGACAAGCTTGACATCCTCGCCCCCATGATGGCAGTCGCGGCCCCGACGCCAAGAAAGAAAATCGGGGGGAACGGCATTGTCGACGGCTTTCATTTTTCCAGGACAGGGATCGCAGACGGTCGGCATGGGCAAGGCGCTCGCCGATAATTTTCACGGGGCGCGCGCCGTGTTCGAGGAGGTCGACGCCGCCTTGTCGCAGTCGCTTAGCCGGGTGATTTTCGAGGGGCCGGAGGCGGAGTTGACCCTCACCGCCAACGCCCAGCCGGCGCTGATGGCGGTCTCGCTGGCCGCCGTGCGCGTGCTGGAAAAGGAAGCGGGCCTCGATCTTTCGCGCGACGCCAAATTCGTGGCCGGCCATTCGCTCGGCGAATATTCGGCGCTTTGCGCCGCCGGGGCCTTGAGCCTCTCCGACGCGGCGCGGTTGCTGCGTCTGCGCGGCTCGGCGATGCAGGCCGCGGTTCCGGTGGGCGCCGGCGCGATGGCGGCGCTGCTTGGTGTGGAGCTCGACGCGGCGCGAGAAATCGCGGCGGCGGCGGCGGACGCGACCGGCGCCGTGTGCGAGGTGGCCAATGACAATGGCGGCGGCCAGGTCGTGCTCTCGGGCGCCAGGGCGGGGGTGGAAAAAGCCATGGAGATCGCCAAGGAGCGGGGAGTCAAGCGCGCCGTGCTGCTGCCGGTTTCCGCGCCCTTCCATTGCGCGCTGATGCAACCCGCCGCCGAGGCGATGAAAGACGCGCTTGCCGACGCCGCCATCGCGCGCCCCCGCGCGCCGGTGGTCGCCAATGTCACGGCCGCGCCCGCGTCCGAGCCCGAGGAGATTCGCCGCCTGCTGGTCGAACAGGTCACGGGCGCCGTCCGTTGGCGCGAGAGCGTCGCCTTCATGGCCGGCGCGGGCGTGACCAAATTCGTGGAATGCGGCGCGGGCAAGGTGCTGGCCGGGCTGCTGAAACGCATCGTCCCCGGCGTCTCCGGGATTAGCGTTGGCGCGCCGGGCGATCTTGACGCTTATCGCGCCTTCGTCTGACGAGTAAAGCCGCGTTGCTTTATGGTTCGCGCGCCTCGACGCGCCTCGCGACGAAAAATGACCAGAAGATATGGGGGAAGCAAAAATGTTTGATTTGACGGGCAAGACGGCGCTGGTGACCGGCGCGAGCGGCGGCATCGGCCGGGATATCGCGCGCTCATTGCATGGCGCGGGCGCCGCCGTGGCGCTTTCCGGCACGCGGCGGGAAGCGCTCGAAGCGCTGGCCGCGGAGCTGGGCGCGCGGGTCCACGTTCTGCCCTGCGACCTCGGCGAGAAGGAGCAGGCCGAAAAGCTCGTGCCGCAAGCCGAGGCGGCGCTCGGCGGTCTCGACATTCTCGTCAACAACGCCGGCATAACCCGCGACATGCTGTTCATGCGCATGAAGGACGAGGACTGGGATACGGTTTTGAACGTCAATCTGACGGCGGCGTTTCGACTGTCGCGGGCGGCGCTGCGCGGCATGATGCGCAAACGTCATGGCCGCATCATAGGAATCACCTCGGTCGTCGGCGTGACCGGCAACCCGGGGCAGGGCAATTACGCCGCCGCCAAGGCCGGGATGATCGGCATGAGCAAATCGCTGGCCGCCGAGGTCGCGTCGCGGGGAATCACCGTGAACTGCGTCGCGCCGGGCTTTATCGAAAGTCCGATGACCGACGCGCTCACCGACGCGCAGAAAGAGGGCATATTGCGGATGGTGCCGGCCGGGCGTCTCGGCCAGGGCGCGGAGATCGCCGCCGCCGTGGTGTTTCTCGCCAGCGCGGAGGCCGCCTATATCACGGGCCAGACGCTGCATGTGAACGGCGGCATGGCGATGATCTGAAGCCGGTCAATTCATCGCGGCGCGGGCGATAAAAGCCGCCGCGCCGCCCTCTCGCCATCAAGAACGAAGTGTGCTACCAGACGCCTCGCTGCGACGGGGGCGCCGCCTTTTCGATCATTCGAATTGGTCTGTCTCGAGCTCTTGCGGTGGTTCGCGTTTGCCTGATATGGCGGGGGAAGCGGCCCAGGGTTTAGGAAGAGCGAGCGACTTCGGCCCGAGGGGCCGCCGGTCGCCAAGATAAACGAACAGCGGCGCGGCGATCGAACGTCGCGGGCGCGGAAATCGAACGAGGATCAAAGCAAATGAGCGATGTCGCCGAGCGCGTGAAGAAGATTGTTGTCGAACACCTCGGCGTCGAGCCCGAGAAGGTCGTGGATAAAGCCAGCTTCATCGACGACCTGGGAGCGGATTCGCTCGATATCGTCGAATTGGTGATGGCGTTCGAGGAGGAGTTCGGCGTCGAAATTCCGGACGACGCCGCCGAGACCATTTTGACGGTCGGCGACGCCGTGAAGTTCCTTGAGACAGCCAAGGCGGCCTGAACCGGCTTGTGGCGGCGCGCGGCGCGGCGGGCTTGCCGCCGCGCGCTCGAAACGCGCCTTTGTCGAAGAATAACTTCTTCTCCGAGAGTGATCCATGCGCAGAGTAGTGGTCACCGGTCTCGGCCTCGTGTCGCCGTTAGGCTGTGGTGTTGACATAAATTGGCGTCGCTTGATCGCGGGCGAATGCGGATTCAAGCGCATCGACACGTTCGAGGTCGATGATCTTGCGTGCCAAATCGCGGCGGTTGTGCCGCGCGGCGCCGGCGCCGACGGCGCTTTCAATCCCGACGAGTGGTTCGACCCCAAGGAACAGCGCAAGGTCGACGACTTTATCATCTACGCCGCTTGCGCGGCGACCCAGGCGCTGACCGACGCCGGCTGGAAGGCCGACACCGCCGAGAAGCAGGAGACGACCGGCGTGTTGATCGGCTCGGGCATCGGGGGCCTTGGCGGAATCTACGAGACGTCGATCACGCTGAAGGAGAAGGGGCCGCGCCGCGTCTCGCCCTTCTTCATTTCCGGCCGGATCATCAATCTCGCCTCGGGCTATGTATCCATCATGCATAGCCTCAAGGGCCCGAATCACGCCGTCGTGACGGCCTGCTCCACCGGCGCGCACGCGATTGGCGACGCCGCGCGGCTTGTCGCGCTCGGCGAGGCCGAGGTGATGGTCGCGGGCGGCGCCGAATCGCCGGTCAATCGCATTGGCGTCGCGGGCTTCGCCGCCTGCCGCGCGCTTTCGACCGGTTTCAACGATCGGCCCGAAGCGGGATCGCGGCCCTACGACCGCGACCGCGACGGCTTCGTCATGGGCGAAGGCGCGGGCTGCGTGGTGCTTGAATCCTACGACCACGCCAAGGCGCGCGGCGCCCATATCCACGCCGAACTGATCGGCTACGGCATGTCCGGCGACGCCTATCACATCACCGCCCCCGCGCCCGACGGCGACGGCGCCTATCGCTGCATGTCGATCGCGCTAAAACGCGCGGGTCTTACTGTCGAGGATGTGGATTACGTCAACGCGCATGGCACCTCGACGCCGCTCGGCGACGAGATCGAGTTGAATGCCGTGCAGCGACTGCTTGGCAATATCGTTCCGAAGCTATCCATGTCGTCGACGAAATCCGCGATCGGACATTTGCTTGGCGCGGCCGGGGCGGTCGAGGCGATCTATTCGATTCTGGCGTTGCGCGATCAGGTCGCGCCGCCGACCCGAAATCTCGACAATCCATCCGTGACGACCGAGATCGATCTCGTTCCGCATGTCGCCCGTAAGCGTAAAATCGATGTCGCGCTGTCCAATTCGTTCGGTTTTGGCGGCACCAATGCATCACTGGTGTTTCGTCGGGCCGATTAGCGCGCTTCTGGCTTCGCGGCGCGCTCGAACGAAACCCGGCGCGATTGGCGCGTCGGCCGTCCGTGAATTCGCCACATTCAATGATAGTGTGGTCGGCGGGCGAGGCGGATTAGCCCGACTTGCGCGTTTCGGCGCGACAATTACGGCCAGCTTCGCGAAATGACTTGAATTGAGTAATCTATTCGCGATTGTTTTGACTCCTCTGGGCGCTGCGGCGATTTGAGCGATGTCGGCAAGGAATGGCGTGATCTGACATGAGCGACGTTGAAAAGAGCGATAAGTTGGACGCCCCCAAACCCGACGCGGCGCCGGGGTCGCAACCCGCCAAGCCTCAACCCGNNAGCCTCAAGCCGGCGCGAGCGCGCCGGAGCCGGAGAAGTCCGCGCCAGCCCAAAACATTCCGTCGCCCCAGGCGGCCGCCGGGCGACCGCCTTCAGCCCGAGAGAGTGGGAAATCGTGGTTCTTTCGCCGCCGCGGCGAATCGCCAAGGCAAACCGCGTCACAGCAAACCGCGTCACAGCAACCCCCGCCCCCGCCGCGTAAAAAAAAGCGGCGCGACGGAACCCTGTCGGTGATGAGCGGCTTTTTGAGCTTTATCCTGGTCGCCGTGGTCGCTGGAATTTTTGGATTGATTTCCGCGCGCCACGTGCTGAACGAGCCAGGTCCGCTGCGCGCCGATAAAATCGTGTTCCTGCCGCCGGGAAGCGACACGCCGGAGATGCTGGCGCAGCTTGAACGCGAGGGCGTGATCGACAATCCCTTGCTGCTAAACGCGACGCTGTTGGTCGAAAATAAGCGCGGCGCGCTCAAGGCGGGCGAATATCTATTCAAGCAGGCCGTCACCCTGCAGGAAGTCATGGACGAACTTGTCAGCGGGCGCCAATTGCTGCACGCGGTGACCATTCCCGAAGGGCTGACCAGCGAGCAAATCGCGCAACGCTTGCGCGAGAGCGAGATATTGGCCGGGGATATATTGGAGACGCCGAAGGAGGGCGCGCTGCTGCCCGAGACCTATAAGGTCGCGCGCGGCTATTCGCGCACCAAGCTCCTCGCCAAGATGCAAGAGGATCAGCGCAAGCTGATCGACCAGATCTGGGCGCGCCGCACCCGCGGCTTGCCGTTCCGCACGCCGTTCGAACTGGTGACGCTGGCCTCCATCGTCGAAAAAGAGACCGGCAAGGCGGAGGAGCGCCCGCATGTCGCGGCGGTCTTCGTCAATCGTCTGCGCAAGGGCATGCGGCTGCAGTCCGACCCGACCATTGTTTACGGGCTGGTCGGGGGCAAGGCGACGCTCGGGCGCGGCATTCTGCGCTCCGAGCTCGACAAATACACGCCTTACAACACTTACATGGTCGATGGATTGCCGCCCGGCCCGATCGCCAATCCCGGGCGCGCGGCGCTCGAGGCCGTCGCCAATCCCGCCAATTCCGCCGATCTTTATTTTGTCGCCGACGGGACGGGCGGCCATGTCTTCGCGGAGACGCTGGATCAGCACAACCGCAATGTGCAGCGCTGGCGCCACATCGAGCAAGACAATAAGGAGAAGGCGGCTCCCGACGTCGACCATCCGGCTCCGGGCGTCGCGCCTCCCACGCCCGCGCCCGCGCCCCGCGATCAACACGGCGACGCCGGCGGGATCGGGCGGCTCGTTCTCCTGACCGAGCGGCATGACGATTATCCGCCGAGCCGCGCGATGGCGGCGGACGACGGCGCGACGCATCGTCTCGGCAAGTTCGGTCCATGGCCGGGACTGTTCGCGGTCGACTCACTCGACGATCCGACGGCCGCCGACGCGAAGCTTCGCGCTCTGGCCCCGGCGCGGCCGACATTCACGCTCGCCAGCGCGCAACCCAAGAGCTTTTCCGGATTCGATCCGACGACGATGATCGGCGCCGCGCCCGAGAGCAACGAGGGCGCGGGACCAGACGAGGCGGCGTTCGATAGGGAAGGTGGCAGGGCGCAAGAGGGCCGCGACGTCGCCAGTTACCCCGTCTCGCCGCGCGCGCGCGCCGAGCAGAAAGCGCGCGCCGCGGAACTCGGTCTTTCGCCTGGCTCCGATCAACTGCCCGCCGAGGTCGTTGGCGCGCGAGACGCGACGCCCGACGCCGCTCGGCCGAGCGCGCTTGGGTACGCGAGCGCCGAGACGGGCGCGTCGCCAAGGTCGCGCCGGCCAAGGGCGTTCGACGCTTCCGAAGGCACGCCGCTGGATCCCTTGCGCGATAAGTCCTGGGATTTGACCTCGCCCAAAAACGTGCCGGCAACTGGTAATCCCCAATAGCGCGTTTCGCGCCCATCGCCGCGCGCGCCGCCGCGGCGGCAGCACAAGGACCGATCATCGGATGAGCGTCGCCAGCATGACTGGTTTCTCCCGCGGCCATGGAGCGCTTGGCCCCTGGCGATTTTCGTGGGAATTGAAGACCGTCAACTCCAAGGGACTGGACTTGCGGCTGCGCACGCCCGTGGGTTTCGACGCGGTCGAGGTCAAGGCTCGCGCCGCGATCGGCGCGCGGGTCGCGCGCGGCGCCTGTTCGGCCGGGCTTTCGGCCAAGCGCGCGGACGCCGCCGGCACGTTTCGCATTGATCGCGCCGCGCTCGACCGGCTGTTGAACGCGCTCGACGACGTGCCCTTGCACGCCAATCTTCGGCCCGCTTCGCTGGACGGATTGCTCTCCGTGCGCGGCGTCGTGGAGGTGGTGGAGCCGGAAGACGACGACACTCAGCGCGCCGCGCTCGAGAAGCAAATCCTTGCCAGCCTCGACGAGGCGCTCGAAGCGCTCGTCGTCTCGCGTCGCGCCGAGGGCGCGGCGCTGGCCACCGTGCTGATCCGGCGCCTCGACCGAATCGCGGCGCTGACGGCGCAAGCCGACGCCCTGCCGGCGCGCCAGCCCGAGGCCGTGCGCGCGCGTCTAAGGCGGGAAATCGCGCTTCTCGTCGAAAACGCCGACGCCTTCGATCCGCAACGGCTGCATCAGGAGGCGGTGTTGCTGGCCGTCAGGGCCGACATCCGCGAAGAACTGGACCGTTTAAGCGCCCATGTGGCGAGCGCGCGCGACCTGCTCTCAAGCGGCGGCCCGATCGGCCGGCGGCTGGACTTCCTCGCGCAGGAATTTTCCCGCGAAACCAATACGCTGTGCGCCAAATCCAACGACTCCGCGCTGACCGCCATCGGTCTCGACCTCAAGATCGAGGTCGAGCAATGGCGCGAACAAGTGCAAAATATCGAATAGGCGAGTAGCGCGGGAGGAGCGGCGGATGTTAGAGGCTCTTGCCGCGCCCCTGCCGCGATTTTGAGTCTCTGATCCAACCGAAACGCTCCATGTCCTCTCCCCAGACCGACCATCGCGGCATAGTGTTGATCCTTTCCTCGCCCTCGGGCGCGGGAAAGACGACGCTGACCCGCATGCTGCTGCAGGATCGGAGCCTGGATCTCTCGCTGTCCATTTCCGTGACGACGCGGCCGAGGCGGTCCAGCGAGGTCGACGGCATCCATTACCGCTTCATCACGCAGCGCCATTTCGAGTCTCTTCGCGACAACGGCGAGTTGCTGGAATGGGCGCAGGTGCATGGCAATTATTACGGAACGCCGCGCGCGCCCGTGGAGGAAATCCTCGCGCAAGGGCGCGACGCCTTGTTCGACATCGACTACCAGGGCACTCAGCAGGTGCGCGAGAAAATGGCCGCCGACACCGTGACCGTGTTCATTCTGCCGCCCTCGATGAAGGAGCTTCGCGCGAGATTGGAGCGTCGCGCGGAAGATTCCCGCGACGTGATCGAGCGCCGGTTGGAGAACGCGCGCAAGGAAATCACGCGCTGGGTCCAATATGACTATGTGCTGATCAACGACGACATACAGACGACCTTCGACGACCTGCTGGCGATCTTGCGGGCCGAACGGCGAAAGCGCCCGCGTCTGGCCAAGCATATCGAGGATTTCGTCGCGAAACTGTTGAGCGAGCCGTGAGCCCGCGCCGCCGCGCCGCTCAGACCAGCGCGATGGCCGAGACCAGCCGGCCGTAGTCCGGCTCGTTGCGATGCACGCTGCGGCGATAGCTGAAGCAGCGGTCCTCGCTGACGTAAGTGTCGATCCCGATGGCCTCGAAGGAGGCGATGTCGAGCCGCGCGGCTTGCGCATGAATGAAGCCGGGAAGATCGAACATCGCATGTCCCGCCTTCCCCGAAGGCGCGAAGAAGCGCCTAAAGGCCGCGTCCATCGCCACGAAGCGCTCGACGAATTCGGGACCGACCTCATAGCTCCCCGCGCCGATCGTCGGTCCCAGCGCGATGTGAATTTCGGCGCGCCTCGCGCCCTCCCGCTCCATCGCCACGATTGTCGCCTCGATCACGCCGCCCAGGGCGCCCTTCCAGCCGGCGTGCGCGGCGCCGATGACGCCGGCCTTGGCGTCGGCGAACAGCAACATTCCGCAATCGGCGCCGGTGACGCCGAGGCCGAGGCCTCTCGCGCGCGTCGCGAGGCCGTCGCAGCGCGGGCGCGCGTCTTGCGCCCAGGGCGCCTCGACGACGAGCGCGTCGCTCGAGTGGATTTGATAGGGAACCAGCAGCCGCTCGGCGTCCACGCCAAGCCGCCGCGCCATGCGGGCTCGGTTCTCGCCGACAAGCGCGGGCTCGTCGCGCGAGCCGACGCCGCCATTAAGCGATCCGTAAACCCCGGTCGAAACCCCGCCGCCGCGGGTGAAAAAGCAATGGGCGAGGCCCGGCAGCGCCAGATTTCTCGCGTGGAGCGGTTGAAGTTCCGTCATCGCGCCTCTCTGATCGGGCTCAAGACTCAAAGCCGGGCATATCAGGCATGTCCGGATGCAACACCGCCATCGCCTTGAACAATTCGCCCATATGTTCGCGCGGTTCGCCGAAGCCGATGAGGCGCGCCAGCGCGCTGTCGATGTCCTCCAACTGCCGCGCCGTCGCCTTGCGGCGCAGTGTCTCGGCGCGCCGCTCTATCCCCAGCTGTACAAGAAAGCTCCCTTGACTCACTGGCCCCTGCACCTTGGCGCCCTTGGCGAGAGCGGCGCGCTTGAGCGCGGCGAAGTCGACATGGGTGGTCAGATCGGCCTCGCCCGGCGCCTCGAGCGGGTCGACATAGGCATGGCGCGCGACGGCCTGAAGGCTTTCGCCAAGCGTCGTCCGCGTGTAGCCGTAATCGACGAGAAGCAACGCGCCGCCGTCGGCGACGATGCGCTCGGCTATGGCGCTCATCAGGCGTTGGGCGACGACATTGATCTCGATGATCGACCCCGCTGGCGCTCCCAACGGCAAACCGCTTTCGACATATGCCGCGAGACCGAAGGCAAGCTTGCCCCCGGCGGTCGTTCCGACCAGACGCTCGCGCCATCCGCCCATGGCGTCGGGAAAGAGGCCAGTTTCGGGGCGGGCTATCGAGGCGTCGGAAGGGCGCCACGGCCTGAAGGGCGGCCCATGCTCGGTCCTGACGAAATGGCGCGCCGGCAGCGCGTCGAAAAACTCATTGGCGAGGATGAACAGCGGCGCGCGCGGAATTTCGCCAAAGGTCGCGCGCCATTTTATGGGCGCGGGCGCCTGCTCCAACGTCCGCGCTTGCGCTTCGCGCAGAACCGGGCTGGTTTCGACGAGATCGACGGAGATCGCGTCGAGAAATCCCGGCGCCACCCGCGCGACGCGCAGCACGTCGGACATCAGCACGCCGCGTCCGGGCCCAAGCTCGACGAGCCGCGCGTCCGCGGGCCGGCCCGCGGCGGTCCACGCCTCGCCGATCCAGACGCCGAGCATCTCGCCGAACATCTGGCTGATCTCCGGCGCCGTGACGAAATCGCCCGACGCGCCGAACGGATCCTTTGTCATATAATAGCCGTGCCGCGGGTGTTGCAGGCACAGCGTCATGTAACGCTCCAGCGAGATCGGCCCCTCGTGGGCGATGATCGCGGCTATCTCCGTTCCGAGCGTGTTCACGCGAGAGCCTCGCGTCGGTTCAGCGCGAAGACGATCAGCAGCGCGCCGGCCAGGATCATCGGCGTCGACAACGCCATCCCCATGGTCAGCCCATTCGCGAGCGCCTCCTGCACCGGATCGGGCTCGCGGAAAAACTCACAGAATATTCGCGCCAACCCATAACCGACGCCAAAAAGTCCCGCCGCTAGTCCAGGGCGTTTCAGCGCGCCGGCCTGGACGGCGAGCCACAATACGAGCCCGAGCGCGGCGCCCTCCAACCCCGCCTCATAGAGTTGGCTGGGATGGCGCGGCGCGTCGCCGGCCGCCGGAAAGACCATCGCCCAGGGGACATCGCTCTCGCGGCCCCACATTTCAGGCTTGATGAAATTGGCGACACGGCCCAGGAAAATGCCGATCGGCGCCACCACCGCGCTCAAGTCGGCGACGGTGAGCAATGACTGCCTTTGCGCCCGGGCGAACAGTCCCATGCCGACGATCGCGCCGATCAAGCCGCCATGGAAGGCCATTCCGCCCTTCCAGGTCTGAAAGATTTCCATCGGGTGCGCGAAATAAAAGCCCGGGTCGTAAATCAGCACGTGGCCCAGCCGACCGCCGATGATGACGCCGAACGCGACGTAAACCAGGAGATCGTCGACCGCCAGCGGCGACGGGCGCGTCTGGCCTATCTGCCAAAAAGACTCGCGCCGGCACAGAACGCGCAGATAAAACCAGCCGAAAACGAAGCCGCCGATATAGGCCAGCGCATACCATCGCAACGGCAGCGGCCCAAGGTTGACCGCGACTGGATCGATCATCGGGAATGGAATGGCGAAGAAGGGCATGAAGGCGTCCAAGGAGCGAGCCCGAACGACCATGCGGGCCACGCGGGAGTTTTAAACCATAACCCGCGCCAATGTCATGCGTTTGCGGCGAGCGGCGGGCCGATTTGGAGTTTCAACGACGCGCCGCGAGTCGAACCGGATGACGGCTTACGTGGAACGTTGACCTTCCTTCAGCACCGCCGAAAGATAGGCGCCGTAGCCGCTCTTCGAGAATTTGCCGATGGCGGCGCTCAGTTCCTTCGAGTCGATCCACCCATTGCGGAAAGCGATTTCCTCGAGGCAAGCGATGCGCTGACCCTGACGCTGCTCTATGGCGCGGACATATTCGCCCGCTTCCAGCAGCGAAGCCGGCGTGCCCGTATCAAGCCAGGCGAAACCGCGCCCGAGCCTCCGAACGCCGAGATCGCCGCGGGCGAGATAGGCTCTGTTGAGATCGGTGATCTCCAGCTCGCCGCGCGCCGAGTATTCAAGCCCCTCGGCGAAACGCGGCGCCCGCTCGTCATAAAAATAGAGACCCGTCACCGCCCAATTCGACTTCGGCGCGCGTGGCTTTTCCTCAAGCGAAATCGCCGTGCCGTCCGCGTCGAATTCGACGACGCCGTAACGCTCGGGATCGCCGACATGATAGGCGAAGACCGTGGCGCCTTGTTCGCGCTTGCCGGCCTCGTGCAAGAGTTCCGTCAAGCCGTGGCCATAAAAGATGTTGTCGCCGAGCACCAGAACCGAACGGTGGCCTTCGACGAACGGCGCGCCGATAATATAGGCTTGCGCGAGACCGTCCGGACGCGGCTGCTCGGCATAGGAGAGAGAAAGCCCCCACTGCGAGCCCCCACCAAGCAGACGCCTGAAAGCGGGCAGATCGTCCGGCGTCGAAATGATCAAAATCTCGCGCACGCCCGCGAGCATGAGGACGCTCAGCGGATAGTAGATCATGGGCTTGTCGTAAACGGGCAGAAGCTGCTTCGATATTACCGATGTCATGGGATGAAGGCGCGTGCCGCTGCCTCCCGCAAGTATGATCCCGCGCATGTCGAATTGTTCCTGTGTTGACTCATGTCATGGAGAGGAGCCGATCGACGCAGTCGGACAGCGAGCGGCGCCACTCGGGAAGAGCGACGCCATAGGTTCGCGACAGCTTGTCGTTGTCGAGTCGGGAGTTCGCCGGACGCTTCGCCGGGGTTGGATAATCGAGAGTTCCGATGCGTCTCACCCGCACAGGCTTGCGTCCATGACGTTCCGCCGCGGCGAAGGTCGCCTCGGCCACGTCGGCCCACGTCGCTTCGCCTTGTCCTGTCATATGAAACACGCCGCGCAGGTCGAGCGAAGCGTCGTCCGCGAGGCGCGCGGCGATCGCGAGCAGGGCGTCGGCTATGTCGAGCGCATAGGTCGGATTTCCGTGCTGGTCGGCCACGACGCCAACTTCTTCCCGCGTTTCGCCCAGACGCAGCATGGTGCGCACGAAATTGGCTCCGAACGGACTATACACCCATGCGGTCCGCAGAATCGCGCAGTTCGGTTGCGCCGCGAGAACACGGGACTCGCCCGCGAGTTTCGATCGGCCATAGGCGCTCGTGGGACCGGTCGGATCGGTCTCGCGATAGGGCCGCTCGCCCGCGCCGTTGAAAACATAATCGGTGGAAAGCTGCAGCAGCGGAACGCCGGCGATCGCCGCCGCCTCGGCGACATGCGCGGCGCCGTCGGCGTTGATCCGCATGGCCTCGCCGGGCTCCTGCTCCGCCTTGTCGACGGCGGTATAGGCGGCGGCGTTGACGATGATGTCGCAAGGCGACGCCTCGATGGCGCGCAGCACGCTTTCGCGGTTCGCGAGATCGAGCCGCGGCCGCCCAAGCGCGATGACGTCGGCGCGCCCTCTCCCCCGCTCGATGAGCGAAGTCGCGATCTGTCCGTTAACGCCGGTCACGACGATGCGCATCAAGATTCACGCGAATGTCTGGGAGAGATCGCGCAGGCGCGGCCATCGGCGATCCTTGTCGGACAGCAACGCGTCGGCGGGTGAAACCGGCCAGTCGATATTGAGATCGGGATCATCGAAAGCCAGCCCAAAATCATTCGCCCCCGAATAAAAATTCGTGACCTTGTAAAGGACTTCCGTATTCGGCTCCAGGACGCAGAACCCATGGGCGAAGCCGATCGGCACGAGCAACTGCCGCCAGCCCTCGGCGGAAAGCTCCACCGCGACATGACGCCCGAATGTCGGCGACGATTGACGTAAATCCACCACCACGTCGAGAATGAGGCCGCGGATGACGCGCACGAGCTTGTCTTGAGCGGCCGGCTCGGTCTGGAAATGGAGGCCGCGAATGACGCCGACGTTCGTCGACAGCGAATGGTTGTCCTGGACGAATCGGTAATGCAGTCCGGCCTTTTCCCATGTCGAAAGATTGTAAACCTCGGAGAAGAATCCCCGTTCGTCACCGTGCTTTTTCGGCGTGATGATTTTGACGCCTTCTATCGCCGTATCTTCGACAAGCATGAATGCAGTTCCGATTTAGCGTTGGAGAACGGAATATCCTAGTCTCGCCGCCCGAGGCGCTCACCGCGGTATTTTCCCGATCGGATCGCCTGCCACCAAGCGGGATTTTCGAGATACCAGCGCACTGTCTTGCGCAGACCCGTCTCGAAGGTCTCGGTTGGGCGCCATCCCAGTTCTCGCTCGATCTTCGAGCAGTCGATGGCGTAGCGCTGATCATGTCCGGGACGATCCTCCACGAACATGACGAGTTCGCGATACGACCCCGCGGCGCGAGGCGAGATTTCGTCGAGTATGTCGCAAATCAGGTTGACGACGTCGATGTTGCGCTTCTCGTTGCGCCCGCCGACGTTGTAGCATTCGCCGATTTTCCCGGCGCGGGCGACCAGCAAGAGCGCCTTCGCGTGATCGTCGACGTAAAGCCAGTCGCGAATGTTCTGCCCCCTCCCGTAAACCGGCAGCGGCTTGCCGTCGATCGCGTTGAGAATAATAAGAGGAATAAGCTTCTCCGGGAATTGATATGGGCCATAATTGTTGGAGCAATTGGTGACGATGGTCGGCAAGCCATAGGTCTCGCGCCAAGCGCGCGCCAAATGGTCGGATCCGGCCTTCGAGGCGGAATATGGCGAGTTGGGCGCGTAGGGCGTATCCTCCCGGAAAAAGCCCTCTCCGCCAAGCGTTCCGAATACTTCGTCGGTTGAAATATGCATGAAGCGGAAGGCGCTGGCGTCCGCCGCATCAAGACCGCGCCAATATTCAAGCGCCGCGTCCAACATCGTAAAGGTGCCGACGACATTGGTTTCGATGAAAGCCGACGGGCCGTCGATGGAGCGGTCCACATGGCTCTCGGCGGCCAAATGCATCACGACATCGGGCCGGAAGCTCAACAGGGTCTGGAAAACAGCGTGGCGATCGCAAATGTCGGCCCGCGTGAAGGAATAGCGGGAACTGCCGGCGATCGGCTCGAGAGAATCGAGATTGCCCGCGTAGGTCAATTTGTCGAGAACGTGGATTTGATCGTCGCAATTCTCGATAAGATGTCGCGACACGGCGGACCCGATAAAACCCGCGCCGCCCGTAATCAACACCCGCATATTCAAGGCTCCTGACATTTCGCCTGAAGGGTTCGGCGACCGGCTGATCCTGGGCTGGCGAATGTACTGGCGTCAGCGAAACCCGTCCGCGCCGCCGACGCTCCGGCGGCTTCTATATCCCGGCCTCGCCCGTCAAACGATTAAAAAAACAGCTTTTCTTTCGCATTTCGGTCGTGTCCCCGCGAGACTGCCCGCGCCGTTTCGGCGTCGGCCGTTTTCTCCGGGCGCTTGGAACTACCATTAACATTTCTCGCGACAAAGAAAACGGCCGCCGTGAATTAAACATGTGATGCGGGATGGCTCGGCAAAAGATTATCGCGGAGCGCGCCGGGAAGGGCGGGCAAACCCCGCGTCACGCCGCAAGCAAATCCGCGAGATCCAGCGGCGCCGCGGTCATCGCGAGCGCGCCGTCCGGATCTCGCGGCCATTGTTCCTCGGGGCGATCCCAATAAAGTTCGACGCCGTTGCGATCGGGATCACGCAGATAAATCGCTTCCCCCACGCCATGGTCGCTAGCGCCTTCGAGTTCGACTCCCGCGCTGGCGAGCCGGCGCAGCGCGTCCGCCAACGCATGGCGCGTCGGATATAGGATGGCGACATGGTAGAGCCCCGTCGAACCGGCGGGCGGCGGGTTCCCGTCCCGGCTCTCCCATGTGTTGAGTCCGATGTGGTGGTGATACCCGCCAGCCGAAATGAACGCGGCCCGCGAGCCATAGCGCTGCGTTACCGCGAAGCCGAGAACCCCGACGTAGAAGGCGAGCGAGCGTTCGAGATTCGCCACCTTGAGATGGACATGACCGATGCGGACGCCGGGATCGATCGACGTCGCGGCGGTGGTCGCGTTCGCGCTGGTCCCGGCGTTCATCGGCTCATTCTCCCCATTAGGCGGCGGCAGCCGCGCCCCAACGTTGGGCTGCTTGCGCGACGCGGCGCCCCAGATGCTCGGCGGTTTGCAGATCCGCCGATGTCGGCCCATGTTCAGGCCCCTGATCGGCGTTGGACTGAGCCATCGCGCCCAGAAAGCCGCCAAGCCGATTCAAGTCGTCGACGCTTCCCGCGCTGGAATTGTTTCCCGGCATGAGGCCGAGACCGATCCAGATCATACCGTGCTGAGCGGCGAAAACCGCCAATTGTTGCAGCGTGGCGAGCTTGTCGCCGCTCTGACTGGCGGAATTGGTGAACCCAGCGGCGAGCTTGTCCTTCCAGCCTTGGGCCGCCCACGCTTTCGAACTGGCGTCCATGAAAGTTTTGAACGGCGCCGACGCGCTGCCCATGTAGGTCGGCGATCCAAAAATGATGGCGTCGGCTTTTTCGAGATCGGCCCAATGGCGGTCGATGTCCTCGACCTTGACCAGCGCCGCCGTCGCGCCGGCGACGGTTAGCGCGCCGCGCGCGACGGCCTCCGCCTGCCTGGCGGTATGGCCGTAGCCGCTGTGGTAGACGATAGCGATGAGGGACATTGATTCTGCTCCAGTCTGAAACGGCTTATGCCGACAGGGTTTCGCGCTTGTCCACGGCGAAGCCGGGGAGCTCGAGGGCGTAGGCGCCGGGACCGAGCAGGGCCTGGACGATCAGTAGAACGATCCACAGCGCCGGAAACTCCCAGCCGCCATGAGGACTGGAGAAAAGCCAGCCATTCGGCAGATGCGCGAGCAAGGCGCCGAGAAGGACCGGCGTCAGCGCGAGGGCGGCCGCGCGGGTGAACAGGCCCGAGAGCAACAGTAATCCGCCGCCGATTTCAAGGGCGACGACAACATAGGCGAGCGCGCCCGGATAGCCGAGACTCTCGAAGAATTTGGCGGTTCCGGGAAGGGTGAACACGAATGTCTTGAGGAGCCCGTGCGCGAGAAACAGGGCGCCCAGGCTGAGGCGAAGCAGCAATGCCGCGTACGGAGCGGTACGGTCAATCGTCATGAGATCATCCTTCAACTGTGACGGCGGCGATAGCGCCTCCGAGAGATCGAACTTTATTCCAACGCGCACAAAAGATAATCAGGCAATTTACAGATTAATTATCTTCGATTATCAGACAATATGGACCATTTGAGCTCGATGAAGGCCTTTGTCGCGGTGGCCGATGGCGGTCATTTCGCGATGGCGTCCGAACGGCTCGGCCTGTCTCGGGCAATGGCGAGCAAGCTTGTCATGGACCTTGAGGCCCATCTTGGGCTGCGATTGCTCAACCGCACCACGCGCAAGGTCAGCTTGACGGAGCCGGGGGCCGCTTATCTCGAACGGTGCCGCGACATTCTGGCGGCGATCGAGGAGGCCGAGCGAGAGATCGCCGCCCAAGCGTCGGAGCCCGTGGGGCGATTGCGGGTGACGGCGCCGATGTCCTTTGGCGCATTGCATGTGGCCCCGCCGATCGCGGCCTACACCGCGCGCTATTCGCGCGTGAATATCGATCTCGTTTTGAACGACCGCCTCGTCGATCTCGTCGAGGAAGGCTACGATCTGGCCATACGCATCGGCCGCCTCGCCGATAGTTCCCTCATCGCGAAACGCATCGGCGCGACGCGCATCGTCGTGTGCGCGTCGCCGGGTTATCTCGCGGCGCGCGGCCGCCCCATGAAGCCGGCCGATCTCGCCCATTACGAATGCATCCTATATTCCTACGCCAGCGCCGGCGCGGTCTGGACATTCCTGGGACCAAACGGAGAAGAAACCGTCCGTGTCCGCGGGCGCGTCGCCTGCAACAATGGCGACGCGATCTGCCACATGGCGACGAACGGACAGGGCGTCACCATGCAGCCGGATTTCATCGCGGCGCCGCATCTGCGCGCGGGGACGCTTGAACAAGTCCTAACCGACTACGCCACGACGCCGACGGGCATTTACGCCATCCACCCCAGTCATAGAGCATTTCCCGATCAGTCG
>PLAI01000239.1 GCA_003134075.1 Methylocystaceae bacterium | reverse complement strand
CGTGGTGGGCGCCGCTCGGCGGGGTCATTGGCGCGTTCGCGGTGGTCGCGGGCCTCGTGTTCGTGAACAAGGTCGGCGCCGGACCATTCGCCGCCTGGCTCATCACCGCCAACATTCTCATGTCGCTCGTCATAGACAAGTTCGGCATGTTCGGCATGGACCAGCACCCCTTGGGCGTCTGGCGAATGTTGGGCGCGGCTCTCATGGTCGTCGGCGTCACCCTCATTACGAAGTTTTAGCCGCGGCGGCGCAAAGCCGGATTTCGCGGACCGGCTCAGCCCTTGGCCTTGTCATAGCCCAACCGCAAGCCGTTCCGTGGCGGCCCCCGTGGCCATCGCCTTGCGCGGGAAGCGCCAAATCAAACCGAACCGTCATGACCCGGGCGGGATCAATCGGCGGACCCTGCCTTCGAAACCAAAGCCGGAGTCGCGCGAAAATATTCCGGGAAGAGACGTTTCAAGGCCTCGATCTTCGGCAGATCGTTCACGACGATATAGGGATAGGTCGGATTTCGCTCCAGAAAGTCCTGATGATAGCCCTCGGCCGGATAGAAAGCCCGGTCCGGCTCGATGCTGGTCGCGATCGGAGCGCTGAATGCATGCGCACTGTCGAGTTGAGCGATATAAGCGCGCGCCACCTTGGCTTGCTCGGCGTTGGTCGGAAAAATGGCCGATCGATATTGCGTGCCGGAATCCGGTCCCTGCCGATTCAATTGGGTCGGATCGTGAACGACCGAGAAATAGATCTGCAACAAGCGGCCGTAACTGACTTTTCGCGGATTGAAGGTCACCCGCGCCGATTCCGCGTGGCCGGTGGTTCCCGAGCCCACCATCTGGTAATGCGCCGTGGCCTTCTCGCCGCCGGCAAAGCCGGATACGGCGTTGCTGACGCCGACGACGTGCTGGAAAACACCTTGCACACCCCAAAAGCAGCCTCCCGCGAAGATCGCTGTTTCCGACGACTTCCCCGCGGCTTCGTCGAGCGCAGGCGCCGGAATCGCGCGCGCCTCCTCGGCGGCCGACGCAAGCATACTCGACCCGACGCCGGCCAGTAGCAGCGCCGCCACGATCAGCGCGGAGCGAGCGGGCCGAATCACATTTCGCATAGCCGAAATTGCAGGTGATGGGGACATGGCTTTTCCAGTTTCAGCCGAAGGTGAAGGCGTAGGCCTGCACGCCAGGATCGAGGAAGCGGATTTCGAAGGTGCGATCCGTGATCGCGCCATTTTGCCGGATGAGGCGATAGAGCCTATGGGTTTTCGCGACGCCCACGCCATCGGCGCCAATGTCCGCGCCATGAGCGTCGCCGGGCGGCGCGCCATCTATCGTGACGCGGAAACGAACTGGCTTGCCGTCCGCGCCGGGTCCGAGCACGAGATGTAAATCGCGCGCGTGGAACCGGTAGACGATCCCACCGCCCTTCGCATCGAGCGCGGCATGTTCGCCGCCAATCGTCCAATTTCCCGACAACGCCCATTGGTTGAGGCGCGGCGTCGGGGCCACGTAGACATGGCGCGCGTCCCGAACCGCGCCGCCCGGAGAGATGAAATTCGCCGCGCGATTATAACCGACGTATGTCTCTGGCGATTGCAAGTCGTTCATGTCGGCGGCCGCCGCGACGCCCGCCTCGTTCACCGGGATCACGCCAGCGGCGACGCCGCTCTGGCCGGCCTCCGCCAATAGTTGCTGGATCGCTCTCTCGGAGCCTTCATAGTCGCCTTCGCCAAAATGGTGATGCCGAACGCGTCCTTGCGCGTCGATCAAATAATGAGCGGGCCAGTATTGATTATTGAAACCCCGCCAGATCGCGTAGTCGCTGTCGAGAGCGACGGGATAGCCAATCTTGAGATCGAGGACGGCCTGCTTCACGTTATCGAGATTCTTCTCGAAGGCGAATTCCGGCGTATGCACGCCGATGACCACGAGGCCCTTGTCGCTGTATCTCTCCGCCCAATCCCGCACATAAGGAATCGACCGCAGGCAATTGATGCAGGAATAGGTCCAGAAATCGATTAGCACGACCTTGCCCTTGAGTCCGTCCGTCGTGAGCGGCGGCGAGTTCAACCACGCGACCGCGCCGGAGAGCGCGGGTAGTACGCCCTCGACGGGCAGCGCTTCGGTTTGAACCCTGGGCTCGGGCTTCAGCGCCGCGGCGGAATTGGCGCTTGTCGGCGCGGCGTGAAATCTGTCGAGCAACCGCTGCTCGAGCGAAGTCGTGCTCGCGAGCGAAGCGCGAGCGAGAAAGCCGGAGTTAACATCCAACGCGATCCCGACGCTGGAGGCGAGCACGGCGGCGCCAAGCCCTCGACGTATCCATTCGCCGACCCCAAGCGAGCGCTTCATCGCGGCGAAAATCCGCCCGCCGACGAGCAGGGCGAGCGCGAGCGACGTCGCGCCGCCGCCGGCGTAAGCGGCCAGCAGCAACGAGGTTCGCGCGCTCGCGCCATTAAGAGCGGCGCCCGTCAGGATGAGACCCAATATCGGCCCCGCGCATGGCGCCCAGAGCAGGCCGGTCGCGACGCCAAGGAGCAGCGACGACAGGATAGTCCCTCCGCCCTCGCCGGCTCTTTTTTCCGCGGTTTCCGAGAGGCGCGCGCCGAGCGCGACGAGCGGCCGCGTCATTCGGTCCGACAGCGCGGGGAACAGCAGCGCGAGGCCGAACAGCGCGAGAAGCGCGATCGCGGCGAATCGCCCGTATTGATTGGCTTCGACGGCCCAGCCGCCGCCGACCGCCGCCAGCGCGCTCACCCCGGCGAAAGTCGCGGCCATGCCGGCGAGCATGGGCAGTCCGTTGCGCGAAAAGGGCCGGTCCGCCCGCGCGAACACGAAGGGCAGGACCGGCAGGATGCACGGGCTGACGATCGTCAGCGCGCCGCCAAGAAAGGCAAGCAGGAACAGAACCATCGTTGGAGCCTCTCAGGCCGCCGGCTTGAAGCTCAGCGCGACGCCGTTCATGCAATAGCGCAGACCCGTCGGCTTGGGGCCGTCGTTGAAGACGTGGCCGAGATGGCCGCCGCAGCGGCTGCAATGGACTGCGGTCCGAACCATGCCGAGGGTTCTGTCCTCCTGTGTGCCGACAGCCCCGTCCAGCGGCGCCCAAAAGCTCGGCCAGCCGGTGCCGCTGTCGTATTTCGTGGTCGAGGAAAAGAGATCCTGATCGCAGCCGGCGCAGGCGAAAACGCCGCGCCGCGCCTCGTGCAGCAATGGGCTCGTGAAGGCGCGCTCGGTCGCGCTCTGGCGCAGCACGGCGTATTGCTCGCCGGTGAGCAGCTTGCGCCACTCGGCGTCGCCATGGCTCACCTTGAACGCCTCGGCGGCGTCGGGCGCCGCGGTTCGCCCCCACGTGGCGACGGCGACGCCGCTGGCCAATAGCCCACGTCTTGTCATCATGATGAAAATCTCCCGGCGGAGGCGCTCTAAGGCGGATCCTATCCTCGTTACGCGAGAATGCGCTTTTTTATTACAGCGCGCCGGGGAAAAATCTTTCGCGCCCTATCGCGCCGCCAGCGCCGATCGCAACAGCTCCAAGTCCTTCGGCAACGGGCTTTCGAACAGCATTTCCTCGCGCGTCACCGGATGCTCGAAGCCCAGCGTTGCCGCGTGCAGCGCCTGGCGGCCCAAAGCCGCGACCGCCGCTCGCGCGTCTGGCGTCAGCAGCGCCGATTTGGTCTTGAAACCCGCCCCATAAGTCGCGTCGCCGATCAGCGGATGGCCGATATGCGCCATATGCACCCTAATCTGGTGCGTGCGCCCCGTCTCCAGCCGGCAGCCGACCAGGGCGACGACGCCGAAATCCTCCAGCGTCTCGAAATGCGTGACGGCTTCCCGCCCGCGCGCCGCCGGCACGACCGCCATGCGCTCGCGATGCGTCGCGTGGCGCCCGACGGGCGCGTCGATGGTTCCACGAGAACGGTCCGGCGCGCCCCAAACGAAGGCCATGTAATCGCGCACCAGATGCAGCTTGCGCCCATGATCCTCGAACAGGCGCGAGAGCCCCTTATGCGCGGCGTCTGTCTTGGCGACGACCATCAGACCCGTCGTGTCCTTGTCCAGGCGATGCACGATGCCGGGCTTCTTGACGCCGCCGATCCCCGACAATGTGTCGCCGCAATGGGCGATCAGCGCGTTGACCAGCGTGCCGGTCTCATGACCGCTGGCCGGATGGACGACGAGGCCCGCCGGCTTGTCGATAACCAGCAGATGCGCGTCCTCGAACACGATGTTCAGCGCGATATCCTCGCCCTTCGGCTCGGCGGGCTCGGCGGGAGGGACTTGCAGCGTCACCTCCTCGCCTCCGACAAGGCGGCGGTTGGCGTCGTCGACAACGCGACCAGCGACCATGGCGCCGCCCTGCTCGATCAGCGTTTTGATGCGCGTGCGCGAAATATGGGCCTCGGCGATTTCCGCGCGGTCCGCGAGAAAGCGGTCGAGCCGCGCGCCGGCTTCCTCCGGCGCGACCGTGAAGGCGAAGTCCGTCGCGGATGCTTCGGGCGGGCTGGATTCAGGCGTCATCATCAACAATTGTTTCCGTTTCCCGCTGGGCGCGTGCTAGTGGCGGTCCTCCCCGCTTTAACGAGGAATACCCAGATTTCCGCTTCCGCCCCGTTCTGCGCCGTGATCGGCGCCGGCCCAGCCGGCCTCATCGCCGCCGATGTTTTGTCGCGCGCGGGCGCTCGCGTCACCGTCTTTGACCACAAGCCGAGCCCCGCGCGCAAATTTCTGATGGCCGGGCGCGGCGGGCTCAATCTGACGCACAGCGAGCCGCTGGAGATTTTCCTCACGAGATACGGCGCGGCGGCCGAGCGGTTGGAGCCGATCATCCGCGCCTTTCCGCCGGATCGGCTGCGCGAATTTTGCGCGGAGCTTGGCGAAGAAACTTTCATCGGCACCAGCGGGCGGGTGTTTCCCAAAAGCTTCAAGGCCTCGCCCTTGCTGCGGGCGCTGCTGGCGCGACTGACGGCGCGAGGCGTGCGTTTCGAGCGCGGCGCCTTCGAGGGCTTTGTCGGAGGAAACACGCTGTCGCTGCGCGCGCCTGGGGACGGGAGCCGCGCGCTCGCGCCAAGCGCCGCCATATTCGCGCTCGGCGGCGCATCCTGGCCGCGGCTGGGCTCGGACGGCGGCTGGGCTCAGCCGTTTTGCGCGATCGATGTCGCCATGACGCCACTGGCGCCGGCCAATTGCGGCGCGCTGATCCGGTGGAGCGAGCATTTTCAGGGCGCCTTCGAGGGCCAGCCGATCAAAACCATCCTGCTTCGTCACGGCGCCGCCGCGGCGCGCGGTGATCTTGTCGTCACCCGCGCGGGACTCGAGGGCGGGCCGACCTATGCGTTGGCTTCCAGCCTGCGCGCGGAAGTCGAGCGCGACGGCGGCGCGACGCTGCGCATCGACCTGCGTCCCGACGCCAGCGCCGCCGAACTGGCGCGCAAATTGGAGCGCGAACGGGGCAAGCAATCGCTCGCGACCTTTTTGCGCAAGACCATAAAATTCGCCAAAATCGAAATGGCCTTGCTGCGCGAGGCCAGTCCCCTTGGCTTGCCGCGAGAAAGCCAGGCGCTCGCGGAGCTTATAAAAAATATTCCGCTCGGCGTCACGGGCGTCGCCGGTTTCGAGCGGGCGATTTCAACTTCGGGCGGCGTCCGCTTCGACGAACTCGACGCCGCGCTAATGCTAAAAAGACGCCCCGGCGTTTTCCTCGCCGGCGAAATGCTGGATTTCGACGCGCCGACCGGCGGCTATCTGTTGCAGGCGGCCTTTTCGACAGGGTTCGCCGCAGGCCAAGGCGCCGCGCGTTATCTCGGGCTTGCCGCGTGAAAGGAACACCCCTCCATCGCCAGCTTTATCCGCAAGTGATCGCGGCCATCGCGCTTGGCGTGCTGTTTGGCTGGCTCGCGCCCGAATACGCCGATCGGGATTGGGTTCGGGCGCTGGGCGAGGGCTTTGTCAAGCTGATCAAAATGACCATCGCGCCCATCATCTTCTGCACGGTGACGACGGGCGTCGCGCATATCGACGACGCCAAGAAGGTTGGCCGCGTCGGCGTCAAGGCGCTGGTGTATTTCGAAGTCGTCTCGACTTTCGCGCTGGCGGCGGGGCTGATCGTTGCTCAGATCATTCGCCCCGGCGAGGGCTTCCCCGGCAGGCCGGACGCCGCCACCGTCGCGCAATACGCCGGCAAAGCCGCCGAGCATCACAACCTGCTGGATTTTCTGCTGGATCTGATCCCGGACACGATCATCGGCGCCTTCGCCAGGGGCGACATATTGCAGGTGCTGTTTTTTTCGGTTCTGTTCGGTTTTTCGCTGATGGCGGCGGGCGAGCGCGTCCACCGTCTGCGGGCCTTCATCGACGACGCCGGCCACGCGATGTTCGGCGTCATCGGCATCATCATGAAGGCGGCTCCGATCGGCGCCTTTGGCGCCATGGCCTACACGGTCGCTCATTACGGGCTCGACTCGCTGCGATCGCTCGCTTGGCTCGTCGGCTCGTTCTATCTGGCGTCCGCGCTGTTCGTGGTCGGCGCGCTCGGCGTCGTCGCGCGCCTCGCGGGCTTCAATATTTTGCGTTTCCTCGCCTATATCAAGGACGAATTGCTGATCGTGCTCGGAACCTCGTCGTCGGAAAGCGCTCTGCCGCGCCTGATGGAAAAGCTGGAGCAGCTTGGTTGTTCGCGCTCCGTCGTCGGTCTCGTGGTCCCGGCCGGCTATTCGTTCAATTTGGACGGCACGAATATTTATATGACGCTCGCCACGGTGTTCATCGCGCAGGCGCTCGGCGTCGAACTGACCGGCGTCCAGCAGTTCACCATCATCGGCGTCGCGATGCTGACCTCGAAAGGCGCCTCTGGCGTCACCGGCGCCGGCTTCATCACCCTCGCCGCGACGCTGGCCGCCGTCGATCCGCGCCTCGCGCCGGGCATGGCGCTGCTGCTCGGCGTCGATAAATTCATGAGCGAGTGCCGCGCTCTCACCAATATCTGCGGCAATGGCGTGGCGACCATCGTCGTCGCCGCCTGGGAGGGCGAACTCGACCGGGAAAAGCTGGCGGAGGCGCTGACGCCGACGCAAGGGCGCGCGAACGAGTTCACGCCTTCCCGCTAACCCCCGCGCTTTCGAATGTCGCCATGCCCCGGTGACAGGCGAGAGCCGCCTTGATCAGCCCAATAGCCAATGCCGCGCCGGAACCTTCGCCAAGGCGCATGTCGAGATCGAGCAGGGGCCGCTTGCCGAGCCGAGCCAGAACCTCGCGATGGGCGCCCTCCGCCGAGACATGCCCGGCCATGCAATGGGCGATGGCGTCCTCGTCCATCGCGTGCAGCAGCGCCGCCGCCGAGCATGCGACATAGCCGTCGAGCACCACCGGCACGCGGCCGCGGCGCGCCGCCAGAATCGCGCCCATCATGCCGGCGATCTCGCGCCCGCCCAGTCTACGCAAAATCTCCAGCGGGTCGGAAAGATAGGGCCCGTGCAGCGCCAGCGCGGCGTCGATCGCCGCGTTCTTGCGCGCGAGGCCGGCGTCGTCGACGCCCGTGCCGCGCCCGGTCCAGCGCGCCGCCGGGCCGCCGTAGAGCGTGGCGTAAATCGCCGCCGCCGAAGTGGTGTTGCCGATGCCCATCTCGCCTGGCGCCAAAAGGTCGACGCCGCCAAGAATCGCCTCCATGCCATAGGCCATCGTCGCGGCGGCGGCGGCCTCCTCCATCGCCGGCCCCTGCGTGAAGTCTTGCGTCGGGTGCTCCAGCGCCAGTTCGAACACTTTCAGGCCAACGCCGAAGCTCTTGCAGATCTGATTGATCGCCGCGCCGCCGGCGGTGAAATTATCGAGCATTTGCTTGGTGACGCTGGGCGGAAAGGCGGAGACGCCTTGGGCCACGACGCCGTGATTGGCGGCGAACACCGTGACGACGGGCATCTCGATGGCCGGCTCCGCCCTGCCCTGCCAGGCGGCGAGCCATTGCACGATCTCCTCCAGCCGCCCCAGCGCGCCGGGCGGCTTGGTGAGCCGCGCGTCGCGCGCCCGAACGGCCTCGACGCTTGTCGCGCAAGGCGGCGGCAGGTCGAGCAGCAACAGGCGGATTTCTTCGAAAGGTCGGATGTCCTTGGTCATGGGCTCGCGGTGTTGGACGGGGGCCGGCGCGCGGCTTATTCGAGATGGTCGCCGAGCAGAAACTGCATCGCCCGGTCGAGGCGGATATGCGGCAGCGGCAAGGGTTCGCTGTCGCGTCCGAGTTGCGCGACGGGCGGGCGGAATTTGAGGAAGCGGAAATCAGCCTCCTCCTCCGGCACGGCCAGCGCGTCGCCGCGAAACGCCAGCCTCGGATCGGCGGGCAATTCTCCGGGAAAAATCGCCCCTTCAGCCAACCCGTCGAAGGCGTCGAGACCGATCCGCTCGCCGGCGATGGGCGTGCCGACGATGGCCTGCAGCGTCTCGCCATCGTGCTTGACCACGGCCTCGCGCGTCGCGCGCACGGCGGCCAGCGCGATCACGTCAATCCTGGCGCCGACCCCTTCCGCGCGGGCGATGGCGCGGGAGGTCAAAAGGCGCAGTATGCCCTCCAGCCGGTCGTGGCTGGTGTGATGCAGATGATCGGCCTTTGTCGCCGCGAATAATATCTTGTCGATCTTCGGCCGGAAGATCGAACTCAGCAGATTGGATCGGCCGGTGCGAAAGGCGGTCAGCACCTCGGTCAGCGCGGTCTCCATGTCGCGCACCGCCGCCGGCCCCGAGTTGAGCGCGGCGAGCGCGTCGACCAGCACGATCTGGCGGTCGAGTCGGGCGAAGTGATCGCGGAAGAACGGCTTCACGATCTGCGCCTTGTAAGCCTCGTAGCGCCGCTCCATTTCGAGCGCGAGACTGCGGGCCGGCAATGCCGCGCCTTCCTCGACGACGAGCGGCGCGAAGTTGAGCATCGGCGACCCCTCGAGATCGCCCGGCATCAGAAAACGGCCCGGCGGCAGGGTGGACAGCGCGAATCTATCGGTCTTGGCGTGACGCAGATATTGCGTGAACAACGACGCCAGATGCTGCGCGGTCGGCTCCTTGAACCGCGCCAGAGGATCGATCAGCGCATTGGCGCCGCGCCATTCGGCGGCGATCGACGCGCGCGCCGCCGCGCTCGACGTCTCCAGGGTCTCCCGCGACCATCGCGCGTAGGATTTCTCGAGCAGCGGGAGATCCAGCAGCCACTCGCCGGGATAGTCCACGATGTCGATGTCGAGCCGCGCGGTTCCCGAGCGTGAAAACATCGACGTGGATTTGCGCTTATATTCCAGCGACACGCGAAGTTCGGAGATGCGCCGCGTCGAATTCGGCCAATGGCGGTCGAGCCCTGTCAGCGCGCCAAGATGCTCCTCATAGGCGAATCGCGGCACGCCATAATCCGGTTGCGGATCGAGATGCGCGTTTTGCAGCCGATCCTCGGCGAGGACGCGGAACAGCGGCAGCGCCGTGCGCCGCCCCGCTCCCGCCGCCAGCGCGCGGGTGAGCTGCTGCACCAGCGCGGTGATGAACACGGTTTTGCCCGAGCGCGACAGGCCCGTCACGCCGAGCCGCAGGCGTCCGCCGGAAAGATACTCCGCGAAGCTTTCGGCGGCGATCCGCGTTTCAAACAGAAGATCGGATAATTGCGACACGTGTGCTCGGTCCAGTCTGAAGACGCGCTTGGTGTAACCTCCCGCGCACGGTTTGGGTAGAGCGCGGCGAGACCCGAATACGCCGATGTGGAGACAAACGCGCCGTTTCGCCCATAAAAAAGCGCGGCCAGACGACTGGGCTTTTTTATGGGCGAAAACCGATCAATATTTCGCGACACTGGAGCCCGAACCGACGAACCGAAATGATAGAACGGCGGCCACGGCCAAGCCGGGGCGGCTTTACGATGGGTTCGGCCCATGGCGATCTCGTTTCTCCGACGCGGTGCGGCGCAGAGTCGCATCGCCAACCGCAAGCCAAAGCGCGACATTCATTCTGCGGGTCCGAGAACGTCTCGATCGATCCGAGGGGCCAAACAGAGGGTAGAAGCTCATGGCATTCATCAAGCCGGCGTTATGCGGAGCGACTTTGCTCGCGGTTCTGGCGTCAGCGGCGGCGTTGGCGCAATCCTCGAAACTGGGCGTGCTCCAGTGTAATTTGTCCGGGGGCGTCGGCATGATCATCGCAGAAAATCAGGCGCTTGACTGCGTGTTCAAGAATCAGGCGGGAGGGCCGCCGTCCCATTATATCGGCCGGCTCACGAATGTCGGCGCCAATATCGGAATCAGCGGTCCCGGGAGAATGGTGTGGGCGGTCGTCGCCGCGACCAACCAGGTCGCCCCCGGCGCGTTGGCGGGCGATTACGTCGGCGCTCAGGGTTCGGTGGCGGCGGGAGCCGGCGCCGGCGGCGCGGTTCTCGTCGGCGGCTCGAACAACGCCATCTCCTTGCAGCCGGTCTCGGTGTCCGTCGGCACCGGGCTCAATGTTTCGGCGGGCCTCGGCAATCTCAACCTGCAATATATGCCGGTGACTCCCCCGCCGCCGTTCTCCAGGGTCCTGGGTCGGCGCGGAAACGGCTGAGCGACAGGTCCGCGCGCCGAGGCGGAAATTCAGGCTTCCGCCTCGGCGAATCGATAGCCGGCGCCAAGCTCCGTCAGGATCAGCCGCGGATTCGCCGGATCGTCCTCGATTTTACTCCGCAACTGGCCAATGAAGACGCGCAGATATTGCGAATCGTCGCGATGCGCCGGGCCCCAGACGGCGGTGAGCAGCTGCCGATGGGTGAGCAGGCGCCCGTCGCCACGCGCCAGAATCGCGAGCAATTCATATTCCTTGGGCGTCAGCTTCACCGTCGCGCCCTGCTTGGTCACCAGGCGACGCGCGAGGTCGATCACCAGCCCGCCGCGCTCGACCCGCTCGATTTTTCCGGCCTCGCGTTCGGCGTGGCGCAAGGCGGCGCGCAGCCGCGCCATGAGTTCGCCGATCGCGAAAGGTTTTTCCACATAGTCGACGGCCCCGGCGTCGAGCGCCGAGATTTTCTCGGCCTCGCGATCGCGCGCGGAGAGCACGACGATCGGCGCCTTCGAAAAGGCCCCGGCTTGCGTAATGACCGACTTGCCGTCCATGTCCGGCAGACCGAGGTCGAGCAGCACGAGGTCGGGCGCGCGCGAGGCGATGGCGTGCAGCGCGCTCCGGCCCGTTTCCGCCGACAGAACTTCGTAGCCGCAAGCCGTCAGCGCCGGGCGCAGACAGCGCAGAATCTCCGGCTCGTCGTCGACGACAAGAATGCGCTCGCCGTTCATTTTTCCGCTCCCCGCGCTTCGGCCGCTGGAAACCGAAGGACCATGCGCGTGCCCCTTCTGCGCAGCGCGGGGCTTTGCGCCGCTATGGAGCCGCCCATCGCCTCGACGAGGCCGCGGCAGATCGAAAGCCCGAGACCGGTTCCCGCCTTGCGGCCGTCGGGGCGTCCGCCCCGATAAAATTTCTCGAAAATGCGTTCGAGGTCGCTTGCCTTCACGCCGGGGCCCTCGTCGGTGACCGTCACGACGACGTCCCCGCCCTCCTGTCGCGCATGGACCGCGACAGCCGCGCCGCCGCCGTATTTGTTGGCGTTGTCGAGCAGATTGAACAACACCTGCTGCAGCAGATTCGCATCGGCGCGGATAAAGGGCAAGTTCGGCGCGACGCTGATGGCGATTTTCGTTTCGGCGAAGGCCTTGCGGGCGCGCTGCGCCGCGCCGCGAACGGCGTCGGCCACGTCCACCCAGTCGCGGCGAACCTCCAGCGCCCCCGCCTCGATGCGCGACATGTCCAGGAGATTCTTGACGAAGCGCGAGAGCCGGCCCGCCTCCTCCTCGATCGAGGCGAGCAGATCCTGGCGGTCCGACGCCGACATCTTATCGCCGAGTTCGCGCAGGCTGGTGACGGCGCCGGTGATCGAGGCCAGCGGCGTGCGCAGATCGTGCGACAGCGACGACAGCAGCGTCGTGCGCAGCTTCTCGTTCTCCTCGAGCGCTGCGGCGCGGATCGACTGCTCCATCAACTGCGCGCGGTCGATGGCGATGGCGGTCTGATCGAGAATGGACGACAGCGTGCGGTCGTCCTGCGGCGAAATCGGCTCGTCGCCGCGCTTCGGCTGAACGCCGCAAACGCCGACGACGCCGCGCGGCGTGACCAGCGGTCGAAACTGGAATCGCACGTTCGGCAAGGTTCCGGTGCGCCAGCCGGCAGGCTCGGCTTTTTCGAATGCCCAGCGCGCCGCGCCCATTTCTCCGACTTCCAGCGCATCGATGGGCGGCCAGGCGGCGGCGAGGCGCAATTCACCGTCGACGGGCGCGAGCGTCACCACGCATCGCGCCTGCAGCGCCTTTTGCGCCTGCGCAGCCGCCGCCCAGGCCACGTCGTCGAGCGTGGCGGCGCCGGAAACCTTACGCGAAAACTCGAACAAGGCGCGCGCGGAGTCGATGCGCTGGGTCATGTGCAATGAATGTTCGCGCACGCGGCCGGCCAGCAGGCCGGTGATGACCGCGACGACGAGAAACACCAGCAGCGCGAGGATTTCTTGCGGCTCCGAGATCGAAAAGTCATAGACCGGCTCGACGAAAAAATAATCGTAGGCGAAAAAGGAGAGCACAGCCGCCGCGATCGCCGACCACAAGCCAAAGCGCAAGGCGCAAAAGATCACCGCGACGAGAAAAATCATCGACAGATTTGGCAAGTGCAGCCAGTGCTCGAGCAACAGGCCGGCGCCGACGGCGGCGGCGACGGAAAGCGCCGCGGCGCCGATCCCGGCCGCCAGCGACAGCGGCGAAGGCGCCGCTAGTCCGCGCCTCTCCGGCGGCGGCGCGCTCTGGTCGGTCACGATATGCACGGCGATATCGCGCGAACGGCGCACCAAATCCTGGGTCAAGGACCGGCCCAGCAGGCTCGCGAAAAAGCCCGCGCGCGAACGGCCCAAAACGATCTGCGTGAAGTTCTCGCGGCGCGCGAAACGCAGCAGCTCGCCCGCGAGATCGCTGGCGGAGAGTCGCTCCGTCGTGGCGCCAAGACGCTCGGCCAGGCGCAGCGCGTCGTCGACGCGCTTCACGCGCGCGACATCCGTCTCCTCCTGGCCCGGCCGTTCGACGAAAACCGCGGTCCATTCCGCGTTGAGGCCGGTCGCGAGACGCGCGCCGGCGCGCACGACGCTATCGGAGGAAA
>PLAI01000257.1 GCA_003134075.1 Methylocystaceae bacterium | reverse complement strand
GTTTTCACACGGCCTCGGTCAATGTGCTTCAACTCAATCTCGCGCTCGCAAGAGAGTTTCGGATCAAATAGTGGGCCTCGCAAATAGCTCAATGCCGAGCCTAAGTTGTGTTACAATATTATTACATCCCTGTCGTCGTAGCATAGCTTATTGATATAAAATGATAAACAGAAGGCCTTTTTTATTGGTGAGGGAAAGGTCGTGGGTTCGCCCCCCCCTCGCAGCACCATTTTATCTATGCGACTCAAAATATTGTGACGAAGGCGGTCTCCTCGCGGCCCTTGCTCCCAGTTGTAAAACGGAGGAGAGTCCTCGCCCTGCTGAGCCTTATGGCGAAGAGAGCAATTTTACGCGGGGATGGAAATGGTGAAATGGATCGCCCTTGTTTTGATTTCCGGGGCCGCGGTCGCGGTGTTTCTTGCCTATCCGTCTATCAATGAAGACGCAAACTCCGCGTGCCACGCATTAGAGAAAAAAGTCATAACAACGCTTGCCGCTCGTGCGCCAAAAAATGGCAACGATGCTCTGAGTGATGTTCTCGGTGGGTCCGTGGTAAGCGCATTTTCCAAGGGTGAATTAGCATCCGTCTACATCAAGCAGAGGTACCCCGATGTCCCTCCAATTATAGGATGCGCGACCATGTATTGGAGACTAACGTTCAATCCAGCGGTGATTAAGGAGTTGAAGTTCGGGCTTTAAATGCGATCAATCCCGCGCCTCGCTCAGGCCCAGACTATTAGCCGTTTCGCTAATTCCGCATCGGTTCCGCCGCCGCCATCCCCGTTCCCGGCGAGAAATCCAATCACCAAATCCATGGCGATGCGGAAATGCCCGGTCGTCACCTTGCGGCGGGATGAGGTGTGATGCGTTAATGCGTAGTACCAAGGTTCAATTTGATCCAGCGCCGACGTTTCTTTTTATCTGCGTCCTCACACCACCAATGTTCGAGCTTGGCTTCTGGGTAATCGGAAAGAAACTGCCGCAACACGACCACCAAGTCCGCTGCCTCCTTGACCATTCCAAGATCGAGCCAAATACGGATGTGGGCGACGATCATTTTGCGGACGGTTTTCGGACCTCGCCAAAGATTCAGGACATAGCTGGAGAGGAGCGCACGGTGTTTGGCGGATGGGGTCGCGCCCAAGACCGTTTCGTTTGAGGCGAGCCCCGAGAACTCCGCGCATTGCTCGACGGTTATCATCGCCTCATTCCTCAATAAACATTCGCCGCGAAAATTCGCTGCGCTTAAAATTGATACGTGATCCTGGCGGTTTTTAAAGCTTCGGAATATACCTAATGCGACGCGACGAATCCCAGTCGCGGGCGCGAAGATGACGCCGCCATCCTCGTTCCCGGTGAGAAATCCAAACACCAAATCCGTACTGACCGGAGTCATGGACCGGTTGCAGGATAAGACGCGATCGAGGAGCGACAACTTTCCTTGACCCCATCTTCGCCTCGAAATTGGACCTTGCCCCGATTTTGCTTCTCCCTTGGCAAGGGAGAGGTCGTGGGTTCGATCCCCCCTCGCAGCACCATTTTATCTATGCGATTCAAAATATTGTGACGAAGCCGGTCCCCTCGCGGCCTTTGCTCCCAGTTGTAAAACAGTGCAGAGTCCTCGCCCTCCCGCCTCCATCAAAAGACCATCCGCCAAAACCATGCCGAAGCGGCGAGCCTTGGGAATCATTCGCCGGGCGGGGGAAATTGCGAGCGACGCGGCGACAATGGCAGGGCCCGAATTCTTGGCGACGGGCGGTTTCCGAACGCCTCCTAACGATCCCGTTCGAATTCAACCCCCGCCGGCGCCCGGCGTCGACTCGTCGCGCTCGGCTTTTCCGACGCCGTTCGCGCGCCGCGCGGCGTGGCCGCCCTCTTCCCGCGCAAGCGCTCGCGCGCGCCTCCGTCAACCCCTATATTGTCGTAAAGAACCACTCCCTCCCGAAGATGAGGATCTCATGCGCAATTCACCGCCCCAGGCTGTTCGACTCTGCGACTACATGCCGCCGGATTTCTTGATCGACAGCGTGGCGTTGGACATATCGCTGCATAAGACGCAAACGCGCGTGCGCGCCAAGCTAGCGCTGCGCCGCAACCCCAAGGGCCGGCCCGACGCGCCGCTGATGCTCGACGGCGACGGGCTGACGCCACGCCGGGTCACGCTCGACGGGCGCGAACTCGCGCCGCGAGACTACGAGGCGACGCCCGAAAGCCTGACGCTGCGTGCGGTCCCGCCGGCGCCTTTCGCGCTTGAGATCGAGACGCTGGTCGATCCCACCGCCAATACGCAACTCTCGGGGCTCTATCGCTCGGGCTCGGCCTATTGCACGCAATGCGAGGCGGAAGGCTTCCGCCGCATAACCTATTTCCTCGACCGCCCCGACGTGCTCAGCGTCTATACGACCCGTATCGAGGCCGACCGGAGCGAAGCTCCCGTGCTGCTCGGCAACGGCAATCCAATCGAGGCCGGCGAGTTGGCGGACGGCCGGCATTTCGCGGTCTGGCACGACCCCTTCCCCAAGCCGTCCTATCTCTTCGCCCTGGTTGGCGGCGATCTCGGCCATATCGAGCGCCGCTTCGTCACCGCCTCCGGGCGCGAGGTGAAGCTCGCCATCCATGTCGAACACGGCAAGGAGCCGCGCGCCGATTACGCCATGGACGCGCTGGAGCGCGCGATGCGTTGGGACGAGGAGACCTTTGGGCGCGAATATGATCTCGACGTGTTCAACATAGTCGCCGTGTCGGATTTCAACATGGGCGCGATGGAGAACAAAGGCCTCAACATCTTCAACGACAAATATGTGCTGGCGTCGCCGCAGACGGCGACCGACGGCGATTACGCCGGCATAGAGGCGGTGATCGCCCATGAATATTTCCACAATTGGACCGGCAACCGCATCACCTGCCGCGACTGGTTCCAGCTCTGCCTCAAGGAAGGGCTGACGGTGTTTCGCGATCAGGAGTTTTCGAGCGACCAGCGCTCGCGCGCGGTCAAGCGCATCAGCGACGTGCGCGTGCTGCGCCTCACGCAATTTCCCGAGGACGCGGGGCCGCTCGCCCATCCCGTGCGCCCGCGGCTCTATCGCGAGATCAATAATTTCTATACCGCCACCGTCTATGAGAAGGGCGCCGAGATCGTCCGCATGCTGAAGACGCTGATCGGCGCCGACGCCTTTCGGCGCGGCATGGATATTTATTTCCAGCGCTTCGACGGAACGGCGGCGACGGTCGAGGATTTTCTGTCCTGTTTCGCCGAAAGCTCGGGCCGCGATCTCGCTCATTTCGCGCAGTGGTACGCGCAGGCGGGCACGCCCCGCATAAATGTCGCGACGGAATACGACGCGGGCGCCAAGACGCTGACGCTATCGCTGACGCAGCGGACGCCCCCAACCCCGGGCCAGGACGAAAAACAGCCGCTGCTGATCCCCATCGCGCTGGCGCTGTTCGACGAGGCGGGCGAAAAGCTGCCGCTCGCCAGCGCCGACATGAGCGCGCAAGAGGTTTCGCGCGAGCTGGTGGAGTTTTCCGGCGCCGAGCGCAAGCTGCGCTTCACCGGTCTCGACATGCGCCCCACGCTGTCGCTGCTGCGCGGCTTCTCCGCGCCGGCGCGTCTGGAGCCCGCGCAAGAGAGCGCGGAACTGGAGCGCCTGCTCGCACATGACGACGATCCGTTCAACCGCTGGCAGGCGGCGCAGAGCCTCGCCCTGCGCTCGATCTTCGCCCGCGTCGCGGCCTTGCGCGCCGAGGCGGCCGCTCCGGACGACAGCTCCTTCGCGGCGGCCCTTCGACGTCTGCTCGCCAAGGGCGCCGACGATCCCGCCTTCACCGCGCTGGCGCTGACCTTGCCCGGCGAGACCGATCTCGCCCGCGAGATGGGCGAGAACGTCGATCCCGACATTCTCTTCAAGGCGCGCGCCGGGCTGCGTCGCGCGCTGGGCGAGGCGCTCAGACCCGCGCTCGAGCAATGCCATGCCTCGAGCGCCGACATCGGGCGTTATACGCCGGACGCCGCCAGCGCGGGCCGGCGCGCGCTGCGAAACGCGTCGCTAGACTTGATCGCGGCGGGCGACGCGCCGCTCGGAACCAGCCTAGCGCAAGCGCAATTCGAGACGGCCGGCAATATGACCGACCGCCTGGCGGCGCTGTCGACGCTCGCGCTGATCGGCGGAGACGCGCGCGAAAAGGCCTTCGAGCGATTTTACCAGGACTTCGCCGGCGACGCGCTGGTGGTCGACAAATGGTTCTCGCTGCAAGCCTGCATCCCCGAGGAGGCGACGACGGAACGTGTCCTCTCGCTGATGACGCATCGTGATTTTTCGCTCGCCAATCCCAACCGCGCGCGCGCGCTGATCGGCGCCTTCGCGAGCGGCAACCCCACGCGCTTCCACGCTCCGGACGGTTCCGGCTATGACATATTGACCAATGTCGTGCTTGACCTCGACCCAAAGAACCCGCAGGTCGCCGCGCGGCTGTTGTCGTCGCTGCGCTCCTGGCGCATGCTGGAGCCTGGCCGCCGCGCGCTGGCGGAAGCCGCACTGAAGCGCGTGTTGGCGGCGCCAAACTTGTCGCGCGACGTGAACGACATCGCGACCCGCGCGCTGGCGTAACGCGGCGCTCCCTTCTCCCACTCGCCAGCTGGGCGCCGCCGGTTCGCGCGTTCAACGCGGAGTTCGGCTACAGCCGACTTTGGAGTGGGAGAAGCGATTTGCGCGCTTTCGATTCCGTTTCGACTCCGCGACGTCTCGGCGAGCGCCGTCGCGACAAAAATTTCCCGCGCGCTAACTGATTCATCTCAAAAGAGAACACAATTAACTGAAAATTAACCACCAAAATTTGTCGCCAAACATCTGGACAAACACGCCTAAGCAGATTCAGATGGCTGCGAATCGAGAAGCGTTTCTCGACTGCGTTCCCCAGTTCGCCAGAAATTGAAGAGGTCATGGATGGCGCGCTTGCACGCAGCCAAAGGGACGACGCGCCCCGATACGGTGTGGGGCGCCTATAGTCTCCGGGCTAACGGCGACAAGGGTTCCCAGTCCGACGGCCAATGGCTGAAGCCTCTCGCAGTCGTCGCCGGCCTGCTCTTCGTGGCCTGTCTGGTCGAGTTCGTTTTCACGCTGACCACCACGATGCACGAGCAATTGCTCGTCAACGCTTCCAGCGATCTCGAATTTTATTCGACCGCGATCTGGCGCGAGTTGCGCGAGGCGATCAATTCCGAGAAAGACGCGAGCGCGTTGATCGAATCGCTCGCACGCATCGCGCCAGGTCAAACGACGGCGCGCGGCAGACGCATTCTCATCACCGATCCTTCCGGCGTCGTCGCGGTCTCATGGCCGCGTTTGTCCACGACGAACATGAAGCTGAGCGAAATATTCGGAGAGGATGGCGTCGCCGTCGACAACGCCGGCAAGCTTGGCGCCCGGCGCATCGTTCTCCGGGACGGCGCGCCGGCGCTCGAGGTGACGCGCAAATTGCCCGGCCCATTCGGACAACTCACGATAATTCATCCGCTCGACTCGGTGCTGATCGAATGGCGCGCCATCGCCCAACGCTTTGCTCTTCAATTCGCGGCGACAACGGCGATGCTCCTCGCCATTCTCGCCGCCTATGCGCGGCAGGCCCGCAGACGACGCGCCGCCGAGGAAGTAAGCATCCAAATTCGCCGCCGGCTGGAGACGGCGCTGTCTAACGGCCGCTGCGGCCTTTGGGACTGGGACATAGCGCAGGGCCGAATCTACTGGTCCGACTCGATGCATGAAATACTTGGACGGAAAGCGGAGCGACGCTGTCTTCCAATCGACGAACTCGACGCCATGCTGCATCCCGGCGACGGCGATCTCGCGCATATCGCGGCGATGGTGCTCGCCTCGAAGACGAAAACCGTCGATCACGAGTTTCGGATCAAGAACGCCGCCGGCGAGTGGATCTGGCTGCGCGCCAGAGCCGAACTCGTCCAAGACCCGCGCCAACCGGGCGCGCATCTCGTCGGCATCGCCGTCGACATTTCCGACCAGAAGGCGCTCGCGGAACAGACCGCCACCGCCAACATGCGCCTGCGCGAGGCGATCGACGCGATCTCCGAGGCTTTCGTGCTGTGGGATTCGAGCAACAGGCTTGTCACCTGCAACTCGAAATTCCTCGAACTGAACGGCCTGTCCAGTGATGTCGCGACTCCAGGCGCCAGCTACCGGAACGTCATGAACTTCGCGAGGGCGCCTCTCGTCGAGATCGAGCAGGAGCGGAATGAACTCACGGCGGTGAACTCGCGCACGCTCGAAGTGCGACTGATCGACGGACGCTGGTTGCAAATCAACGAGCGCCGCACGCGCGACGGCGGCTATGTTTCGGTGGGCGCC
>PLAI01000142.1 GCA_003134075.1 Methylocystaceae bacterium | reverse complement strand
GCGACAAACAACTTGGACGCGCAATCGTGCCGCGCATTCAGGTCGCGAGGATCGCGAACCTCCCGGAAAATTGTCATCAGAGCCCGCACGGAAACCTCCCGAATCGAGAAGTCCCCGAAAGAATCGCTTCTTACCCGCTCCGCAACAAATTACTTTCTAAAAGAAGACATATACTCATATGCGATTCCCTTGGCCCTCAGGGGGAGGGTGGAGCGCTGGTCTATCGGCGCCAATTTCCTTTACCAGATTGCCCCAGGGCGAAGCGGGAACGATGAATAACGACGAGCAAAAACCATGGCCGCTGTTCCGGTCGTTTCAAGGTGTTGGGCTCGACGCCATTCGCTTCGATCTCGTCGCCGGCCTCACGCTCGCGGCCATCGCCATCCCGACCCAAATGGCCACGGCCCGACTCGGCGGCTTCGCGCCCGAAATCGGCTTTTTCGCCTTTATCGCGGGATCGATCGCATTCGCGGCGTTTGGCTCGAACCGCTTTCTCTCTTCGGCCGCGGATTCGACGATCATGCCGATCTTCGCGGGCTCGCTGGCGTTGCTGGCTCCCGTCGGCTTGGCCGATTACTCCGAACTCGCCGCCACCCTTGCTTTGCTGGTCGGCTTGATTTTGGTGCTGGCCGGCGTGTTTCGGGCGAGTTGGGTGGCCGATCTTCTCTCCATTCCGGTCGTGACCGGGTTTCTCGCGGGCATCGCCATCCATATCGCGGTTTCGCAAGCGCCGGCGCTGCTCGGCTTGCCCGGGGGCGAGGGCGAGGTGTTTCACCGCCTGGCGCTGATTGGCCACGACATCGGCAAAACGGATGTCCTGACGCTGGCGATTGGCGTATCCTGTCTCGCGTGCATCGTGCTATTTGAAATGATCAGCCCGCGCATTCCCGGCGCGCTGATCGCGCTGGCCGGCGCGACTTTCGTCGTCGCGCATTTTCACCTGGAATCGCGGGGCGTGGCGGTCGTCGGCGCCTTCGAATTCGCGCCGCCGCATCTCGCCATCCCCACGCCTTCGCTGGACGATCTGACGCAAGTGATCGGCCTCGCCGCGATCATTTCAGTCATCGTCATGGTGCAGACGGCGGCGACCTCGCGCTCCTTTCCCGGCGCTCCGGGCGAGACGCCGGATATCGAGCGCGACTTCATCGGGGTCGGCGCCGGCAGCGCGCTCGCCGGGCTGTTTGGAGCCTTTCCGGTCGACGCCAGCCCCCCAAGCACCGCCATCGTCGCCGAGGTCGGGGCGCGCAGCCAGTTCGCCGGCCTTGTCGCCTGCGCGATCGTCGCGGCCGTCGCCGTCTATGGCGCCGAGTTGCTCGCGCATGTGCCGGAGGCGGCGCTGGCCGGCGTGCTGCTGTATGTCGCCGGGCGGATTTTCCGCGTCCCGGACATGCTCGACATCGGCGGCAAGTCGAAACCCGAATTCGCGCTGTTCGTCGTCACGATGCTGGGCGTGGTGATCCTGCCGGTGCAGATCGGCGTCGGGCTGGCGATCATACTGTCGCTCGCCCACGGCGTCTGGATGATGACGCGCACGCGCCTCATCGAATTCGATCGCCTGCCAGGCACGTCCGTCTGGTGGCCGCTCGAAGCCGACTTCACCGGGGAGAGGCTTTTCGGCGTGCTGGTGGTGGCGTTTCAGGCGCCGCTGTCGTTCCTCAACGCCTATCAGTTCCAGCACGACATGCGCGCGGCCATCGCCCGCGCCGACGGTGGGCTGCGGCTGGTGGTGCTGGAGGCGAGCGGCGTCGTCGAGATCGACTTCACCGCCGCGCGCATCCTCAACGACGTTATCGCGCGATGCCGCGCGCGCGGCGTCGATTTCGCCATCGTGCGGCTGGAATCGGTGCGCGCCCAGGAGGCGCTAAAGAGCTTCGGCGTGATGGCGACGCTGGGCGAGGACCGGCTGTTCCACAGCGTCGACGAAGCGACGCGCAAACTGGCGCCGGAGGCGGCGGTGATGGCGTCCGCTTGACGCCAAATCTCATGAATTCCAACTCATCGAGGAACAGGCTCCCGTCGTTGCGGGCGGAGCGAAGCAACCCAGGAATCGCGGGCGGCCGCTGGATTGCTTGTCTAATGGCGGGGCCTCATGCGCTTCTGGTGCAGCGCTCGCCACTGGGAACCGTGGGGACGTCGACCTTTGGCCTGGAGCATACATTCGTTAAGATAGCGAAATGACAGACTCGATATGGTTCAATTTCGCGGTAGCGCTGGGCCTCGGGCTGTTGATCGGTCTTGAGCGGGAACGCAGTAAGGGCGAGGGGCCGACCCGCCGGCCGGCCGGCATCCGAACCTTCGCATTTTTCAGCCTGGCTGGAGCCCTCGCTGTCCACATCGGCGCCGTGGTGCTTCTCGCGACCGTCACCGCCGTCATGGCGACGCTGGTCGCGATGTCCTATTTGTTCAGCCACGACGACGATCCGGGTCTGACCACGGAAGCCGGCCTGATGATTGCCCCTCTTCTCGGCGGGCTGGCGATGTCGGACCCCGAGCTTGCCGCAGGGCTTGGCGTCGCCGTCGCCGCGCTTTTCGCGGCGAAAGCGCGCGTTCATGATTTCGTCAAGAGCACGCTGACGGCCGCCGAATTGAATGACGGTCTTATTTTGGCGATCGCCACGCTGATTGTTTGGCCGCAGCTTCCGGATCGCAATCTGGGTCCATTCGACGCGCTAAACCCGCACATGCTATGGCTCCTCGTCATCCTCATTCTTTTGATTGGGATCGCCGGTCATGTCGCGACGCGCCTGCTGGGGACGCGCTACGGCTTGCCGATCGCCGGTTTCGCTTCGGGCTTCATCTCGAGCACCGCGACCATCGGGTCGATGGCTGGATGCGCGGCCGATCGCCCGACGAACATTGGGAGCGCCGTGGCCGGCGCCGCCTTGTCGACGGTCGCGACTTTCGTGCAGATGGCGCTGCTGCTTTTCGTGGTGAACCAGCAGGTTCTTGTCGCGTTGGCGCCCGCCCTGGCGGCGGGAGGGTTGGCCGCCACGCTCTACGGTCTCATGTTCACCATGTTGGCGTTAGGGTCGGATATGCCTCGGCGGACCGAACCAGTCCGAACTTTTAATATTCAAGCCGCGCTAATTCTCGCGGCGACGATGGCCGCGATGCTGGTCGCGGCCGCGATCCTCAAGGATCGTTATGGCGAAGCCGGGGTCGTCGCGGGCGCGGCGCTCGCCGGGCTGGTCGATACGCATTCCGCCGCGATTTCCGTGGCGTCATTGGCGACCGCAGAGAAATTGTCGCCCGGAGACGCCGTGCTGCCGATTCTCGTGGCGATGAGTAGCAACGCCCTGGCGAAGGGCGTTATGGCGGTCGGGGCCGGTTCTCGCGGTTTCGCGTTGCGCATTGTTCCCGGTCTCGTCCTATCGATGGCGTCGGCATGGGGCGCCGCGCTGGCCACGACGCTCAGATAGGCTGACTGCGCTTGTCTCTTGTATTCATGGCCGACCCAACCGGCGATACGGGCTTTGGGTCATGGACGCTCGCGCGCAGGATTCCCGCCCGCGAAGCGGTCGGCTTTGTCGCCATGAATCGCGAAGAGGCGAGCCATGACGACGATAGCCGCGTATTCGCGCGTCGAGGCGTCGCGTGATCGGTAGTTTCGAGCAGCGCCGCCTGTTGGTTCGCCCAGGCGTGAAAATCGCGGTCATAGAGCGGACTTTGCGACATGGCGTCCTCCAAAAACCTTCACGCCGCCCGCATCTTCGGCCCCAGCAGCTTGCGGTTCATCAGCGCCTCGGCGATCTGCACCGCGTTCAGCGCCGCGCCCTTGCGCAGATTGTCGGCGACGCACCACAGCATCAGGCCATTGTCCACCGTGTGGTCGGCGCGGATGCGCGAGACATAGGTCGCGTCCTCGCCCGCCGCCTCGTGCGGGGTGATGTAGCCGCCGGGCTCGCGCTTGTCGACGACCAGCACGCCGGGCGCCGAGCGCAGGATCTCGGTCGCTTCCTCGGGAGAGATCGGGTTCTCGAATTCGATGTTGACCGCCTCGGAATGGCCGATGAACACCGGCACGCGCACGCAGGTGGCGACCAGCTTGATCTTGGGGTCGAGGATCTTCTTGGTCTCGGCCGCCATCTTCCATTCTTCCTTGGTGAAGCCGTCCTCCATGAAGACATCGATCTGCGGGATGACGTTGAACGCCATGCGCTTGGGAAACTTCTTCGACTCCACCGCGCCCGAGGTGAACACCGCGCGCGTCTGCGAGAACAGTTCGTCCATCGCCTCCTTGCCGGCGCCGGAAACCGACTGATAGGTCGAGACGACGACGCGCGTGATCTTCGCCGCGTCGTGCAAGGGTTTTAGCGCCACGACGAGCTGCGCGGTCGAGCAATTAGGATTGGCGATGATGTATTTGCGCGTGAAGCCGGCGACGGCGGCGGCGTTGACCTCCGGCACGATCAGCGGCACGTCCGGATCCATGCGAAAGGCGCTGGAATTGTCGATCACGACGCAGCCCTTGGCGCCGATCCGCGGCGACCATTCGCGCGAAACGTCGCCGCCCGCCGACATCAGGCAAATGTCGGTGTCGGTGAAGTCGTAGGTGTCGAGATGACGGCACTTCAGGATCTTGTCGCCGAACGACACTTCCTGCCCGATCGAACGCGAGGACGCCAGCGCGACGACTTCCGACACCGGAAAGCGGCGCTCCGCCAGAATATCGAGCATCTCGCGGCCCACGTTACCCGTGGCGCCGACGACCGCGACCTTATAAGCCATGATTTTCTCCATCCGGCCGCGCGGGACGGCGCGGCCTGGGGTTTATTGCAATTGCCGCTTAGAACGGCAGGCCGACGGACATATTGCCCGAGGGCGTGATGCCGACCGCCCCCTTGGCCGCGGCCGGGGTGTCGTCCTTCTTCTCCGCCTTGGGCGGCTCCTTGCCTGGCGACCAGCCCTCGAGCTCGCCGAACTGGCGGTCGCCGCCAGGCTTGCCGTTCGGCTTGGGGGCGGTCGCGCCGGGCGCCGCCGCCTGTTTCGACTTCTTGGCCTTGGGCTTCGAAGCGGCGCCGCTCGGGTCGAGCGCCTTGGGGTCCACGCTGAGCTCTTGCGCGAGAACGGCGGGCGCCGCGACGACGCCGGCGAGCAGAACCGTGGCCAGAAGCCTTCCACGAAAACGCATGGGCGGAATTCTCCATTAATGGGACTAGAAGTCCTAATTTGCCTCTTGGACCGAATGAAGGCAACAGTTGGCGTCGGTCAAGCGGATTTTGATTCAGGCGGCGGGCGCGGTTGGCGCGAACCCTTCGTCAAAAACCCCGTCCCGGCGGGGCGGGCGTGCATTGCATGATCGCGATCTCGTCGCCATCGTCGTATTTGAGCTCGCCGCGCGACAGGTCCAGCGTATTGCGCGTCTCCTGATCGACGCATTTATGCTTCGTTCCGCTCTGAATACAGGCGCGGTCCTGTCCGAAGGTGATCATATCCTTGTCGACCGAGAGGACATAGGTGATTTTTTGCGTCTCGCCGAAGGCGTCCGGCCCGGAAACATAGGATTCGCCGTTCTGATATTCCTCGGCGACGCCCTGGCCCCACATCAGCTGCAAAAAACGCCGGTCGGTGTCGACGTCGATCATCACGGTCTGGCCGGTCCGCGCGCAATCGAGATGGATTTCCCGCGCCTGCGCCGACGCGGCGACGAGCGCGAAAATCGCCAGCGGCGCTAGCTTCGTCCCTTTCATCGGCTTTCTCTTAAGGCGCGTCATTTTCGATCGTCGAACTCGCTTTTCACTTCCTTGCAGGCGTCGATCTGCGCCGGCGTGGCATGCCAATAGTCGACATTGCACAGCGCCTGATAGCGGCTGCCGACGAAGAAATTCCACATGTAATAACTGATAAGAATCACACTCGCCGCGAGCATGAGAAGATTAAGCTTTTTCATTGATGTTCCCATCGAGGCGGCGAGGCGGTTGCTTGAACGCGAATGGTAGGCCGCGGGCTTTTGGCGGTCAACGGCGACGAGGCGGGTAGTGGGTCGGTTTGACCAAGGCGCCTTGATTTTCCCCTGGCCGTGTCGCCATTGTCACCCCATATTACGCGCATGGAAGAGTCTCAGAGATTCAAGTGTCGGGTTCGGCCCGACCTTTTAAGCGAACGCCGCTTTCGGTGGTCGGTTTGCGAGGGCGAACAAATTCATCTCCGCTCCCTGTGTTCCTATGCGACGCACCGTGAGGCCGAGGTGGAGGGGAATAAGGCGGCGCTAAGGGTCGCCAAAAACTGTCCACGCTACAAATGACCGAAAAGCAGTCATAGCGCACGTCCAAAGGGGCCGGGGATTGGGCGACCGAAAACATGGCGGCGCCTCTTATACGAACTCCGCCCGATCGTTGAATCCGAATGAGCCGATCAAGCGCGAACCGATTTACGCGCCACGCTTGGCCTCGATCTCGCCCTGGGCGAAATGCGCCGTGAAATGGCGCAGAAACGGCGCCTGCTTGGTTATCCGGTAAGGTTTGATGCGGTCGCGCTGGCGCCGGACGAGATCCAGCACTTCTATGACATAATCGAAATGGCTTTGCGTATAGACCCGGCGCGGGAAGGCCAGCCGCACCAGTTCGTGAGGCGCCGCTATCTCGCCGCCGCTTGCCGCGGGTTTGCCGAACATAACGCTGCCAAGCTCGACCGCGCGAATGCCGCCTTCGAGATAAAGCGCGTTGACGAGCCCAATTCCGGGATAGTCGCTTGGGGTCAAATGCGGGCAGAACGCCGCCGCGTCGATGAATATGGCGTGACCGCCGGGTGGACGCACGATCGGAATATCGCGCGAGACGAGCCTCGCGGCCACATATTCCACGGTGGCGTGACGATAGCGCTGGTATTCGCAATCCAGGGCTTCCATCAGCCCGACGGCGATCGCCTCGAGGTCGCGCCCCGCGAGCCCGCCGTAAGTCGGAAACCCTTCCGTCAGGATCAGCAGGTCGCGGAAGTCCTCGGCCCAGCTATCGTTGTCGCAGCCGAAAAATCCGCCGATATTGGCCAATCCGTCCTTCTTGGCGCTCATCGTGGCTCCGTCGGCCAGCGAAAACATTTCCTTTGCGATCTCCAGCAGGCTTCGATCCGAATAGCCCGGCTCGTGCTCCCTGATGAAAAATGAATTCTCGGCGAAGCGGCACGCGTCGATAATCAGGGGAATCCCGTGCTTGCCGAGCAGTTCCTTGACGCTCCGGATATTTTCCAGCGAAACCGGCTGGCCGCCGCCCATATTGTTCGTGACCGTGATCATGCAGAAGGGAATGTTCTTCGCGCCCTCCGTCTCGATCAACCGTTCGAGCGCGGAGAGGTCCATGTTTCCCTTGAACCGCTTGTTCGAATAAAGATCGCGGCCCGCCGGAGCCAACAGATCCACGGCCCTCGCGCCGACATATTCGATGTTGGCTCGCGTCGTGTCGAAGTGGCTGTTGTTGGGAACGATGTCGCCGGGCTTCAGACGCGTCGCGGCCAGGATGCGCTCGGCGGCTCTCCCCTGATGGGTGGGGAAAATATGTTTGAAGCCGGTGATCTCGCGAACGGTCTTTTCGAAGCGGCGCCAGGAAGCGCTGCCCGCGTAGCTTTCGTCGCCGAGCATCATCGCTGCCCACTGTCGGTCCGACATCGCGCCCGTGCCGCTGTCGGTCAGAAGGTCGATGGTGACGTGTTCGGCGTCCAGCAGGAAGACATTGTTGCGCGCCGCGGCGAGCGCCGCCTCGCGATGACCGCGCGTCGTTATTGGCAGTGGCTCGGTCATCTTGATGCGGAACGGCTCGATGATCGTATGCATGCGCGGACTCCCTAGAGCAAGCTCCGAAAAAGTTGATAGACTTTTTCGATAAGAGCTTGCTCCAATGCTCTAAAGACTTCTCAAATAGGGCCGGCGCTCGCCGCATCGAGCCGATCCCGCTCAATCCAGCGTCTGCCTGAACCGCCTGATCGCGACGCCCATCGCGACCAGCGCGAACAGCGCCAGCGGCCATGTGTCGGCGGAAAGCTCGGAGAAGCCCGAACCTTTGAGCATCACCGAGCGCACGACGCGCAGATAATGGGTGAGCGGCAGAATCGAGCCGAGGTGCTGCGCCCAGTCCGGCATGCCGCGGAACGGAAACAGAAACCCCGACAGCAGCAGGCTTGGCAGGAAGAACATGAAGGACATCTGGAACGCCTGCACCTGATTGCTGGCGATGGTCGAAAATGTGTAGCCGATGGCGAGATTGGCGGTGATGAACAGCAGCGTCAGCGGGATCAGCGTCATCAGCGAGCCGACGATCGGCACATGGAACAGCAGGGTCGCGACCACCAGCACGATGGCCATCTGCACCGCGCCGACGACGACATAGGGCAGGATTTTGCCGAGCATGATTTCGACCGGATTGACCGGCATGGCGAGCAGCATCTCCATCGTGCCGCGCTCGATTTCCTTGGTCACGGAGATGCTGGTGAAGATCAGCATGGTCATCGTCAGAATCGTGCCGATCAGCCCCGGCACGATGTTGCGGCGGGCCTCGCCCGCAGCGTTGTAGCGCCGCTGCACGCGCAATTCGAAAGGCGCGGCGTTTTGCGCCAGCGTGGCCAGCGGCCCCGTGAGTTCGCGGTCCAGCGCGCTGGCGACCGCGCCCGTCGCGGCGGCGACGGCGCCCACGGTCGCGGTCGGGTCGGTGGCGTCGGCGAGGAGCAGCACCGCCGGCTTCTCGCCGTGAACGAGCCGATAGTCGAAGTCGGCGGGTATCTCGATGACGAATTGCGCTTCGTTGGAACGGATCATCCGGTCCGCGTCGGCGTCGTCGCGCGCGGCGCCCTGAATCTTGAAATAATCGGTGGCGCGCAGCGCGCCGACGACCCCGCGCGCCAGCGGTCCGTCGTCATGGACAAGCAGCACGGTCGGCAGATGCTTGGGGTCGGTGTTGATGGCGTAGCCGAACAGCGTGAGCTGCATCAGCGGAATGGCGACGATCATCCCGAGCGTGCCGCGGTCGCGCCGCAGCTGCAGGAACTCCTTGAGAAAAACCGCGAAGAGACGCTCCAATGACGCGACGAAGCCATCGCGAAACTGCGGTTTTTCCGGCGGCGTCGCGCTCATTGCGGCGCCCCGCCTGCCTGGATCATCAGATCGATGAACACGTCTTCCAGCGTCGGCGCGCCCTTGGCCCAGACATGCGCGGGGTCTTTGCTAAAATCGCGGGCGATCTCGTCGAGCCGTGCGGCGTCGCGGCTCGACACATGCAGCGCCACGCCGAACAGCGCGACCATTTCGACGCCGGGCGTCGCGGACAGCCGCTCGGACAGTTCGCTCAAATCCGGGCCGGTGACGATGTAGGTCGCGAGGCGGGCCGCGGCGATGATCTCGGCGGTCGTGCCGGAGACCAGAAGCCGGCCGGCGGCGATGTAGGCGATGCGGTGGCAGCGTTCGGCCTCGTCCATGTAATGGGTGGAGACCAGCACGGTGAGGCCGCTTTCGGCGAGCCGGTGGATTTCGTCCCAAAAATCGCGCCGCGCCTTGGGATCGACGCCGGCGGTGGGTTCGTCGAGCAGCAGCAGCGCGGGGTCGGGCAGGGTGCAGGCGCCGAGCGCGAGACGCTGCTTCCAGCCGCCCGAAAGCTCGCTGGCGAGCTGATCGGCGCGGTCGAGCAAGCCTAGTCGCTCGAGCGCCGCCCGCGCCGCCTCGCGCGGCTCGCGCAGGCCATAGATGCGCGCGACGAACTCCAGATTTTCGCGAATGGTGAGATCGCCATAGAGCGAAAACTTTTGCGTCATATAGCCGACGCGCCGCTTGATCTCGTGCTGCTGCGTGAGAATGTCGTAGCCAAGGCAGGTCCCGCGCCCGGCGTCCGGCGTCAACAGGCCGCACAGCATGCGGATCGTCGTGGTCTTGCCACTGCCGTTGGGGCCGAGAAAGCCGTAGATCATCCCGCGTTCGACGCGCATCGAGAGATTGTCGACGACCTTTTTCTTTCCGAAGAATTTGGTCAGGCCCTCGACCTCGATCGCGATGTTTGGGCCGGCCGCGGTCATTTGGCGGGGCTTTCCTCGACGCGCAGGCGCAGCGGCAGGCCGAGCGGCAACTCGCGCGCCGCGCCTTCCATGCGGGCCTCGATCTTGAACACCAGTTTCTCGCGCTCCTCGTCGCTGAATATCACCGGCGGCGTATATTCCTCGTGACCGGAGATGAAGAATATGCGCGCGTGAAGATCGTCGGCGCAGCCGTCGCAAGAAACCTTCACCCGTCCGCCCAGTTTGATCCGCGCGAGCTGGGCCTGGGGCACATAAAACCGCGCCTTGCGGTTTTCCGGCGGCAGCAGGCTCAGCACGGGCTGGCCGGCGTTGACCATTTCGCCGACGCGGAAAAACACGTCCTGCACGACGCCGGAGGCTGGCGCGAAAACATTTTGCCTGCTGATGCGGATATCGAGCTGGTGAAGCTGCGCGCGCGCCTGCCGCAGCGAGGCCTCGGCGCCGTCGATCTCCTGCGAGCGCCCCGTGAGCAGCGCCGCGTCGACCTGGCGTTTCGCCTCGGCCAGCGCCGCCTCGTCGCGCGAGAGGGCCATTTGCGCATTGTCGAGGGTCGCCTTGGCCACGTCGCGCGCGGCATAGAGCTTTTGTTGCCGGTCGAAGGTCAGTTGCGAGAGTTTGAGTTCGGCTTCCGCCCTGACGACGGCGGCTTGCAGCACCGCCACCTGTTGCGGCCGGTTCAGCGCCGCCTTCAGATTTTCGAGATTCGCCTCCATCTGCGCGATGCGCGCCGCCGCCTCCTTGTGCTGGGCGTCGAGCAGCGGCGTCTCCATCGAAAACAGCGGCGCGCCGGTCTCGACTTGCGAGCCGGCGTCGACGGAAAGGCTTCCGAGCCGTTCGCCCTCGATCGGGCCGACATACAGGAGATCGCCCTCGACATAGCCGAGATAGACGTTTTCGTCCCTGGGGCCGCCGCGCAAGACCTCCCAGAGGACGAAAAGGCCTATGATGAGAATCGCCGCGATCACGCCGCGCTTCATGCCGCATTCCCTCAAGGGCCGACGCCCGGCCCGGTCGCCGCATGGTAATAAAGACGATTCGCCCGCCGCGCCATTGTTTCCGCCGCCCGCTACGCCGCCGATTTTTGCGCGGGCCGGCAAAACGGCTAGACTGGACGCCATAAGACGAGGGCGCGTTCCCTCTCCCCGCGCGCGGGGAGAGGGAGTAGGCTCGGGCCTTCGCTTGATGTGACGCGGGCCGCGAAGAGGCCGCCAAAAGGGAGAAATCATGGGCTCGGAGATCAACGAACTTCCGCCGCGCGAAGCGATGGATTACGACGTGGTGATTGTCGGCGCTGGGCCGGCGGGGCTCGCCGCCGCGATTCGCTTGAAGCAGATCGACAGCGATCTTTCCGTCGTCGTGATCGAAAAGGGCTCCGAGCCCGGCGCGCATATTCTCTCGGGCGCGGTCATCGACCCCATCGGCCTCGACCGGCTGCTGCCGGGCTGGCGGAGCAATGAGGCCTGTCCGCTGAAGACGCAAGTGAGCGAGGATCATTTCGTCGTTTTGACGCGGACCGGCGGCTTTCGCCTGCCCAATTTCATCAATCCGAAGCTGATGAACAACCACGGCAATTTCGTGGGCTCGCTCGGCAATGTCGTGCGCTTTCTGGCCGCCGAGGCGGAAAATCTCGGCGTCGAGATCTACCCCGGTTTCGCCGGCGCGGAGATTCTCTACGGCGACAAGGGCGAAGTGCTGGGCGTCGCGACCGGCGACATGGGCATAGCCAAGGACGGCCATCTCAAGGAGAGTTTCACGCGAGGCATGGAGCTGCGCGGCAAATATACGCTGTTCGCGGAAGGCGCGCGCGGCTCGCTGACGAAGGAGTTGCTCGCCAAATACGCGCTCGACAAGGATTGCGAGCCGCAGAAATTCGGCATCGGCTTCAAGGAGCTGTGGCGCATCCCGAAGGACAAGCACAAAGCCGGAAAGGTGCAGCACACCTTCGGCTGGCCGCTCGACCCCGACGTCGGCGGCGGCTCCTTCCTCTATCATTTCGACGAGGACCAGGTGTCGATCGGCTTCGTCGTGCATCTCAACTATTCCAACCCCACGCTGTCGCCGTTCGACGAGTTCCAGCGCTTCAAGTCGCATCCGATGATCGCCGCGGAGCTCGAGGGCGGCGAGCGCATCTCTTACGGCGCGCGCGCGCTGACCGAGGGCGGTTGGCAAAGCGTGCCGAAGCTCGCTTTCCCCGGCGGGGCGCTGATCGGTTGCGCCGCCGGCTTCATGAATCTGCCGCGCGTGAAGGGCTCGCACAACGCGGTTTTGTCCGGAATTCTCGCCGCCGACGATGTGGCGAAGGCGCTGAAAGCCGGCCGCGCGCATGACGAAGTTACCGACTATGACGCGGACTGGCGCGGCTCCGACATCGGCCGCGATCTGAAGCCGGTGCGCAACGTCAAGCCGCTGCTGTCGAAACACGGGCTTTATCTCGGCGTCGCGCTCGGCGGATTCGACATGTGGACGAACGAGCTGTTCGGCTTCTCGTTGTTCGGCACGCTGCCGCATGGCAAGCCTGATTACGCCAGCATCAAGCCGCTCAGCGAAGTGACGCCGAAGACCTATGGCAAGCTCACCGCGAAAACCGTGTTCGACAAACTCTCTTCCGTGTTCGTCTCCAACACCAATCACGAGGAAGACCAGCCGTCGCATCTGCGCCTCGCCGACCCCACGATCCCCGTGCGCGAAAACCTGCCGCGTTACGGCGAGCCGGCGCGTCTCTATTGCCCGGCAGGGGTTTACGAGGTGGTCTACGCGGATGAAGCGACAAGGCTCGACCCGCGCTTCGTGATCAACGCGCAAAACTGCGTCCACTGCAAGACGTGCGATATTAAAGACCCGGCGCAGAATATTACGTGGGTGCCCCCGGAAGGCGGCGGCGGGCCGAACTATCCGAATATGTGAGCCTTGAGTGAAACTTCGCCACCTCGAAGCCGCCGATGCGCCGGCGTTCCAACGTCTGCGCATCGAGGGTTTTGCTCTCCAGCCGCGCGAGTTTCGTTACGCGCCCGAGGATGAAGCCGATATGCCGCTCGCCGAGGTCGCGGCGCGTCTCGCGCGCGATTTCGTCGTCGGCATGTTTGACGGCGATACGCTGGTCGGAATCGCCGGTCTGACGCGGCACGGCGGCGTCAAGATCAGCCACAAGGCGTTGCTGTGGGGCATGTATCTGCGCGCCGAATTTCGTGGGCGAGGAGGCGCGGACATGCTGATGTCGGCGATCCTCGACCACGCGCGCGGCCGCGTCGAAATCGTCACGCTAACCGCGATGAGCGACAATCCGCGCGCGCTGGCCTTTTACCGGCGCTGGGGTTTTGCGGCCTATGGCGTCGAGCCGGCCGCGGTGAAGTATGAGGGAGGTTATTTTGATGAGACTTTGATGAGCTTGCGGCTTGCGTGAAGGAGGTGGGAGCGGGGCTCTTTCGGCGGGGACGTTGGTGTTTGATGCTTCAAATCGCGGGAAAACTTTGACGAAAGATTTTGCGGATGAGCGTGGAAGAGAAACCGAAATCACGACCGGCCAACGAAAATCCTTGGTATTGTCTGGCGACGATTTATGGGGAGCAGGAGGAGGGAGTCGAGTCGCCTTTTGGCTTTCTGTTCGACCGGAAGCTCGCCGACAAGAATCGGTTGGGCTGGAACCGCTGGATGGCCACGGGACTATCTGAAGCACAGCGTAATGAATTGATAAAGAGAGGCTATAACTCTTCTGAGCTGGTTCCGCTCGCGAATGAAGAACGGGACGAGTTTGTGGAGGCCTTCGCCAAGCGCAAGCAATCCACACCGCCGGAGGCAAGTGCAACGGTCATCGATTTCATCGACGTGCACTTCGAGCGAGCAGTTTCCTTTGGAGGTTTTGTATTTCCAAACTACGTCATTTTTAACGGTAGGATGTTCGACAATGGCGCCGACTTCCGCAGGACCGCCTTCTGTGATGGGGTTCAGTTTAGCGAGCAGTATTTTGGGCTGGCGCTTTTCATAGACGCAAATTTCTTTCATAATGCTTTTTTCGACAAGGCCGAGTTCTCGGGCGTCGCTGATTTCAGCAACTCGACATTCCAAGCAGGTGCCGACTTCAAGGCCTGTGAATTTAAGTCGCACACTGATTTTGCCGGTGCGAAATTCCTCTCGGAAGTCCCAGATTTCCGCGACGCCAAATTGAGTGAGGCCGCCGAATGGCATGGTGTCCAGTGGCCGACCTCACCGAAGAACGAAAAAGCGGCGCAACGTCAAGTTTATGCATACGAACGCCTTAAGGCAGAAATGGAGCAATTGAAGAAACACGAGGACGAGCAATCTTTTTTCGCGAAGGAACTGAACGCTCGCCGTGCCTTGCTCTGGTTCAAGTGCCTCAATGGCAAGCAAGACATTAGCAAACGCGCAAAGTTCGCATTTGGCTGGCTGCTGAATACAGCCTATTCGACTTTCAGCGGTTACGGACAGAGTGTCAGCAGACCGCTCATCTATTTGTTCTGGCTCTTTGTCCTTGGCGCTGGCGCCTTTGCGATGTTCCCATCACTCAGCCCATGCCCCATCGAACCCTGGTCCGCCGCCGCGCTCAGCATTTCAAGCCTTTTGCCGCTTCTGCCCTATAAACCTGACAAAGACATCATAGACTGTCTCTCCCCGTTAGGCGGCTTACTTGGCAACACTCAATCTTTCCTCGGCGTCATACTCCTCTTCCTGCTCGGTCTCGCGCTGCGCAATCGGTTTCGGATGAAGTGAGGCTGCGGCCCGTGGCGGCATAACCGCCTTACTGTTCAACCGTTATTGCTCATCGCCGATTATCAAAACACCCGAGGTCACCTAGGTTTCGCGCACCAGTGATACGTCTTGCCATCCGAGGTAAAACTGTGATTGTTGAGTAAATTATATTCAAAATAATAATGAAATTGAGGTATCTCGTGCATTTTGGCCGCGCACTGTGCGGACCCTGCATAGTTTTTTCCACGAACTATTATCTTCGTCGGATGACATTGTTGTTTCAAATTTGCTTTGGGCGCAATGAACTGCTCGCCATTTTCTAGAGTATAAATACGGATGCCATTGCCGATGGAATGATTGGAGCATGAACGAGTTCCGTAATCTCCATCCTTTAGCGGAATCTTCGGCGCGGCATAAGCAGCGGTCGTCAAAACGCCAAGGACGCATACGCAGCATAGACCTCGCATATCGACCCCCCATTTACGAGCGCGCCGCGGCTCGGGTGCGCTCTACCGCGCGGCGGCGGCGCGGCCGCGGTCGATGAAAGCCACGAGCTCCTTGGCCAAGTCCGTGAACAATTGAAGTTTTCCGGTGTCCAGCGGCTCCCTCGGCGACCGCGGCATTAACGTGTTCACATAACCGCCAACCCGAACGAAAATTTGCGCCAGTTTTGCGTTTCCCGCAAGTCGGGGGTGTTTGAGGGGGCTTCGCGTGCGCCAGCGCACAACGTCGAAGCGACCTTTGCGCTTAGATGCTCCCCATGCCGCTTTGGCATGTCTCAAGGGAGTTTCCCCGATGATTTCCTCCGCCATTCTCCGCCGTCTGCTGATTGCCGTCGCCGCCCTTTCCATGACCTTCGTCGCCGCTGAAATCACCGCGCCGGCCAACGCCGCCGTGTTCCCTTCCCATAGCCTTGATGACGGCGACTGAGATCTGTCGGAGCGCGAAGGCGCGTGATCTTTTTGNNCGGGGCGCGCGGTCGGCTGAAATGCCCCCGCGCGCCCCATGACGCGTCGCTGGCGTGTCCTTCCGTTTAAATCCTCTTTCCCCAAACTCCCTCGATCTTTTGCCCAACCCCCGCTAAACCCCATATGCTAAGCCCTGCGGGGAAACGGGACGAAAAATGACTGAGATCAAGAAATTCGACGCCGTGGTGGTCGGTTCCGGGCTTGGCGGGCTCGCGGCGGGGGCCTTGCTGGCCAAGGCCGGCTACAGCGTCTGCCTGCTGGAGCGCAATTACAGTCTGGGCGGGGCGGCTTCGGTTTACCGCGTCGGCGGGCTCACCGTCGAATCCTCGCTGCACCAGACCTCCGACGCGCGCAATCCGCGCGACGTGAAGCACTCCATCCTTAGGGAACTCGGCATTCTCGACGAGATCGAATGGCTGCCGACCGGCGCGCTGCATCATGTGCGCGGCGGTCCCGTGGGCGAGAGTTTCGCGCTGCCCGCTGGTTTCGACGCCGCCTATGACGCGCTGGCCGAGCGCTTTCCCGACAAGCGATCGGCGATCCAGGAATTTCTGGCCGACGTCGAGCGCATCCACGATTCGCTATGGACGATCCGCCAGGCGCGCGACACCGGCTCCGTGGCCAAGTTCACCCGTGCGCTGTGGGAGCTGGCGCCGGCGGCGGCGGCGTGGAACGACACGCTCGACGAGGTTTTCACGCAGCGCTTTGGCGGCGCGGAGGCGCTCAAATGCGCGCTGGGCGCCAATCTTCTCTATTTTGGCGACGATCCCAAGCGCATCTGGTGGATTTATTACGCGTTGGCGCAGGGGGCCAATATCGCCTCGGGCGGCGCTTATATCAAAGGCGGCTCGCGCCAGCTCAGCCTCAAGCTCGCCAAGGTCATCACCAAGGCCGGCGGCGTCGTGCGGCTCGGCCGCAACGCCACGGCGATCTTGACGGGCGCCGATGGCGAGGCGGCGGGCGTGCGCCATGTCGCGCGAAAAACCGGCGAGGACGAACAGGAAATCTCCGCCCGCGTCGTGCTGGCCAATTGCGCGCCGAGCGTCGCCGGAGAGCTTTTGCCTTTGAAGGCGCGCGCGCTGATGGAGGAGGAGTTTGGCGCGCGGCCGCTCTCGACCTCGCTGTTTTGCGCCAATTTCGGCCTCGCCCAAAAACCCGCGACCGTTGGCCTCAAGGACTTCAACGCGATCGTGCTGCCGGAGACCATGACGCGCTTTTCGCAATATGGCGACGGCGCGGGCGCGTTGGGCGCCGACCCCGCCGGCGCGCTGCCGCTTTACTCCATCGCTAATTTCACGGCGGTCGATTCGGAGCTTTGGAACGAGCCGCCGGTGCTCGTCAGCGTGCTCGGGCTCGACAATTTAAGCAATTGGGACGGCCTCTCGCGCGAGGAGGCGCTGGCGCGGCGCGAGCGCTGGCTGGATGCTCTACAGGGCGCGATGGAGCGCGATTATCCCGGTTTTTCCGGCCTCGTCAGCGAGCGCGTGATGCTCGACGCCTTTTCGATGGCGGCCTATCTCAATACGCCGCGAGGCGCGGTCTACGGCTTCGAGCCGTTGCCGCCGGAACACCCGATCATCGCCGGCTTTCCGCGCACGCCGCGCACGCCGGTGGGCGGGCTCTACCTCGCCTCGGCGTTTGGCGGCGAACATGGCTTCAATGGCGCGATTCTGTCGGGCGCGGAGGCGGCGCGGCTCGCTGCGGCGAGCCTGGAGATGGGCGCGGAGTGATCCGCCGATGTTTTAGTCACTCGCCGGCGGAACCCTATCCGCCGGCCTGGCGTTATCGGATCAAGCGGGGGCTCGCGCGGCGAGCAGTCGGGGACGAAGGTTTGGGATAAAGACGGGGTGCCCGGTTGGCGTGAACTCGTCCATGTGTTATCCCGCCGGAAAGCGCCGAGCTTACGTTGCGGTCGGCCTTTTTCACCGGTCATGGCGTTGACGCCTTTCATCCCAATTTCAATACGCGTTGCGCGGGGGAAATGAACATGCCGCCAAGGACTTGCTCGAACGGCCAATCTGAAATCCCGAACTGTTTTTCGGCCAAATCCAAGAGCCGCGCGAAGGCTGTCGTCGCGCTCTCCTTCGCCGCGCTGTGCGCGGTCGGGCTGTCCGGCGGCGGCGCGCGCGCCGGCTTTCTGGAAGACCTGTTCGGCGCCTTCTCCGGGGAGCGGAGAGCCGCGCCTTCGCGCGATTACGCGTATCCCGAGCGGCGGGCCGTTCGACGCCAGGCGTCGAGCCTGTCCTACATCCCGAGACAGCGCCGCAAGGCGGGGCATCCGGCGTCCGACGGAATGGCGACCGCGGGTCCCGAGGCCAGCGGCCTTTGCTACGCCACGCGTCAGCGCGCGCCCGATTTGACTCAGCCGGACGTCATTTTGCACGACGCCACGCTGCGCGAGGGCGACAGCGTGATGACCGCGAAAGGCGTGCGCGTGTTCCAGGGCGGCAGCGCCTGTCCGCACAAGGAGAGCGACTTCCTCGCGCTTGCCGACGCGCGCGACATTCCGAGATCGAAGCGCGGCGCGCTGCAAGCGATCGAAAAGGCGGTGAAGACGCCTATATTGAGCGCCCGGGCGGGAAGCTTCGCTAGCGGCGTCAAGGTGACGGCCCAATAGCTCCTGCTGGCGAGAGCGCCTATCGATGAAACCGCGGCGGCGAGTCCCGCCGGCGACATATGGCGCGAAAATGCTTAGGCTAAAGAAGGGACGGATAGCCAGCGAGCGGAAGCACCCGGGTCACGATCGACGCCAGGCAGACCAGAACGACCAACAGCTTGAGTAGCTGCGATAGCCGCGCGTCTGGAGAGAATTTGTCGATGACCCAAAACAGGATCGCGCCAAGGACGACGGTGATCAGGATTCCAATTACGAGCGTGAGCATGGCGACCTCTTGTTATTCAAGCAGTGATATTCGCAACCCGTGAGCGATCAAGGGCGTCTTTTTCGATAACCGGCCGAACGAGGCGCGACTTCGCCTTGTCATTTGTCCGTCATTTTTTCGCGGGCGCCATCAAGCCCTCGCGCCGCCTCGTCAACCGACGCCCCCTATTGCGAAGGCGTTGATGAAGAAGCGGCCCAAGGGCCGCCTCCAGTTCACAGGGCTAACGACCCATAAACGCCAACAGAATGATGATCCAAATTGGAA
>PLAI01000246.1 GCA_003134075.1 Methylocystaceae bacterium | reverse complement strand
TAAGAACTGAACAGCCCTGGGTTGGCACTGCTAGTGTGCACCTACTACTTGACCACTTAGAGGTCTTAAAAAGGCTCGAAGCCTTTGCGGCGACTTGTGAATTCTGGCAAGCGCTCATAACGGTGACTAGCACAAAAACTGATGCTCACCCCATAATTGGCTCTAGCCGGATGATTGGACTGGCAATTTCGAATAATATAATATGTGAACGCGTACGTGTTATCTGAACCAATAGGCCTTGGCTATGGTAAGAACAGCAATCAATGATGAAGATGCTCGCAATAATGGTGTTTATGCCGAGCATGAAAGAATGGAAAATGGTGAGGTTCGCTGCCGATTTAAGTTCAAGGACGGGACCGCATACATTAGAACGGAGGCCTCTTCGGTTGGAGGCTGGCAGCGAAGCCATTATCACAATTTAGTTCATGAGACATATATCGTTGAGACTGGACAAATTGCTTTTGTAGACCAATGTAATGGGCGTATTAGACTGCGAATAATCGGAGAGCGGGGCATAATTACGACAGAAAAGCGTGTGATACACAATGTTTATATGTTCAGCAACTCAATTATTCATACAGTAAAGCACGCTACTCATGGAGTGGCTCAGGATTGGCATAGCGCGCCCGACTTTGACGCCCTGGTCTGTCATTTAACGGTCGAAGATATAGCGAAATTGGGTTGCTTAGGGGAAGCCGCCAAATGAGCTGAGAATGAAGCATCAAATCAGGATCTCGACTGTCCCGAAAGTCTCCTCCTCGCGCTCGACAGAAATTCAAACTGATCCACTCCACCCTTCGGCCGCGAATATCGCCTGCTAACCTGCCGTCGCGACGATCACGCTCGCGACCACGGGCAAGCGCGTGCGCAGCCGCTTTGACCGCGAAAACCCCGCGGCTTCCAGCAGCGCGCCGATCTCCTCGAAGGTTCGCGGCTCGCCGCGACCCATCGCCAGAGTGTAAAAGCCGTAATAGGCGTCGAGCGGTTCCACTCCCTTTTCGCCGGAAACCGCCTCGATGATCAGCAGCGTCCCGCCCAACGGCAAGGCGCGCCGCGCATTGCGTAGCAGGGCGAGGGCGCTGGCGTCGTCGTGATCGTGAACGATCCGGACCAGCGATATGACATCGGCGCCTTGCGGCAGCGGGTCCTTGAGGAAATCCCCGCCAAAAATCCGCGCGCGGCCCGCCAGTCCCGCCGCTTCGAGACGCATGCGAGCCCGCTCCGCGACCGCCGGCAGTTCGAACAGTTCAAGCTCCAGCGCCGGCGCCCTCGCCGCGGCCTCGGCCAGGAAAACGCCTTCGCCGCCGCCGACATCGAGCAGTCGCCGATGTTTTTCGATTTTGTAGACGGCGAGCGCCTCGCGCGCCACCATCGGCTGCGAGGCCGCCATCAGCGCGCTATAGGGGCCGACTTCCCCCGCGCTCAGAGCGCTTGGCCGCTCCGCCGCCGAATAGGGCCAGTAGCGCGCGAGCGCGGTCTCTTCCCCGCCGCGCAGCAGCGCCACGGGGTCACGCAGATCGGCGTAGAGCATGGGCTGATGTTCGATCAGCGCCAGCGCCTCCGGGCTTCCCAGCAGCGCCGCTCCGAGCCGGCCGAGCCCGTAACGGCCTTCTCCACGCCGCTGCGCCAATCCCAGCGAGGACGCCGCGTCGAGCAGCCGCCGCGCCGCATCCTCGGACAGCGCCGTTTTCGCGGCGAGGTCGCTTATCGTCAGCGGCCCGTCCTTGAGCAATTCGAACAACCGCAATTGCACGCAGGCGAACAGAACTTGCGAATAGACGAAGCCGGCGCAGAGATCGAGCATGGCCCGGCTGCTCCGCCGCGCGATCCAGCGCGTCAGCGGATTGCCAAGGCTCCAGCGCTGGAAACGCGGATCGGCGATCAGCCGGTCGCGCCAACCGCGCAACCGATCGGGTAGCGAGAGAGGTGTTTGCTTGACGGGCATTTCGCGAATTCTTCCGAGTTCGCGCGCTCGTCATCGGCCTCGCGAGCCCGAGCGCGAATGAAACGCCGCCTGCTACCATGAATCGCCGCGATCCGCGCGCCCTTTATTGTTTCCTTTCAGCCCGCGGGCATGTCGGACAAGAGGCGCCCGCGCCTAGAGTCCAAGCCGCTTCAAGCCTTCCTCGTAACTGATGACCTCATAGGCTTGATCATATTTTTCCGCGCCGTCGGCGATCACGTCGATCTTCTCGGCGGTGTCGAATTTCTTCATTTTCGTCTTGTCGAGGTAGAGAAAGTCGATCAACTCATTATAGACGGACGTATCGTCGATCGGCAGCACATAGAGCGACACGTCGTTGAAGCCGATCTGATAGCGCGAGGCGCGATCGAGGTCACTGACGTAGATGAAGTATTTTCCGCCCGGCCCGGCGCTATCGCCGAGCATTTCGACCAGCGCTGGAAGCTGCTTGTATGACCCGAGCGATCCGGCGAGAAAGGACAAGGTCGTCTCTCCGTCCCGTGCCGAGGCGAAGGCCGCCTCGAGGTTCACCGGCGGGTCGAGCGAAACGGCGATTTCGCCGCGAAACCCAAAACGCCCCGCTTGTTTCGTCGGAGCCTTATGGGCGGGTTTAAGCAGGCGACCTTCGGATTCGAGGCGGCCGAAGGCGGTAGATTCGATGGCGGTCATTGTAAACTCTCTGGTTTCCGCCAATTCCCAAGGCATCCTGGGACTTTGCCGGCCGATGGATTGGGTTGGCTTTGAAATCGTCGCCGGGAGATCGTCGTCTGTTCGGACCGTTCGCGCGCGTCGGCGCTCTTTCAAACCGAAGTTGGCGACACACTTATGCGTGAATGCGCGCGCCCATTGCCGCGCCCTCGCCGCCTGACGCGGACTCCCGCGTTCGAGCAGCATTTATCGCGCCACGCCGCTTTCGCCCAGTAAAGTTGGGCTAAAGAAGCTTTCCAGACAGGCGCGCGGGCGGCTTTGGCCTAAAGCCGACATCGCCGCGATCGAAGACAAGCTCGCGCCGCCATGCTAGGCAGCGCTCATAAGGGCGTTCGATCGAACGCCCGCCGTAAACGACGCGCCATGCCAGACCTCCCCCAAGACGCCCGCGCAAGGCTGAAATCCGTGTTCGGCTACGATGATTTCCGGCCTGGCCAGGCGGAAATCATCGCCGCCGTGCTGGCGGGCGAGCCGGTGCTGGCCGTCATGCCGACCGGCAGCGGCAAATCCATTTGCTACCAATTGCCCGCCATTCTCGACGAGCGTCTCACGGTGGTCGTTTCGCCGCTGATCGCCCTGATGCGGGACCAGGTGCAACAGATGCGGCTGCTGGGCGTGGCGGCGATGACGCTGAATTCGCAGAACGACGCCGCCGAGAACGCGCAGGCGCGACGAGCCTTGCGCGCGGGCGAATTGAGGTTGCTGTTCGTTTCTCCGGAACGGCTGCTGATGGAGGGCTTGATCGACGAGTTGCGCGGCGCTCGCCTCGCCCGTCTCGCCATCGACGAAGCGCACTGCATCTCCGAATGGGGACATGATTTTCGCCCGGAGTATCGTGAGCTAGGCCGCGCCGCGCGATTGCTTGGCGGCGCGCAGGTGATCGCCTTCACCGCGACGGCGGACAAGGCGACGCGCGCCGACATCGTCCGCCGGCTTTTCGACAAGGAGCCCCGGGTCTTCCTGCACAGCTTCGACCGCCCGAACATCGAGTTGAACTTCGCGGTGAAGGAGCAGCCGCGCAAGCAGTTGTCGCGATTTCTGGCGCGGCACAAAGGCGACAGCGGCATCGTCTACTGCGGCTCGCGCAAGGCGACCGAGCAACTCGCCGCTTTCTTCGTTTCGGAGGGCCACGACGCCATAGCCTATCACGCCGGTCTCGACCACGCGGTCCGCGCGCGAAATCAGGATCGGTTCTTGCGCGAGGACGGCGTCGTCGCCGCGGCGACAATCGCGTTTGGAATGGGCGTCAACAAACCGGACGTGCGCTTTTTCGCGCACGCCGACATGCCGTCGTCGGTCGAGTCCTATTACCAGGAAATCGGCCGCGCCGGGCGCGACGGCCTCCCGGCCGACACTTTGACGCTGTATGGTCTGGACGACATGGCCTTTCGCCGCCGCCAGATCGACCAGAAAGAACTGCCGGAAGAACGCCGCCGCGTCGAACATGCGCGCTTTTCGGCGCTGGCGACGCTGTGCGAGGCGCCAAGTTGCCGGCGCCAGACGCTGCTCGCTTATTTCGACGAGGAGAGCCCGGCTTGCGGACGCTGCGATGTTTGCCTCGGCAAGGTCGCCGTGCGCGACGGAACGGTCGAGGCGCAAAAGGTTCTGTCGGCGGCGGCGCGCACCGGTCAGCGCTTCGGCGCTGCCTATCTCGCCGATATTTTGACGGGCGCGGCCTCGGAAACGATAGCGCGCAACGGCCATGATTCGATCAAGACCTTTGGCGCCGGGAAAGAACATTCCAAAACAGTGTGGAGCTCGATCATTCGCCAGCTTTTCGCCGTGGGGGCGCTAGAAAGCGCGAGCGCCGAACACGGCGGCTTCGCGCTGACGCCAAAGGGCGAGGAAATTCTCTTTGGTCGCGAAAAAGTCGCGCTGCGCGACGACCCCATAAAGCCGCGCGAGCCCAGGGTTTCGCGCGACGCGCCCGCCCTCGACGCGGTGGAGGACGGCCTGCTGGCCGCGCTAAAACGCAAGCGGCGCGACCTCGCCCGAGCGGAAAACGTGCCGGCCTTCATGATCTTCGCCGACCGCACGCTGATCGACATGGCCGAAAGACGCCCCGCGACGCTGGAGGACTTGCGCCGTGTTCATGGCGTCGGCGAGCGCAAGATCGCCCGCTATGGCGAGGCGTTTCTGGAGGCGTTGGAGGAGGCGCTGCGGTAAGATGGCGCACGGCGTCACAAAACTTCAACATCGCCCCGCGTCATGGCGTAGAATGAGCCAAATCGAATCAAGGGCTGGCGCGGCCCGATGCGGAACCCCAAAATGACCGATATAGACAATAATAACAATGATATAGAAGAATATGGCGCCGGCTCAATCAAGGTTTTGCGCGGTCTCGACGCGGTGCGCAAGCGTCCGGGCATGTATATCGGCGACACCGATGACGGTACCGGCCTGCACCACATGGTCTATGAGGTCGTCGACAACGCCATCGACGAGGCGCTCGCGGGCCACGCGACGCTTGTCACCGCGACTCTGAACGCCGACGGCTCCTGCACCGTCACCGACAATGGCCGCGGCATCCCCACCGGCATCCATGACGAGGAAGGCGTTTCGGCGGCGCAGGTCATCATGACCCAGCTGCACGCCGGCGGAAAGTTCGACCAGAATTCCTACAAGGTTTCCGGCGGCCTACACGGCGTCGGCGTCTCCGTCGTCAACGCGCTGTCGGTCTGGCTGAAGCTACGCATCTGGCGCGACGGCAAAGAGCATTACATGGAGTTCGCCAATGGCGACGCGGTGAGCCCGCTCGTCGTCACCGGCCCGGCGCCGATCGAAAACGGCAAGCCCAAGCGCGGGACGGAAGTCACCTTCCTGCCGTCCACCGCCACCTTCACCATGGTCGAGTTCGATTACGCGACGATCGAGCATCGTTTGCGTGAACTGGCCTTTCTCAATTCCGGCGTGCATATCGTGCTGACCGACGCGCGCCACGCGGAAATCAAGCAGGACGATCTTTATTACGAGGGCGGGCTGGAAGCCTTCGTGCGCTTCCTCGACCGCGTCAAGACTCCGCTGCTGTCCGCGCCGATCATGGTGAACGGCAAGCGCGACCAGATCGCGGTCGAAGTGGCGCTTTGGTGGAACGACAGCTATCACGAGAACGTGCTGGTCTTCACCAACAATATCCCGCAGCGCGACGGCGGCACGCATCTCGCTGGTTTTCGCGCGGCGCTGACGCGCCAGATCACCGGTTACGCGGAAAGCTCCGGCCTCGCCAAGCGCGAGAAGGTTGATCTGACCGGCGACGACTGCCGCGAGGGCCTCACCTGCGTCGTCTCGGTGAAGGTGCCCGATCCCAAGTTCTCCTCGCAGACGAAGGACAAGCTCGTCTCCTCGGAGGTGCGTCCGGCGGTCGAAAGCATCGTCAACGAAGCGCTGGGACAATGGCTGGAAGAGCATCCCGCCGACGCCAAGACCGTCGTCTCCAAGGTGATCGAGGCGGCGGCGGCGCGCGAGGCGGCGCGCAAGGCGCGCGATCTCACGCGGCGCAAGGGCGCGCTCGACGTGGCCAATCTGCCGGGCAAGCTCGCCGATTGCCAGGAGCGCGATCCGGCCAAATCGGAATTATTCATCGTCGAGGGCGATTCCGCCGGCGGCACGGCCAAGCAGGGCCGCAATCGCGAGTTCCAGGCGGTGCTGCCCTTGCGCGGCAAAATCCTCAATGTCGAGCGCGCGCGCTTCGACAAAATGCTGGCCTCCGAACAGATCGGCACGCTGATCACCGCGCTCGGCGCCGGCATCGGCCGCGACGAGTTCAATATCGAGAAGCTGCGCTATCACAAGATCATCATCATGACCGACGCCGACGTCGACGGCGCGCATATCAGAACGCTGATCCTGACGTTCTTCTATCGGCAGATGCCGGAACTGATCGAGCGCGGTCATGTCTTCATCGCGCAGGCGCCGCTCTACAAGGTGACGAAGGGTAAATCGACGCAATATCTCAAGGACGAGCGCGCGCTGGAGGATTATCTGATCGACGCGCTGCTCGACGGCGCGGTGCTGCGGAGCGCTTCGGGAGAAGATCGCGCCGGCGGCGACCTGCGCCGCCTGCTCGAGGACGCGCGCGGCTTTCGCCATGTCCTGCTCAGCCTGCACTCGCGCTACGACAACAGGGTCGTCGAACAGGCGGCGATCGCAGGCGCTTTGCAGCCGCTTCCCGCCGACGCCGACGAGGCCCAAAAGCTCGCCGACGAAGTGGCCCGGCGGCTCGACGCGGTGGCGGAAGAGACGGAGCGCGGCTGGCGCGGCGCGCCGCGCGAAAACGGCTATATCTTCCGCCGCACGCTGCGCGGCGTGGAGCATGTGGCGCTGCTCGACGCCGCGCTGCTGGCGTCCAGCGAAGCCCGCAAATTGACCGAACGCGCGCACGACCTGCGCGAGATCTTCGCCGGCCAGGCGTTCTTGCTGCGGCGGGGAGACGAAGCGGCGGTGTCGGGTCCGACCGCGCTCTATGAAGCGATGAACACCCAAGGCCGCAAGGGCCTGACGATCCAGCGCTACAAAGGCCTCGGCGAGATGAACGCCGAACAGCTTTGGGAGACGACGCTCGACCGCGAGGCGCGCTCGCTGTTGCAGGTCCGGGTCAAGGAGGCGGTCGAGGCCGACGACATTTTCGTCAAGCTGATGGGCGACGTCGTGGAGCCGCGCCGGGAGTTCATTCAGGAGAACGCGCTGAGCGTGGCGAATTTGGATGTGTGATGGGATATCAATGATGATGCATATGCGCGCCGCCCGCTGAACCAGCCGCCGGCGACATCGCGTCGGCCGCTCCGCCTTTCTCTGGCGTATTGGCGCCTTCCGTCCCAACCTCGTGCGCGACGGTGCCCGCGGGGTGCTGGTATTGACCGGGATCGCGGTAATCATTGGCCGCGAGATCTTCCCTCACCTTGATCAGCGCGAACATGCCGCCCATCTCCGCGGGACCGAACTGACCCTCGCCCGACATCATCGGCAGCGTGTTGGCGGGACCGGGCATCGCCATTTCCCCCATGTCGGCCATGCCGGCATCGCCCATCGGCATATATCCCGGCGCGAGCTTGCCGATCGCCTTGACGAGATCGCGTTTCTGGCTGGCGCCGATGAAGTTGCGGTTGGCGTGGCCCATGGCGTTCATCGTGTGATGCGACTTGTGGCAATGGATCGGCCAGTCGCCGGGGTTGTCGGCGACGAATTCAATCGCGCGGATCACGCCGACGGGCACGTCGGTCGTCGCCTCCGGCCAACGCGCCGCCTCGGGAATCCAGCCGCCGTCCGTTCCGGTCACGGAGAAATGATGGCCATGCATGTGGACCGGATGGTTGGTCATTGACAGATTGGCGATGCGCAGCCGAACGCGGTCGCCGCGCCGCGCCGGCATGGGGTCGATGCCGGGAAAAACCCGGCTGTTCCATGTCCAGATGTTGAAGTCGGTCATTTCGGCGACTTGAGGGAGAGAGGCGCCGGGGTCGATGCGAAAGGCGCTCATCAGGAACACGAAGTCGCGGTCGACGCGCATGAATTTCTGGTCGCGCGGATGCACGACGAACATGCCCATCATGCCCATGGCCATCTGCGTCATCTCGTCGGAATGCGGGTGATACATGAAGCTGCCGCTTTCCTTCGTCTCGAATTCATAGACGAAGGTCTTGTTCGGCGGAATATGCGGCTGCGTGACGCCGCCGACGCCGTCCATGCCGGCGGGCAGCAGGATTCCATGCCAGTGGACGGCCGTATGTTCGGGCAATTTGTTGGTGACGAAGACGCGAACCTTGTCGCCTTCCACTGTCTCGATCGTCGGACCGGGCGAGGTTCCGTTATAGCCCCAAAGACGCGCCGTCATGCCGGGCGCCATTTCGCGCGTGACGGGCTCGGCGACGAGGTGGAACTCCTTCCAGCCGTCGTTCATGCGCCACGGCAGCGACCAGCCGTTTAGCGTCACGACGGGCTGGTACGCCGGGCCGCTCGATGGGAACGTCGGCGGTTGTGTCGCGGCTGACGTCATGCGCGGCGCCTCGGGAATGGCCGCCGCCTCAACGCGTCCGCCCACCGAGGCGAGGCTCGCGAAAGCCGCGACTGATTTGATCACGCTTCTTCTCGACATCATGGTCGTTCGGCTCCGGTTTCGGCGATCGATGGGGATGAAGGCTTGTCGTCCCTTGAGCGCGCCACGCCTCCTCCCGCGACGGCGGCCCGCAGATCGATGTCGGCGAGCCAGAAATCCTGCTTGGCCTCGACCGCCGCGCCGTTCGCGAGGACGCGGCGCCGCGCGTCCTCGAGCAGGGCGAACACGTCGACGATCATCGTGTTGTAGCGCCGCAGGGTTTCGTCGCTGATGATGGCGTGCAACGGCATGATTTCGCGCTGATGATGGCGGGCGATGTCGTGAGTCGCGCGGTAGGCGAGATAGGCTTCGCGCGCCTCCGATCGAACCTCGACGGCCTTCTGGGCCAGAAGATTTACAGCCTCGAGCCAGCGCTGCTCGGATTCGCGCACGCGCGTTTCGCCAAGGTCGAAGATCGGAATTTCGATCGCCCCGCCGGCGCCGGCGGTGTTGAACGTGACCTTGTCGCCATTGACGTTTTCCCGCGTGATCAAACCCTGTCCCGATAGCTGGAAAAGATCGACATATCGCGTCGACTGGGCGAGTCCGAGGGACTTGGCGAGCGCGTCGAGTTTCTTTCGCGCGATTTGGAGATCGATGCGGCGTTCGACCGCCTCCTGTTCGACCTTGGGCATGTCGCGAATATGCGCCGGCGGGTTCGGCAGCGCGTCCGGCAGGACGAAAGAAAGATCGGCTCCCCAAAGGCCCAGCGCGCGGACAAGCCGCTCGCGCTCGCTGGACGCGCTTTGGCGGGCGCTCGCGAGCTTGGCGGCCATCTCGGCATGGAAAAGCTGGTCACGGGCCTGATCGAGCTTGGGCATCGCGCCGGTTTCGCCGAGTTCGCGGGAGAGTTTCGCCGCGGTCGCCGCCGCCGCTTCCGCCTGTTCCATGACACGGACCAGTTCGCGCGCGCCGACGGCCCGGTAGTACGCCCGACGCGCCTGCGTCGCGACGCTCAAGGTCGCTTCGGCCGCCTCCAGTCGCGCCGCCTCGAAGCGGTCGGCGGCGATGTCGGCGCGCGCCGGCAGGGTCGCCAAGGCGAGGATGTCGGCGGCGATGGTGCCCTCGATTTCCGATGACAGCGGGCCCGCGACCCCGCCGAGGGAAATGTTGGGATTGGGCGGAAGGCTCTCCCGCACCATGATCGCTTCCGCGATCCCGAGCCGGTTATAGGCCGCTTGCAGACCCCGATTCGAGCGCAGGGCGACTTCCACCGCGCCATTGGCGTTCAGCGGCCGCTTCAGCAAACGCCCGACGCGTTCCTTCGCGGCCGCCGCATCCTCGGGCGTTCGAATCGCCACGGCGTCCTGCCCCAGTTCTCGCCTCGCCACATCGGCGGCGAGGTCGACGCCTCCGTCCGGCGAGAAGGAAGCACAGGCCGATAGAAGCGCGGCGACAAGGGCTAGCGCGAGCGGTAGCGTCACGCGAGATGCCCATTGGCGTCCGAGCGCGCATGGAGGCGCAGACGTCATCGCGCCGACTCCGACGCCCCGCCAGCGGCATCGACGCCCGCGAAGGGGGCCGCCGGTCGAGCGGCGCACAAGACGATGGCGAGCGAAACGAAGATTATCAGGTTGACGCCTGGAGCCAGCCGCGATCCCGTGAAAAAGGTCGCGCGAGCTTGATGATGCGAAGACATGAAGTCCCTCGACGCATGGAATGATCTTATGCGCGCGGCGAAGTCGCCGATGCGCGTGGAGTCATTATACGAAAGGGATTCTGGGCGGTCGGACGAGCCGTTCGGGCGAGCGGCTATCGGGGTCGCGAGCCAGCGCTCCGAATGCGACGGAAACTTCCGACGTCCGCGCCATCACGGGAGCGGCGTCCGGGGATAGGCCAGCGGAACAGGAGAACTGGCAGCCGGGATCGGCGTGACTTTTGGCCTTTCCTTCACCGCCAAGGTCCGCTTTCGCCATGCCGCCTGTCGGGGCCGCGCCGTCATGGAAGTGATGGCTGCTTGAGCCGTCGGCGTCCGATTGGACGATCTCGTGACACGGGTGCGAAGAACAATGAATCGTTGAGGCCGTCGCCGGGGTCTGGGTCGCGCAAAATGCGTAGAGCGCGATCGTGGCGATCGCGCCCGCAAGACGCATCTTGTGAACGAACCAGGCGGCCATTGAGGACAAATGTTCCAATCCGCAGGCGAATCCGAGGGAGCTTGCACCACCTTAGATTATCGATCGTGGCGAAACAATGTCTGTGGCGCCTGCTCCGCGCGGCGTTCCTGGACTCGGCCCGTGAGGTGTCGGCGTTGCCGAGGACGTTGAAATAAGCGAGAGTCGGGTTCTACATATCGTTCGTCCGAGCAATGGCGGTTCGTCATGGGTTGGTCCATCACAATTGGCCGTTTCGGCGGGACGGCGGTCCGCGTTCACCTCACCTTCCTGCTGCTTCTGGCCTGGATTGGATTTTCCGCCTATCAACACGGCGGAGCCATCGCCGCGCGCGACAGCGTGCTGTTCATCGTGGCGATTTTCGTCTGCGTCGTGCTGCATGAATTCGGCCATATCCTCGTCGCGCGGCGGTTCGGCATCGTCTCGAAGGAGGTCACCCTCCTGCCGATCGGCGGCGTCGCCGACCTCAACAAAATGCCGGACAAGCCCTATCAAGAGCTGCTGATCGCGCTCGCTGGCCCCGCCGTGAATTTCGTGATCGCGGCGGCGCTGCTGCTGGGCGTCGGCGCGATCGCGCCGAGCTCGATCACCCATCTCGACGACCCCGCGATCGGCGCGATCGAGCGGCTCGCGGCCGCCAATCTCTTTCTCGGCCTGTTCAATTTGGTTCCTGCTTTTCCGATGGACGGGGGCAGGGTGCTGCGCGCGGCCCTGGCGATGTGGCTCGGGCAGGAGCGCGCGACGCGCATCGCCGCGCTGATAGGTCAGGCTTTCGCCTTGGTGCTCGGCTTCGTCGGCCTGTTTGGCAATCCGATGCTGGTGTTCATCGCCTTTTTTGTCTTTTTCGCCGCGACAGGCGAGGCGCAAATGAGCTTTGTGTCGGAGGCGACGCGCCACATTAAGGTGGCCGACGCCATGGAGACGCGCATGGCGACGATCGGCCACGATGCCACCATCGGGGAAGCGGCCGACATTCTCCTCGCCACGTCGCAGGAAAGCTTTCCGTTCGTCGACGGTTCCGGAACGTTTTTGGGCGTGATGTCCCGGTCCGATATTGTGGAGGCGATCAAAACCGGCGAAGCCGGCGCGCGGGTCGCGCCCTTCGCCCATGGCGAGATCGCGACAGTCGATCCAGCCGAAACGCTCGACAAGGCGATGGAGAAGCTCGGCGAAGCCTCGGCGGTCGGCGTCGTCGGCGCGGATGGCGTCTTCAAGGGTCTCATCACGCCGCAGTCGCTCGCGGAAGTGATGCTGATCAAAGCCGCGCGGCCGGATTGGCGGTTTTCCCGGCGCGGGTCTTAACGCGGTCGCGGCCTCGCCGGCACGATTTTTCCTACAGGTTTCGAAGAGTGAGGCCGCTGTCTCAAATTGGGACGGCCGAGCCGCCTCGGTTCAAGGTCGCGCTATTTGAATGGGCCGCGGCGCTTCCGGGTGTCGAGTTTTGATGGAGGACACTTTGATCAGCATGACGCCCGTCGCTTTTGGGGGCTGTTTTGGATGGCTGCACCAGGCGGCCGGCGGCGGCCGCGGCGTCGTGCTTTGCGCGGCTTCGGGCTATGAGGCGCTCGGAACCCACCAGAGTTGGCGCGTACTTGCGGATCGTCTCGTCGCCGGAGGGGCGCCGACGCTCCGCTTCGACTATCCCGGTTGCGGCGATTCGCTCGGCGACGGCGGCGGCCCCGGCGCGACCGAAGCCTCGATCTCGTCGATTCGCCAAGCGGCGGAATTCCTGCGGGAACACACCGGCGTGAGCGAAGTCGCGCTGATCGGGCTGAGGCTCGGAGCGGCCTTCGCGCTGGAGGCGGCGCTCGCGGACAACGCCGTTGACAGCCTCGCGCTCGTTACGCCGGTCCTTCGCGGGAAGTCGTTCTTGCTCGAACAAAAAGCGCTGGCGAAGGTCATCGCCGCGCGGGGCGGCGCCAACACCATCGAGGACTTCAGCGCCGACCGCATTTCGATCGAAGGCTTCGAGTTCGATCGCGACGCCATCGACGCGATCATGAAGATCGATCTCCAGTCGGTCGCGCGACCGCCCGCGCGGCGGATTTTGATCGTCGGGGAACCCGGCTCTGGTCGCTACGACGCATTCGCGGAAAAGCTAAAGTCGCTTGGCTGCGCGGTCGTGCGCTCGCAATTATCCGAGGTGGGCGCGTGGCGCCCGTCGAGCATTCCAACGCCCGCTCCGCTGGAGGATATCCAATCCATCGTCGACTGGGCGCGAGAGGGAGCCCGGGAGGGACAAGCCCGCGCGATCGTCGCCACGCGTCGGATCGAAACGGAACACTTCGTGGAATCCGTCCTGCGCTTTGGGGAGGCGGACAGGCTGGTTGGCGTCCTTTGCCGTCCGAGAACCAAGACAAAAGCGCGCGGACGCTCGGCCATGATATTGCTGAACACGGGCGCCAATCATCACATCGGCTCCGGACGCACCATGGTCGAACATGCCCGTTTGCTCGCGGGAGAGGGCCATGCGACCTTGCGGATGGATTGCTTAGGGATCGGCGATTCGGATTGGCTGCCGGAAGGGCCGCTCGCCGTCATTCATCACGAAGAGCGCGCCGCGGATGTTTCGCGGGCCATTGATGCGTTGGAGGCCGCGGGGTTTGGCGACATTAGCGCGGCCGGCGTCTGCAGCGGCGCGTTTCTCGCGTTCCGCGCCGCCTTGAAGGACGTTCGCATCAAGCGGCTTTTGCTCGTCAATCCGCAATTCTGGCTTCCTCTTTCGAGCGAACAGCTCGCGGACGCCCGACAGGGCACGTTCAGCTCCACTTCCACCTATCTCGCGAAGGCGCTCAGCGTCGACGCGTGGCGACGCGTCGTCGAAGGGCAGGTGGACCTTGGCGCCTTGCTGTCGATCCTTGGCGAAATAGCCGCGCGAGGCAAAAAGGCGCTGACGTCGCGATTCCCGAGGCTTTCTATTCCAAGAAGCCGCCTCGAAATCGAATTGTCGGCGCTGGGCGAGCGCGGTTGCCAGACTCTTCTCGTTCTCGGCGCCTCGGATTCCGCGCGGGAAATCTTCGCCGAACACATGGCCGCGGCCAATATGGCCAGCCTGCCCAAGGGTTTGGAGATAGAGATGGTTCAGGGCGCGGATCACGTGTTCGCGACGCGCGGCGCGCGCGGAATGTTCAGGCGTCTGTTGGCGAGGGTTATCGGTAGGGACGAACGCGAACCATCCGCCACGGGAAAAGAGTCGCTTCCGAATGGAAGGCGGGATCGCGCCATGCCCCGGCGCGAGAGCGTTTCGGAACTCGCCTCGAAACCGATGTGAAAGCCACACGCCGGACCGCTTCGACGCGACCAATGGCCTCCAAAAGTTCTCCTGGCCGCGGGCGGCGCGAAAGCCCATATATTGGTCGTCCGGCGGATGCATGCTTTATCTCATTGGGCCGATGACGTTTTTGGTATTCGCTATCGGATTGCCATCCTAGAGGCGGTTTTTCGGGGTATTCGCGACAAATTTTTCTTGTGAAGGTCACGTCTTATCAACTACAATTCGTCGTCGCCGTCGGAAGCGACGCGTCCAGTGAATGCGGCGCCGTCCCTTTGAGTTTCACCCTAATTGCGAGTCATTCGCTCATGAAGAATGTTTTTTTCGCCTTGACGACGATTCTTGTGCTTTCTATCGGCGATTTTTCCGTGCGCGCGCTCGACTCGTCATTGGCGTCAACGCAGGCGGATGCGACGAGAACGATTGACGCCTCGTCCCAGCAGCAGACGTCGCATGGCGATGTCGCCTCCAGGGCGTCATGCCGGGAAGTGGAAGTGGCGACCGACGAGGGCTATGGCGTGAGCAGCCATGTGACGCGTTGGGAATGCGCGCCGGCCCGTTAAGACCATAAAGGGTTTTCGCCCGTTCGCCTTCTCCTCGGGACCGCCGCGGAGAAGGCGTTTTTGCTTTCGGCCGGCGTCTCGCGGCTCGAGAATTCGCGAACCTCGAACTCTTTGGCGTCAGCTCGCCGCCCGCGCCGGCTTCGCCTCGCGCTGCGCATAGCCGAGGCGAATGTTCAACTCGTGCAGCAAATCCTCCGCGGCTTGCGGAATATTGGTTCCGGGCGGGAAAATGGCGCTGGCGCCCGCGTCGTAGAGTGCCTGGAAATCCTGCTTGGGGATTACGCCGCCCACCACCATCATGATGTCCTCGCGGCCGGCTTGCTTCAAGGCGTCGCGCAATTCGGGCGTCAGCGTGAGGTGACCCGCCGTCATCGTCGAGACGCCGACGACGTGGACGTTCTCCTCGGCCGCCTTTTTCGCGACTTCCTCCGGCGTCGCGAACAGGTCGCCGATCACGACGTCGAAGCCGAGATCCGAGAAGGCGGACGCGATGACCTTCTGGCCGCGGTCGTGGCCGTCCTGGCCCATCTTGGCGACGAGAATGCGCGGCTTGCGCTTCTCGTTTTCCTCGAAGGCCTTGGTCATGCCCTTGACGCGGTTAACGGCCGGCGCGTCCGCGCCCGCCTCTCGCGCATAGATGCCGGAGATCACATTGGCCTTTGGCTGATGGCGGGTGAAGACCTTTTCCAGCGCGAATGAAATCTCGCCGACGCTCGCCTTCGCCCGCGCCGCTTTCACCGCGAGGTCGAGTAAGTTCGCGCCCGATTTCGCGCCTTCCGTCAACGCGTCGAGCGAGGCTTGCGTCTTCGTTTCGTCGCGTTCGGCGCGCAAGCGTTTCAGCTTCTCCAGCTGCGCGGCGCGCACGGCGGAATTATTGATCTTGAGTACGTCGGGCGCCACGTCGTCGAGCGGCTGAAACTTATTGACGCCGACCACCACCTGCTTGCCCGTGTCGATGCGCGCCTGCGTTTTCGCCGCCGCCTCTTCGATGCGCTGCTTGGGCACGCCAAGCGCGATGGCCTTGGCCATGCCTCCGAGCTTCTCGATCTCTTCAATATGCGTCCAGGCGCGTTTCGCGAGTTCGGCCGTCAGCCGCTCGACATAATAGGAGCCGCCCCAGGGATCGATGATGCGCGTCGTGCCGCTCTCCTGCTGCAACACGATCTGCGTGTTGCGCGCGATGCGAGCGGAAAAGTCGGTCGGCAGCGCCAGGGCTTCGTCGAGCGCGTTGGTGTGGAGCGATTGCGTGTGGCCCTGCGTCGCGGCCATCGCCTCGATGCTCGTTCGGATCGCGTTGACGTAGACGTCCTGCGCGGTCAGCGACCAGCCGGACGTCTGGCAATGGGTGCGCAACGTCAGACTCTTTTCCGATTTCGCGCCGAGATCCTTCATCAGCCGCGCCCAAAGCAGCCGGGCCGCGCGCAGCTTGGCGACCTCCATGAAGAAATTCATGCCAATGGCGAAAAAGAACGACAGTCTTGGAGCGAAGGCGTCGATGTCGAGCCCGGCCTCGACCCCCGCGCGCACATATTCGACGCCATCGGCCAGTGTGTAGCCAAGTTCGAGATCGGCGGAGGCGCCGGCTTCCTGCATGTGATAGCCGGAGATCGAAATCGAGTTGAACTTCGGCATATTCTTGCTGGTGTAGGCGAAAATGTCCGAGACGATGCGCATCGACGGAAACGGCGGATAAATATAAGTATTGCGCACCATGAATTCTTTAAGAATGTCGTTTTGAATCGTGCCGGTGAGCTTGTCGGCCGAGACGCCCTGCTCCTCCGCCGCGACAATGAACAGAGCCAGCACCGGCAGCACGGCGCCGTTCATGGTCATCGAGACGCTCATTTGATCGAGCGGAATGCCGTCGAACAGCGTGCGCATGTCGTAGATCGAGTCGATGGCGACTCCGGCCATGCCGACGTCGCCGGAAACGCGAGGATGATCCGAATCGTAGCCGCGATGCGTCGCGAGATCGAAAGCGATCGAGAGACCTTTCTGGCCCGCCGCGAGATTGCGGCGATAGAAGGCGTTGGAGTCTTCGGCGGTGGAAAAGCCGGCGTATTGGCGGATCGTCCAGGGCTGGGCGACATACATGGTGGGGTAGGGGCCGCGCACGAAAGGCGCGACGCCGGGATAGGAGTCGACGAAGCCGAGGCCGTCGATGTCCGAGGGACCATAGAAATTCTTCACCTCGACGCCCTCGGGCGTCAACCAGTGACGCGGCTCCGACTCCGAGGGTTTCGCGTTCGCTGGAGCGAAGGGAATCTTGGTGAAGTCGGGAATGGCGCCCATCGGTTCCTCGGCTTGGCGTAGGGCGCTTTCCCGTCCGGTGAGACAGAAGCGGCGCCGATGCTATTTTCTTCGAATTTTCCCTCGCCCGAACCGGCGTCCAACACGGCGAAAATACGTTGACAAGCGTTTTAGACCACGCGCGCGCGCGGTGCAAAGCCCTGTCGCGACAATGGCCGCTTCCGCTGGCGGCGCCGAGCGGCGCGTTCGTCGATTCGAGCAAGCGCTCCGGATGATTCGAGGGCCGCTTGATTTTTCGCAAATTTGACTCTTGTCAACCCGTCCGGCGTCGGGCATAAGTGTCGTGACGGCCGTCGCAGTCTTATTTGCAAGCATTTGTTCAAAAAAGAAAATTCGATTGGCGACGCTTAGTCGCGGCTCCCGGCGGGCCAAACTCAAAAAAAACCTTGACTGTTGTGCGATGCAGCATTATACAGAGTGCATCGCAGCGAGATTGCTCTTGCTTCGTAGCCCTCCTTGGGCGTTTCCTCCCTTGACTTGGGCCGCTGGTCTTCCGGCGGCCCCTTTTTTTACGCAATCACATGAAAAAACGAGCCGGAAACGCCGCCCGCGCGTAAGCCGCAAGCCAATTTCGTTTCGTCATAAGCGTCGCGAACCATCGCGAAACACGCGCCTTCCTCCCGCAACAGCGTCGCGTAATGGAACTCGTGCCCACGTAGCCGCGCGCCGGCCAGCCCCAGACAGTGATCCACCGCGAGCACGGCGTCGCGGTAGCCAAGATGCAGTTTGCGCTGCGAAAAACTCGTCTCCAGCCGCAACAGTCCCGCCATCGCGTGAACCTGGCCATCGGCGCCGGTCAACGCCTGCCCGAGCGTCATATAGCCGCCGCATTCGCCATGCACCGGCCGGCTCTCGGCGAAGCGCCGCAGGCCGCCCAGAAACTCCGCCGCGCTCGCTATGCGGCCCGCGTGCAATTCGGGATAGCCGCCCGGCAGCCAGCACATGTCGCAATCCGCTGGCGGCGGTTCGTCGGCGAGCGGCGAGAAAAACTTGAGCTCCGCTCCCGCCTCCCGCCAGCTCAACGCGAGATGCGGGTAAAAGAAGGAGAAGGCGTCGTCGCGCGCCACGGCGATGCGTTGGCCCGGCGGCCTCAAGCCCGCGATGGGCCCATTTCGCGACGCCAATTCCGCGCCGCCCGCGCGGGCGCATAGCGCGGCCAAATCGACATGGGCTTCCACCCTGTCGGCCAGGGCGTCCAGCATTTTGTCCAACCCCTCGGTCTCGCGCGCCTGCACCAGCCCGAGATGGCGTTCCGGCAAGATCACGCCCGCGTCACGTGGCAGGGCGCCGAAAACCGGCAGTCCGATCGCCTCGATCGCCTCGCTGGCCAGCCGGCGATGACGCTCCGAGCCGACCTTGTTCAGCACCACGCCCGCGATTTTCACGCGTGCGTCATGGGCCGCGACGCCGCGCAACACGGCCGCCGCCGTTTGCGCCTGTCCCGAAACATCCTGGACGACCACCACCGGCCAGCCAGTCGCGGCGGCGATGTCGGCCGAGGCGCCGGTGCGGCCGGGCGCGTTGGGGGCGCCGTCGAACAGACCCATCGACGCCTCGGCGATAACGATATCGGCATCGCGGCCGACGCGCGCGGCGAGACGCTCGATCAGGCCTTCACCCATCGTCCAGCTATCGAGATTGAAGCATTCCCGGCCCGTGGCCGCCTTGTGAAACGCGGGGTCGATGTAATCCGGCCCGCATTTGGCCGCGCCAACGCGCATCCCGCGCCGCGCCAAGGCGCGCATCAGGCCGAGCGCCAGCGTTGTCTTGCCGCTGCCCGAGCGCACGGCGGCGATCAAAAGGCCGGGGGCGGTCACGCCGGCTCTCCGCCGCCGCGCGGACGAAAGCGCCGGTCGTAAGCCGCGTCATAGAGCGCGCTCTCGCGAAAATCCCGCGCGCCGAGCGCGGGTCCGACGAGGATTAGCGCCGTGCGCTCCATCGGCGCCTCGCCCGCGAGTTGTTCGATGGTCGCGAGCGTGCCGCGGACGATGCGCTCGTCGGGCCAGGAGGCGCGATAAACCAGCGCGATCGGGCATTCGTCGCCATAAAAGGGCGTCAACTCGTCGACGACGCGCGCAAGGGCGTGGATCGACAAATGTATCGCCATGGTGGCGCGCGTCGCCGCGAAAGCGCTCAAACTTTCGCTCGAAGGCATCGCAGAGGCGCGCCCGCTCGTGCGCGTCAAAACCAGCGATTGCGCAACCTCCGGCAAGGTCAGTTCGCGCCCGAGCGCGGCCGCCGCGGCGGCGAAGGAGGGCACCCCCGGCGTCAAGGTGAACGGAATTTTCAGCCGCTCCAGCCGGCGCGTCTGTTCGCCGACCGCGCTCCAGATCGAAAGGTCGCCCGAATGCAGCCGCGCGACGTCGAGGCCGGCGTCTTCAGCCGCTTGCATCTCGGCGATGATCGCGTCGAGCGACAGCGGCGCGGTGTCGACGATGCGCGCGCCCGGCGGACAATGCTGCAACACGCCGACCGGCACCAGCGACCCAGCATAGAGACAGACTGGGCATCGCGCGATCAGATCGCGCCCGCGCAGCGTGAGGAGATCGGCGGCGCCGGGGCCGGCCCCGATGAAATGCACGGTCATGGGCTTTCGCCTCCCTCTGTCGCGCGGGCGATGGCGCAGGCGAGCCGCGTCGTCGCGACACGCGGCGCGAGCAAAATGCTCCCTGAGCCAGCGCCCGCGAGCGCCGCCGCTTCCGCCACGCTGCCAACGCCAAAGATTTCCTCGACGCGAGCGGAGCGAGTCGGCACATCCTTGTCGCGCGCGCGCAAATTTTCGAGCGACAGAAAAACCACGGCCATATCGAGCAATCGCGCGGCGTCGCGCAGGCCGGGCTCGTCGGCACGCGCCTCTATCGTTGCGAGCGTCGCGGATTGAAGATCGACGCACAGCCGCGCCGCGACCTCGCGCACAAACTCCGCCAGCTCTCGGGCGTCGATGTCCCTGCGCGCGCCTATGCCGATGGCGTAACGCGCGCTCACGGCTTCACCACGCGCCATTGCAACACCGGCATCGCCGGGTCCAGCGCATGAAAACGTCCCACCGGTCGCGCCCGAGCGATTTGGATATGCGTCAGCTCGCCGCCGCGCGCGGCGAAAGCTTGGGCAAGCAGCGACTGTGTTTGCAGCGTGACGGCGTTGACGACGAGGCGGCCTTGAGGAAGCGCGTCCCACGCGGCGTCGAGCAGGCGCGCATCGGCGCCGCCGCCGATGAAGATCGCGTCGGGCGGCGAGAGTCCGGCGAGCCCTTCGGGCGCGCGCGCGGCGACAATGTCGAGACCGGGAACGCCGAGCGTCAGAGCATTGCGCGCGATGCGCGCCGCCCGCGCGGAGTCGCATTCGACGGCGATGGCGCTGTTGGCGGGATCGGCCAGCATCCATTCAATGCCGATGGAGCCGGAGCCCGCGCCAATATCCCATAATAGCTCGCCCTTGCGCGGCGCGAGCGCGGCCAGCGTCACCGCGCGAATGTCGCGCTTGGTGATCTGCCCGTCATGCTCGAACCAATCGTCCGGCAGGCCGGGCGTTAGCGGAATGACGCGGGTGCCGGGCGAAGACTTCAGTTCGATGGCCAGCGTGTTGAGCGGCCCGACGTCGGCGAGAGAAAATTCCGCGGCGCGCGCCGAGCGAATAAGCTCGCGCGGTCCGCCGAGATTTTCGAGCACGTGCAGACGCGAATCGCCAAAGCCCAGTTGCGAGAGATGCGCCGCGACACGGCTGGGCGTCGTCCCGTCCCAGGAGAGCATCAGCAATCGCCGCCCCGGCTGCAAATGCGGCGTGATGCGCTCGAAGGCGCGCCCATGCAGCGACAGCAGCGCGCAGTCCTGCTGGCTCCAGCACAGGCGCGACGCGGCGAGCGCGAAAGCCGACGGACTCGGGAGACAAACAATTTCCGCCGGCGCCACATGTCGCGCGATAAGTTCGCCGACGCCGTAAAAAAACGGATCGCCGGTAGCCAGCACGACCGTCGGCTCGCCGCGCCGCGCCAGAATATCGTCCATCGCCGCGGTCAGCGGCGAAGGCCATTGCATTTGCTTCGCCGTGGTCGGGCCGATCAGCGAAAGATGACGCGCGCCGCCGACGATCAGCGTCGCATCTTCGATCAGCGCGCGCGCCGTGGGCGACAGCGCGCCGTCCTCGCCAATGCCGATCAACGATAGCCAGCGCTCTCGCGGTTCATGCGCCGATTGAGTCATGGCGCCTTCCGCGACGTGTAAACGAACGGCGTCGCCGCCGCGCGCGCGATCACGCGCGTTCCCCGAGCGCCGACGATGACCAGCGTCGACATATCGACCAGCGAAGGATCCGCCTCGTCGAGCCGCGTCACCAAAATATTCTCTTCCGCGCGTCCGACCGACTTGGCGAAGATGACGACGGTGTCCGGTTCGAGCAAGCCCCGCAAAATCGCGAAAGCGTCGTGAATGCGCTGAGGTCGCGCGCGAGAAGCCGGGTTGTATAACGCGATGACGAAATCGCCGCGCGCCGCGTGTTCGAGACGCGCGGCGATCACATCCCAGGGCTTGAGATTGTCGGACAGCGAAATGACGCAGAAATCATGGCCGAGCGGCGCGCCGAGCCGCGCCGCCGCCGCTTGCATCGCGGAGATTCCCGGCAGCACGCGAATGTCGAGATCGCGCCAGTCCCGCTCGCCCTGCTCGACCGCCTCGAAGACGGCGGAAGCCATCGCGAACACTCCGGGATCGCCGCCAGACACGACCACGACGAAGCGCCCCGCCGCCGCGCGCGCCAGCGCCTCGCGCGCCCGATCCAGCTCGACGCGATTGTCGCTGGCGAGCCGCGTCTGGCCGGGACGCTCCGGCACGCGCGCGACATAGGGCGCGTAGCCGATAATGTCTTCCGCTTCCTCCAGCGCGGCGCTGGCGTCATGCGTCAAAAAACCCGCGTCGCCGGGGCCGAGCCCGACGACATAGAGCCGGCCTTCGCGCGCCGTCATGGCCGCCGTCCCGCGCCCGGCGCCAGCACCATCGAGAAATAAGGCGCGTCGTCGTCGAGCTTCTCGCCGAAAGGCATGATTTTTTCATCCGCCATCGTGCCGCGCTCGACATAGATCGCGCGCTCGATCAGCATGAGGCGCGCGAGCACGCGTCGTAGCTTGGCGAAATTGCCCCCGAGCTTCATCACGACAGCCGCGTCGGCCCCGGCGAGACGTTGCGTCAGCGTCTCCTCGTCGAGCGTCGCGGGAACGACCGTCAGCACATCGTCGCCCCAGGTCATCGGTTGGCGCGCCGCGGCGAAACAGCCGGACATGCCGGAGACGCCGGGGCAAATCTCGGTGCGAAAGCGCGTCTTCAGCCGCACGAAGAGGTGCATGAAGGAGCCGTAAAACATAGGATCGCCCTCGCACAACAAGGCTACGTCGCGTCCTTGCGAGAGAATGACCGCGAGCCGCTCCGCGCTCTCCTCGTAAAACGCCGCCAACGCGCCGATATATTCGGGCTGGGCGAAAGGCCGTTCGGTCGTCATCGGATAGGACAGCAACAGCTCCTCGCAGCCGGGGCGAAAATAAGCCCGCGCGATTTTTCGCGCATGGCTTTCGCGTCCGAGCTTGGCGAAATAGGCGACGACCGGCGCGTCGCCGATGATGCGCGCGGCCTTCACCGTGACGAGTTCGGGATCGCCGGGCCCAAGCCCGACGCCATATAGCGCGCCCCCGTTGCTTGGCGTCGCGTTCATTCCTTTTCGCTCGCCAGCGCGTTGATCGCCGCCGCCGCCATGGCGCTGCCGCCTTTTCTTCCGGTGACCACGATAAAGGGAACGCGTTTATCGGCGCGCAGCAGTTCCTTGGATTCCGCCGCGCCGACAAAACCGACGGGCATCCCGATCACCGCAGCGGGCCTCGGCGCGCCGGCGTCGAGCATTTCGAGCAGTCGAAACAGCGCCGTCGGCGCATTGCCTATGGCGACGACGGCGCCGTCCAGTCGATCGCCCCAAAGCTCCAGAGCGGCGGCGCTGCGCGTATTACCGGCTTCCTTGGCGAGACCGGCGACACGCGGGTCGGCGAGCATGCAGATGACCTCATTGTTCGCGGGCAGACGCGCGCGCGTGACGCCATGCGCGACCATGTTGGCGTCGCACAGGATCGGCGCGCCGGCGCGCAGCGCCATGCTGGCCGCCTCGGCGGCGCCGGGCGAGAAGATGATGTCGTCGGCGATTTCGACCATGCCGCAGGCGTGGATCATGCGCACGGCGACGCGTTCCTCCGCCGGCGAAAAGCGCGCAAGCCGCGCCTCGGCGCGAATGGTCGCGAAGGAGCGCGCGTAGATCGCGGCACCGTCGTGAATATACTCTATCCTCTGGGACACGACGCCTCCGTCATTCCATGCCGCGCGACGACATCGGCGATCTCGCCAAGCGTCAAACCCGTCGCGGCCGGCGCGTCGCTCGCCGCGCCGTTATGGATAAGATCGAAAAGTCCGCCATTGGCGACGAGCGTCAGCGGCGTCGCCGAAGGCTTGGCGCAGCCCTTGGCGCAGCCCGACACATGCGCGCCGATTCCGCCGCGGGAAAGCGCTTTCGCGACGCTGGCGATGGCGTCGAGGCCGGTCCGCGTCGGCCCCTTGGCCTGCGAACATTCCGGCGCGCCGGGACAAGCGGCGACGGCGAGACGCGCATCCGCGGCGTCGACAATGAACCCCAGCGCCCGCGCCGCCCCGACAACGCGCGCGGCTTGTTCAAGCGATCGCGTCGGCGCCAAAATCGTGCGCCAGGGCGTCAGCCGCAACTCCTTCGCGCCTTCTCTTGACACGACGTCCGCGAGATCAGCGAAGTCTTGCGCAAGAAATCGCCCGAACGGCGCGGCGAGGCCGGCGAGGAAATTTTCGCCGATCCTGTGCGCGCCGAGCAAATCGGACAGCGCGCCTTGGCGACAGTTCGAGCAGTATGGTTCGGACTTCAGGCCGGACGCTCGCAGCAACGGCTCCGCGCCCATCGCGTCGACCAAGGCGCGCATCCGACGCAATTCGAACGCCCGCCCCGCGCGCAATTCGATGAAGGCGCACGCCAGGGCGACCGCGGCGTCGATCGCGGCCGCCGGCGACGCGATGACTGCCTGGTCGCGCGCGCCGTCGAGGACGACAGCGAATTGAGCGCCGCGCGCCTCGAGTCGAATATCGGCGCCGACATCGCGAAGGCCGGGCGCCGAGCCGACGTCGACGAGAAACAGGAATTTGCCCGGCAGCGCTTTCAACGCTTGATCTTCGGCGATGGCTCGGGCGAGCCGCGCGGCGACTTCATTGGCGTCGAAAGAAGTGGAGTTTGCCAGCGGAGACGCCACGATGTTGAGCCGGCTTTCCGTCGCCGCGTCCGGCGCGAGCAGTCCGATGGACTTGAGGCGCGCTTGCGCCGCGGCTAGCGTTGTCTCGGTGACGCCGCGAATTTGCAATTGCGCGCGCTGCGAGAGATCGATCTGGCCATTGCCGCAATCAAGCGCGATAGCGGCGATTTTGCTCAGCTGCGTCAAACTCAGCCTCGAGCCGACGATTTTGGCGCGCATCAACAGGCCGTCGCCGCTTTCCATCGGCGTCAAGGCGCCGGGACACCAACCCTTGATTTCAGGCGCGTCTTGCATCGACGACCTCGCTTAAGGCATGCGCGCTGTTGCGCCGGCTGCGCCACAAGCCGCGCGCGAGAGCCTCATTGAAGGCCCGCGCGATCGCTTCATAGGCGCGTGGATTTTCGGTCCGGATAAACTCCCGCACGCTTTCGTCGCCCATCGTCGCGGCGAAAGCGAGATCGAATTGCGCGTCGCTCACGAATTCCCCGAGCGCGGCGAAGGCGAATAGATTGTCGATCGCCTCGGCGATCTCGCCGGCGCCGCGATGGCCGTGACGCATCTGACCTTCGAGCCATCGCGGATTGGCGACGCGGGCGCGCAAAACGCGCGCGATTTCTTCATGCAAAGAGCGAGCGCGTAAACTCTCGGGCCGCGTCGCGTCGAGATGCACCAGCGCCGCCGCGCCGCCAAGCGCGCGATTAGCGGCGGCGAAGCCCCCTTCGAATTCCGCGAAGGCGGGGCCCGCGAGCACGTCGACCTCCGCCATGTCCTGCGCATGCACAAGCGCGTCGGCGCCGGCGACGCGCGCCGCGAAATTTTCGCGCGCCGGCGCGCCTTCGCCGGCGCGGTCATAGGCATGACCGCCCGCGTCGAGAAAAGCCGCGCCCAAATCCTCTCGCGTCGTCCATGAGCCGCGCGAAATCGCTTCGCCAAGACCGAGTCCGTAAGCGCCCGGCGCGGCGCCGAAAATTCGGTCGAGCGGGCCGCCGCGAAATTGCGTCAGCGGATTGGCGCACCGCTCTTCGTCCAGCGCCGCGACCGCGCCCGCGGCGTCGTGAAACAGCGCGATCAGACCCGGAAACATGTCGCGAAAAAGCCCGGAGATGTGCAGCGTGACATCGACGCGCGGGAAATCGCGTTTGGCCATCGGCTCGATCTCGAAGCCGATCACCCGCGCGGTGGCGTTGTCCCACAGCGGAATGACTCCCATCAGCGCGAGCGCTTGCGCGAAATCCTCGCCGCCGGTGCGGATCGTCGCGCTGCCCCAAAGATCCAGCATGATCGCGCGCGGCCAATCGCCATGCTCCTGCGCGTGGCGCGTCATTACCTCATGCGCGGCGCGGCGGCCGATGTCATAGGCGACGCGCGTTGGAACATGACGCGGATCGATGCAAAAAAGATTGCGCCCGGTCGGCAGCACGTCGACGCGTCCGCGCGACGGCGCGCCGGCGGGACCGGGCTCGATGAAGCGGCCAGCCAGCGCGCGTAGCAAGGCCGACATCTCCGCCTTGGCGCAGGCGTCGCGCATGGCGTCGCCGTCTTGCGCGCGGCCAAACACATGCAGCCCGTCGCCGATGCGCATTTCCTTCATATCGCACAGCCATGCGTCGAGCTTCGCCAGCGCGTCGGCGGCGTCGCCGCCGCGGGTCACGCCGCATTCCACGCCAAGGCCGGTGCGTTCGGCCTCGTCCATGATCGCGCCCGCGATGAGCTTCGCCCGGCGCGGATCGAGCGCCGCCGCATTGGCGTATTCGTCAAGCATTTGTTCGATGCGCGCGGCGTCGTCATAGAGTTGCGCATGCTCCAGCGGCGGCGTCAGATGGCCGATGGTGATCGCGCAGGCGCGCCGCTTGGCCTGCGCGGCTTCGCCGGGGTCGTTGATGATGAACGGATAGATCAGCGGCGTCGGACCAAGCACCGCCTCCGGCGCGCAGTCCTCGCCGAGCATCGCCGATTTTCCCGGGAGCCATTCGAGCGTGCCATGCGTTCCCAAATGAATCAGCACGTCGATGGCGCGCCGATGTCGCAGCCACAGATAAAAGGCGACATAGTAGTGACGCGGCGGCGCTTCGGCGTCGTGATAGGTCTCGCGCCGCGCCGCTCTCGCGCCGCGATCCGGCTGCAGCGCTATGACGAGCTTGCCTGACTCGAAGCAGGAGAAATGAAAGGCGCCGTCGCGACAGCCTAAGTCTTGCTCGGGCTCGCCCCAGGCGATTCGCACCGCGTCGGTGAACTCCCGCGGCAATCCTTCGAACAGGCGGCGATATTCTTCCAACGGCAGTCGCGCGCGGTGGCGACTGTCCTCGAGCGCGCGCATCAGATCGCTCGGCGGCTTGGTTTCGCCGACGTCGTAGTCCGCCACGCTCAACGCCTCGACAATCGCCTCCATGCTCGCTTGCGTATCGAGGCCGATAGCGTAGCCGCCGCGCCCGCGCCGCGCGGGGTAGTCCGATAAAATCAGCGCGAGGCTTTTTTCGAGGTTCGCCTTGCGGCGCAACCCGGCCCAATTGGCGGCGAGCTGCGCGACGAAGGCGACGCGCGAAGGTTCCGGCTCATGGCGCGTTTGCGCGAACTGGCTGGCGAGAAGCGCGCCCGCTGGCGCCTTGAATGAAATCGCGCGGGTGAAGATGCGGCCGTCGACCTCGGGCAGCACGATGTTCATCGCGAGATCGGCGCCATTGGCGCCGCGTTTTGACGCCGCCCAGGCTTCGCGCGTCGAAGTGGCGAGCGCCGCCTGCAACACCGGCGCGTCGGCGAGATCGAGCACGCAGCCGTCAACGCCGCGCGCCGAAAAGGCGGTTGTGTTCACGATAACGTCGGGTTTGAACGCGCCGATGGCTTCGCGCAGAAACGCCTCGCTCGCCTGTTCCTTCAAGCTGGCGACGAAGGCCCCCTCCACCGCCATGCCTCGTGCGGCGAGGGCGTCGGCGAGCGCGAGGATTGGCGCGTGGTCGTCCGAAAGAAAAAGGGAGCGGTAAAAAACCAGCAGCGCGCGCCTCGCGTCCGCGCCGGCCGTCCGTCGCGCCGCGAGGCAATAGCCGGCGCTCTCAACGCGCGCGCTTTCGCGCCACGGAGCGGGAATGCCGATGAGGCTGGCCATGAGGCCGAGCAGGGCGCGCATGTTCTCCGCGCCGCCGTCCTGGAAGAAGGACCATATGCGCGTGCAATCTCGCGGCGCCAGCGTCGAGGCCTCGCGCAAACGCGGATCGTCCATGCCGTCGCCCGGAACGATCGCGAGCGCGAAACCCCGCGCGCGCGACAAGGCCGCGAGCTGTTCGACGCCGTAAGACCAGTATTCCTTGCCGCCGAGCAGCCTGACCACGACAAGACGCGCATGGCGCGCGACCTTGTCGAGATAAAGATCGACGGAAAAGGGGTGTTTCAATTGGGCGAGCGAAGCGCAGCGCAGGCTGGGACGCGAGGCCGCGTCCTCTTCGTGAATGCGCGCCAGCAGGCCCAATTCGGAGTCCGAGAAGGACAGAAAGACGATTTTCCCCGGCGTCTGTTCGAGATCGACCGCCGCGTCCGCGTCGTCGAGTCCGTGAAGATCGCGGGCGAGGAGATGCATGGCGTTACGACGACCCGAGTTGCCGGGCGACGCGCGTCCGGTCGAGGCCCTTTTGGCCGATCACCACGAGCCGGCTCGCGCGCGCCTCATTCGGTCTCCAGGCGCGGTCGAAATGATGCTGGAAGCGCGCGCCGACGCCCTGCACCAGCAGGCGCATCGGCTTGCCGGAGATTTCGACGAAGCCTTTTATGCGCAACACATCGTGCGTCGCCGCGACTTCCGCGAGCCGTGCGACAAGCGCCGCGGCGTCCGCAGCGGCTGCGATCTCGATGACGAAACTGTCGAAATCGTCGTGATCGTGACCCTCCAAGCCATCGTGATGCGACGGGCGATTGGCGAGATCGTCCTCGGCGGCGGCGGCGAGGCCAAGCAATACGCGCGCATCGACGGCGCCCTGTCGCGCGCGCAGAATCTTCGTGGCGCGCCGAGCGCTGGCGCGCAGCGTCGCCAGCACGGCCGCCTCCTCCTCTTCGCTCAGCAGATCGGTCTTGTTGAGGATCACGAGATCGGCGCAGGCGAGTTGGTCCTCGAAGACCTCTTCAAGCGGATTGTCGTGGTCGATGATCGCGTCTTCCGCCCGCTCGCGCGCGATGGCGTCGAGATCGTCGGCGAAACGCCCTTCCGCGACCGCTCGTCCATCGACGACGGCGACGACGCCATCGACGGTGAGGCGCGAGCGGATCGCCGGCCAGTCAAACGCCTTGACCAGCGGTTTTGGCAAGGCCAGCCCCGATGTTTCGATGATGATGTGGTCGGGGCGTTTTTCATGCGCGAGCAACGCCTCGATCGCCGGCGCGAAATCATCGGCGACGGTGCAGCACAGACAGCCGTTGGCCAGTTCGACGATATTTTCGTCGGGGCAATTATCGACGCCGCAGGCGCGCAAAATCTCGCCGTCGACCCCGACATCGCCAAATTCATTGATCACCAGCGCGAGGCGGCGGTCTCGCGTGGTCTCCAGCAAATGACGGATCAGCGTGGTCTTGCCGGCGCCGAGAAAGCCGGTGACGATGGTGGCGGGGATTTTTGAGGTCATTTCATCGCCTTTAACGCGTCGCGGGCCGGGAACTCGCGCCAGAGAACGCCGACAAGCGCGCCGGCGAGCGCCCATGTGATCGCCTGCACCGCCAGCGACGACGCCGCGAATTGCGCGGCGAGTTCCGCCGGAGCCGTGCTTTCCGGCGTCGCGGGTCGCGGCGCGCCCAAAATATGCGGCAGGGCGAGCAGCGCTGCGCCCAAAATCTTGGCGACGAATTCATCGCGCCGCAGCAGCACGAAAAGGCCCACGCTGGTGGCGGCGGCGGTTCCGGCCCACCAAAGCTGGCGCGCGAACAAATCCGTTTCCGCCGCGCCCGGCAATTGCGGCGCGAGGCCGAGCCCCGTCGCGAGGCCAGTCGCGGCGAAGGCGCAGGCCGCCCAGGCGAGCGCGCGGCGAGGTTCGATCGTGTCGCCGGCGACGAGCATCAGAGCAAGCAGGATCAGCGCATAGCCCGCGGCTGTCGCGACATCGGCGACGCTGGTCGCGGCTATGCGATGGGCGCCCTCCGCCGGCTTCCAGCCCTCGGCGACCGGCTCCGCGTGAGAGTGCCCGGCCGACTCATAAACTTCCGCCGCGAGGATGAGCGGCGTCGTGGTGACTTGTTGCAGGGCCGCGACCGCAAGCCCGGCGACAAGCCCGGCGATCAGACCGATCGCCAGGACGCGCGAAATCACCCTGGCTTAGTGGCAGGGGAAGGAGAGGGAGTGGCGCGTGTCGTGGGCGGCGTCATGCGCCGTGTCGGAATGCGAAAAACCGACGAGATAAACGAGCCCGACGCCCAGGAACAGCGCGACGAAAGCCGCCTTGAGAACTTCCACGCGGGCGGCGGAAAGGGCGAGCGGGTTCGCGCTTGAAAGGCTTTGCTGGTTCATGATCATCTCCTTAACCGCCCCACCGGCGGCCTAGCGTTGCGACAAACGACGGCAGGTCTCCTGGCTCCCGGGTCGCTGGATCGCGCCGCCTTCCCGAAGCCTTAAAGGGCTCAGTGGCTGATGGCGCGGCCTCGCCGGTCACAGTTGCGGGGGCAGCCGCGGAGTTAAGGAAAACCCCTCACCGCGTTCCCTTTTCACTTCTTGCGAAGAACCGTCACATTCAGTCATATGCCGAGACCACGGGCGCCGTCAAACGGGCGCGGGCGGAGGTGGGGCGGGTCGGTTTGGATTTATGCTTGCGACCCTTTGCAGTCGTCAGCGCTAGGAATCGATATCGGCTCCAGTCGGCGGAAAGCGGAAGGCCGTTCGCTCCGTCGGCAAGAGCGGCTTAACGCCAAATTGCCGACGCCAGCAAGTAATCCCTCCGCCGGAGGCCGCCTAATCGACCTGGGAGCGTCACAAACTCGACAACTTGGTCTTCACCAACTCCATGGCGATCGATCGTATCCCTGGGATCTATTGTGAGAAGGGGCGTCGGATGATGGCCCAGAAGAATCCCCACGCCGGCTTGTCTGACCCCTAGCGACCGCGCCCGGACTAGAGCCGGTAAGCACCACCTTTGTATTCTCCAAGCCATTCTCCCGCACCAGCTCATAAAGTATCGCGGCATTTTGAGGCGAGATACGCACGCAGCCATGCGATACGGGTTTGCCAAGATTCTTCACCTCGAAGCTGCCGTGGATGGCATGGCCGTCTTTCATAAAGAAAATGGAATGGGGCATGGGGGCGTTGTCAAACTCTTTACTATACCAAATTTCGTTCATAGACGTCGCGGTATAGGTTCCCGATGGAGTTGAATATCCTGCTCGGCCCGTTGATACCGGCCATCGATATCTTTCTGCCCCATCCAAAGAAACCGTCATTTGTTGATTGGTTTTGTCGATGTAGACGAGGACTGCGGCCCTATTGGCTTCGGCTCCGAAGAAGCCGGAGCCCGCGTGAGCCGTCACCGGAAAGAGGACCAGTGCAACATAAATGGCGGTCAATAAAAGCGAAATTCTCTTCAATTGATCAAAGGATTTGCGCATATGCTCTCACCTTATCCCGTTAATCGGCCCCACTGGTCCAATTGGAATGTTAATGCAGTGACGGCCTCGTAGCTAGTGCGGATCATCGCCTCTTTGCGGACGGACTGGGACCACGCGGCCCCTCTTCTCAACGAAGCGATAGATGCATTACGCGAGCTAAACCGCGCTGCCGACCCAAGTGACACATACGCCAGCGTGACGCTGGCCGAGGGGCACATATCGGTCATATTGAGATTCTTCGGTGTCGCCTTAGCCTCCAATAAACTGGCGAGTAGCAAGGGCTGCTTGCTATTACATGATGAGACCTTCGCGGAACCACGCCGGAAGTTCTCCTTCGAGCCGATTTGAGCCAATCAATCGATGGCAGTCGAAAGGCCGCAATTGGCGCAAACCGGAAATTCAAACTACTGCACTACCAAGCGGAGACTTCGATGCGGATCAGAACGGCGCGTCCCGACGACGAAGCGCAATGGCGTGGGCTTTGGCGCGGCTACACGGAATTTTATGATACGCATCTGCCCGAGCATGTCACCGCCGCCACATGGCGACGGATCGTCGCGCCCGAGCCGGCAATTCTGTGCCGGTTTGCCGAGGAACAGGGCCGGCTGCTGGGATTCTCCCATTCGCTGCTGCACGAGGGAACTTTCGTTCAGGCGCCCATATGCTATCTGGAGGATCTGTTCGTCGATCCCGCCGCGCGCGGACGCGGAGTCGGGCGCGCGCTGATCGCCGACCTCGTGGCGATGGCGAGTCATTGCGGGTGGTCGCGTCTCTATTGGCATACGCGCGCCGAAAATCTGGCGGCGCGCCGGCTGTACGACGCATTCGTCCAGGCCGACGACTTCGTGCGCTATCGCCTGACCACGAACTAACGCGCGACGCCGCTTCAATATCGCTAAAACTTTCACGCGAGCACCCATGAACCAGCAAGACGAAGCCGCGCGTCATCGCGCCAAGATGGAAAAACGAAAGGCCGTGCAGGACGCCGAGGTCGCCAGCAAGCCCATCGCCGCCAAGGGCCTGCTGATGGTCCACACCGGACCCGGCAAGGGCAAGTCCACGGCGGGGTTCGGGCTCGTGCTGCGGGCGCTCGGCCATGGCTGGAAGGTCGGCGTCGTGCAGTTCGGCAAGGGCGCCTGGCAAAGCGGCGAGCGGACCATCCTGGAGCAACTCGGCGAGGCCCGCGTTTCCTGGCACACGCTGGGCGAGGGGTTCACCTGGGAGACGCAGGACCGCGCCCGCGACGAAGCGGCGGCCCGCCGCGCCTGGGAAAAGGCGCGGGAGCTGATGGCCGACCCCGAGCTGCGGCTGCTGATGCTCGACGAGTTGAACATCGCGCTGCGCTACGACCATCTGCCTTTGGACGAAGTCATCGCGGCGCTCCGCGGCCGCCGCGACGATCTTCACATTCTCGTGACCGGCCGCAACGCCAAGCCGGAACTCATCGCGGCGGCGGATCTCGTCACCGAAATGACGCTGGTCAAGCATCACTTCGCGGCTGGCGTGCGGGCGCAGGAGGGCATCGAGTTTTGAGGCGGCTTAAGGCAAGGCTAATCCGTGACGCGAAGCTCCTCCAGCGCCCGCGCCAGCGCGACAAATCCAGCGATATCAATCTCTTCCGCCCGCCGCGTGGGATCGACGTCAGCGCTCGCCGTTAGCCGCGCCGGATCGACGCCGAGACCTTTAAGGCTCTGGCGCAACATCTTGCGCCGCTGCCCAAACGCCGCCTGCGTCACGAGAGCCAACAACTTGCGGTTGCAGGGCGACGGCGACGGGTTTGGAACGAGCTCCACCACCGACGAGATCACCTTTGGCGGCGGCGTGAAGGCGGAGGGCGGAACATCGAATAATATCCGCGCCTTGGTTCGCCAGCCGCAGAGCACGCCGAGCCGCCCGTAGTCGACCCGTTGCGCGGGCGTCGCGACGATGCGCTCCGCCACCTCGCGCTGAAACATCAGCACATATCGGTCGAACACGGAGGGCCAGGGCTCGGCCTCGAGCCATCCACCTAGCAGGGCTGTCGCAACATTATAGGGTAAGTTCGCGCATATTCGCGCATTTTGGAGCGCGCCAGACGCATCCTTGGCCGCGCCATGCGCATGAACGAGTTCGACAAGATCAATCGTGCGCGCGTCGCCTTCGACGACGATCAGCCGCCCCGGATAGCGCTCGGAAATTTCTTCGAGCGCCGGCAGACAGCGCGGGTCGCGCTCGATGACTATGACACGTTCGGCGCGATGAGCCAACAGCGCGCGGGTGAGGCCGCCGGGACCGGGACCGACCTCGACGACCGTCACGCCTTCGAGCGGCCCCGCCGCCCGGGCGATGCGAGACGTAAGATTCAGATCGTAAAGGAAGTTCTGACCCAGCGCCTTGCGCGCGTCGAGCCCGTGACGCGCGACGACCTCGCGCAGCGGCGGCAAATCGTCGATCATCCGCTCATATTCCGTCAGAACGGGCGTCTCGCGGACGCCCTATGCGCCCAGCGAGTCGGATCGCCTCGATCAGGCTCGACGCGTCGGCGACGCCCTTGCCGGCGATGTCGAAGGCCGTTCCGTGGTCCGGCGACGTGCGCGCGAAGGGCAGGCCCAGCGTGACATTGACGCCGCGATCGAACGCCAGAGTCTTTATAGGAATCAACGCCTGATCGTGAGTCGGACACAGCGCCACGTCATATTTCGCCCGCGCCGCCGCATGAAACATCGTGTCCGCGGGATGGGGGCCGCTGGCGTCGATCCCCATCGCGCGCAAGGCTTCCACCGCCGGCGCGATCACGTCGATCTCCTCGCGCCCCATCGCGCCGCCTTCCCCCGCATGAGGATTGAGGCCGGCGAAGGCGAGACGCGGCGCGGCGACGCCGAATCGATTCGCCAGATCCGTCGCGACAACGCGGCCAGTCTCGATCAGCAATTGCCGGGTCAACAGCCCGGGAACCTCCGCCAGCGCGACATGAATCGTCACCGGCACGACCGCGAGTTCAGGAGCCCACAGCATCATCACCGGCCGCGCCGGGACGCCGAAAAAACGCAGCGCGAGTTCGCCCAAAAATTCGGTGTGGCCCGGATGTTTAAATCCCGCCGCGTAAAGCGCTTGCTTGGAAATCGGATTGGTGACGACCGCCCGCGCCTCGCCTCGCGCGACATATTCCACCGCGAGCTCGATCGAGCGAATCGTCAGCGGCGCGTCGAGAGGGTCGGGCGCGCCCGGAAGACCATTGACAGCCCCCCCTAGCGAAACAACGGGTAGAGCGCGCGCGAAAACCTCGACGGCGCCGGCCGGAGTCGTCGCCTCCACGCCGACATCGAGGCCAAGCGATTTCGAAACGCGAGCAAACAGCGCGGGATCGCCGACGACGAAAAACGGCGGCAAATCAGCGGTTTCGCGAGCGCGAAAAGCCTTGAGCGCGATTTCCGGCCCAATGCCGGAAGGGTCGCCCTGCGTCAGGGCGAGGGGGAGAAGGCCGCGTTGGTTCATAAGCGCGTGGGTCCACCCGTTTGATTTCGAGCCGCACAGTGGCGCCGGCGGAGAGCGAAAGCAAACCGCCAGAACTGTTTGAATCAACCCGCGCGGGCTCTCGCCCGCCCATTCCGACCCGCCAAGCCCGCGAAACTCCATCCCGGCTCTTCGGACGACCTCGCTCTTGACAGCCTCCTGTATGTTCTTTATTTGTTCATTATTCGCCGTTTGTTCTCGTCCGGCGCGGGTAACGCGAGTGTTCTGGTTGGTCGCGGGCGTTGCGTAAGGCATTGTCGCGTAAGCGTGTACGCGTGCGGCGTCGCGGTTTCCGGCGCGTGATTCTGTCCCCAACAGGCGCGCCGGGGGCCGCGAGCCGGTCTCGCCGAAACGGAGCGGCTCGGCCGCTTTGGGAGAGCGTCGTCATGAGCTGTCTGGAGCATTTTCCGCTGGCGGCCCCGCCGCGAATATCCCGCCCCGCCGCCGGGCGTCCGCCTCGCGAAGCGCTGGCGGAATCGGCCCGCGAAATCGATTCCGTGCGACGGCGCGGACGCGGCGCGGTCTCGAATGCGAGCGGGCGTTTCGAGGCCTTCGCGCGCGAGGAGATCGACGACGGATGGGGCTCGCTCGAGAGCCTGCCCGCGCTCAAGACCAATATACATATTGAGAAGCCGCGAAGCGTCATTACGCGCAACGACTCGCCCGACATCGGCTTCGACCGCTCGATCAATCCCTATCGCGGCTGTGAGCATGGCTGCGTCTATTGCTTCGCGCGGCCCACCCACGCCTATGTCGGCTATTCGCCCGGCCTCGATTTCGAGACCGAGATTTTCGTCAAGGAGGGCGCGGGGCAAGTGCTGGAGCGCGAATTGTCGGCGCCGGGCTATGTTCCAAGAACATTGGCGATCGGCTCCAACACCGATCCATACCAGCCGACCGAAAAGCGCTGCCGCGTGATGCGGGGCGTCCTCGAAACGCTGGCGCGGACCAATCACCCGGTGGGAATAGTGACGAAATCCGCGCTGGTCGCGCGCGACATCGACCTCCTCGCGCCGATGGCGCGTAAAGGATTGGTTAAGGTCGCGATCTCCGTGACGACGCTGGACAAGGAACTCGCGCGGAAGATGGAGCCGCGGGCTGCTTCTCCGGCTCTCCGACTCGCAACGATTGAGAAACTCGCCGACGCCGGCATCCCGGTTTCGGTCCTGGTCGCGCCGATTATCCCCGCCGTGAACGACGCCGAAATCGAGACGATCCTGACGAGAGCCTTCGCCGCCGGCGCGCGCGAAGCCGGTTATGTGATGCTGCGCCTGCCGCTCGAATTGCGCGACCTCTTCAGCGAATGGCTGCTCACGCATTATCCCGACAAGGCGCGGCATGTGCTATCGCTGGTGCGCGGCGCGAGGGAGGGCAAGCTCTATGACGCGGGCTTCGGCAAGCGGATGACGGGCGTCGGGCCCTACGCCTGGATGATCGGCCGGAGATTCGAGATAGCGGCCGCCCGGTTGGGCTATGGCGCCGGCGCGAAGCTGCGCTGCGATTTGTTTCAGCCGCCCCGTCGAAGCGCCGAGCAGCTTGCGCTATTTTGAACCGGTCGCCATCCAGGGGCGGCGAAAAAAAGTTTTGGGCCGCGAGGACGCCGCGAGCGGGGAGAAGCCTTTAATGACGCCGGCCCAAAAGCCGCGAAAGGCCGCCCCCGATTTTGCCGCCGAAAACGAGTCGCGGCGGAAAAAACTTTGGCCGGTCGCCGGGGTCGACGAAGTTGGGCGTGGCCCTCTCGCGGGGCCGGTTTGCGCGGCCGCCGTCATTCTCGATCCCGCCAACATTCCGGACGGGCTCAATGATTCCAAGGCAATGAGCGCGAAATCGCGGGAAATAGCCTTCGCCCGGATCATCGAAAGCGCGCTCGCGACGAGCTTCGCCTTCGTGACCGCCGCCGAGATCGACGCCACCGACATCCGCAAGGCGTCATTAATGGCGATGGAGCGAGCGATCGCGGGCCTGTCCGTCGCGGCCGCCTTTGTGCTGGTCGATGGCCGCGATCTGCCGGGCCTCCCTTGTCCAGGCTCCGCGATCGTCATGGGCGACGCTAAATCGCTTTCGATCGCCGCCGCCTCGATCGTGGCCAAGGTGGCGCGAGACAGTTTGATGCGGCGCCTGGCCGAGGAATATCCGGCTTACGGGTTCGAGACCAACGCGGGCTATGGCTCGCCGCGCCATCTCGCCGCGCTCGCCAGTCTCGGTCCAACCCCCTACCACCGCATGAGCTTCTCTCCCTTGCGACGGGGATGAGCCGCGTGATTCGTCCCATTTACGTCCAACAACCAATTGGTAAAGAAAGAATTTTCTTAAGAAAGCCGTTCGAAAAGGGGACGCGCGACGCGCGCATGGTTAAACGCCCCCTTTACCTCGATCCCGCATAGTCACGCTCGTTGGTAAGCGTAACCGGTATCGAGTTCATGAGTAGCGCACGCGTCGAGGCGACCCGCCTCAAACCCCAGCTAAAGGTCACGCGTACTGGGTCGCGGGTTTCGGGGTTGCCTCGCGCGGTGTCGCGCAACAGCGTCTTGCGCGGAGACAGCGTCCAGATTCTCCGCGCAATGGCGCCGGAGAGCGTGGATCTCGTTTTCGCGGACCCGCCCTACAATCTCCAACTCGCGAATAAATTGACGCGGCCCGATCAGAGCCTGGTCGCGGGCGTCGACGACGATTGGGACAAATTCACCGATTTCGCGGAATATGACGCCTTCACGCGCGACTGGCTCGAGGCCGCGCGGCGCGTCATGAAGCCGCAAGCGACGATTTTCGTCATCGGCTCCTACCATAATATTTTTCGCGTCGGCGCCATCATGCAGGATCTCGGATTCTGGATCCTGAACGACATTGTCTGGCGCAAGACCAATCCCATGCCGAATTTTCGCGGCCGCCGCTTCACCAACGCCCACGAGACCATGATCTGGGCCGCGCGCGGGCCGCAAGCCAAGAGCTACACCTTCAATTATGAAGCGCTTAAGGCCGCGAATGAAGACTGCCAGATGCGTTCGGACTGGCTGTTCCCGATCTGCACGGGCGGCGAACGCCTCAAGGACGCGCAGGGGAGAAAAACCCATCCGACGCAAAAGCCGGAAGCCCTTCTAGCTCGGGTGATGCTCGCGGCCTCGAACGCCGGCGACCTCGTGCTCGATCCGTTTTTTGGCAGCGGCACGACCGGGGCGGTCGCCAAGCGGCTGCGCCGCGATTACCTCGGCATCGAGCGCGATCACGCCTATGCCGACGCCGCGCAGGCGCGCATCGACGCGGTCGAGCCGCTCGATCCGGCGACGCTGACCACCGCGCCCACGAAGCGGAGCGAGCCGCGGATCGCCTTCGCCAGCCTCGTCGAGGCGGGCCTCATCGCGCCCGGCGCGAAGCTCGCGGACGCCAAGCGGCGCCACAGCGCGCTCGTGCGGGCGGATGGCGCGCTGGCGATAGGCGGCATCGTCGGTTCGATTCACAAGACCGGGGCCTTGGTGCAGGGGCTGCCGGCTTGCAACGGCTGGACCTTTTGGCATTACGAGGACGCAGGCCGGCTCGTTCCGATCGACGATCTGCGCGAGCGCGCGCGGGAGCAGCTGCGCGAGGCGGCGGAATAGAGTCGCCGCTCGCCTTCCGCCGCCGCGCCATTCTCGACTCCGCGACGATTTTGTGAAATATCGCGACGTCTCAATTAAAGGACGGCCGCATGAGCTCCTTCGCCTATCACGACATCATCCTCGAGGATCTGAAAAAAGGCCTCGACGACGGCTCCATCCTGCTCGTCGACGTGCGCGAGGCGGAGGAATACGCGTCGGGCCATATCAAGGGTTCGCTGTTCAATCCGCTGTCGAAATTCGATCCCGCCAAGCTGCCGGTCGCGCCGGCGGGCAAGAAGGTGGTGATCTACTGCCGCTCGGGCCGCCGCTCGGTCTCCGCGATGGACCAGGCGCGGCTCGCCGGCCGCCGCGACGTCGACACGCATTTCGGCGGCGGCATTTTGGGCTGGCTCGGCGCCAATCTGGAAGTCGAAAAAGGTCTTTGAGCGCGCCTCCCGGCGACGACCGCCTTGGCTCAGCCCCATAGTTCCGCCTCCGGCGGATGCAGCGTCGAACCTTCGTAACGAAGGCCGGGCTCGCGGTCTCGCGCCAGCAGCAGCGGCCCGTCTAGGTCGACATAGGCGGCCGATTGCCCGATCAGAACCGCCGGCGCCATGCCTAACGAAGTGCCGACCATGCAGCCCGCCATGATCGCGAAGCCGAGTTCGCGCGCCTCGTGGGCCATCGCCAGCGCCTCGGTCAGGCCACCGGTCTTGTCCAGCTTGATGTTGACCGCGTCGTAGCGGCCGCGCAACGCCGCCAGTCCGGCGCGATCATGGGCGCTCTCGTCGGCGCAGATTTTAACCCGGCGCTCGATCCGGCCCAGAATTTCGTCGGCCCCGGCCGGCAGCGGCTGTTCGATCAGCGCGACGCCGACCCTGGCGCAGGCCTCGATATTGACGAGGAGATTCTCCTCGCGCCAGGCTTCGTTGGCGTCGACGATCAGCGTCGCGCGCGGCGCGCCGGCGCGCACGGCCAGCAGCCGCTCGGCGTCGCCCTCGCCCGCGAGCTTGATCTTCAACAAAGGTCGATGCGCGGCGCGCGCCGCCGCCGCTCGCATTTCCTCGGGCGTTCCGACCGAGAGGGTGAAGGCGGTGGTCAAGGGCGCGAGCGCGGCGAGGCCCGCGCCGCGATGCGCCGCGACGCCCCGGGTCTTGGCCTCCAAATCCCACATGGCGCAATCCAGCGCGTTGCGCGCCGCGCCCGCCGGAAGCAGGCCTTGCAGCGCGGCGCGATCAGCCCCGGCCTCGATGTGAACGCGCGCGCGCTCCATCGCCGCCACGACGCTGTCGGGGCTCTCGCCATAACGGGCGTAGGGCACGCATTCGCCCCGTCCGACGGCGCCGCCGGCCCGCAGCGTCGCGGTCACGACCACCGCCTGCGTCTTGGCGCCGCGCGCGATCACGAAGCGCCCTTCGATCGGAAAGGCGTCGACGGCCACGGTCAACTGGGTGCCCATCTGATCTCCTAAATTGCAGCGTCGCCGCTGAGTGTTTCCGACCAACGCGCTCGACATTGGCCATTGGCGAAGATAAGACGATTCGCAGGCTTTTTGACGCCGCGCGCTCATCGTTCGAACGGAATCGTTCAAAGGACAGGAAATCGCGCGAAGATCGAAGAGCTGGAGCAAGTGCTGATCGCAAAGGTCCATCCACTTTCGCGGAACTTGCTCTAGCGCCGTGATTCTTTGCGAGACCGGCGCCCGCGATTGCCCGAAACGAACCGCGACGGGGCGTCATGGCGACAAAGATCGAGGCCGAGCCGCCCGAACTGACCCGTCGCGAGAGCGGCGACATCAGGCGCATCGTCCTGACCGGCGGCTGGCTTTTGCGGGCGTCCAGAGCGCTCGAGCGAAAAGCGGACGAGATCGTCTCGCAAGGACGCGGCGCGCGCGCCGTTGTCATCGACATGAGCGCGATCGCCAATCTCGACACCGCCGGGGCGCTCGCGCTCAATCGCGCCCGGAACGAATTGATTCGCGCCGGCGTCGCGGCCTCGTTCGAGGATGCGCGGCCCGAACACCAGATGCTCATCAAGGAGACGGCGATCGAGATATTGCCGCCGCCTCGCGCAAAACCCACGAATCTGTTCGTCGATCTTTTGGCGGATCTTGGATTGTCCGTGGTCGGCGCGCTGCGCGAATATTATCGCGGCACGGGTTTTCTCGGCGAATTCGTCGCCGCGATCGGCCACATTCTGCTACGTCCGCGTTTGTTCCGCGGGACGTCGCTCGTCTACCAGATCGAAATGTTTGGTTTTCGCAGCATTCCGATCATCGTGCTGATCAATCTCGCGGTCGGCGCCATCGTCGCGCAACAGGGCATTTTCCAGTTGGCGCGCTTTGGCGCGACTACTTACGCGGTCGATCTCATCGGCATTCTGGTGCTGCGCGAATTGGGCGTGCTGCTGACCTCGATCATGATCGCGGGCCGTTCGGGATCGGCGATAACAGCCGAAATCGGCTCGATGAAGATGCGCGAGGAGATCGACGCGCTGCGCGTCATGGGCCTGTCGCCAATCGAGGTTCTAGTGGTTCCGCGCGTGCTGGCGCTAATGGTCGCCCTGCCGCTCTTGACCTTCATCGCCGACATGGCGGCGCTGTTTGGCGGGTTGCTGGTCTCCTGGGGCTATGGCGACATCAGCCCAACGACATTTCTGGTCCTGTTGAAAGACGCGATCGGCGTGAACACTTTCCTGGTTGGGCTAATCAAGGCCCCCTTCATGGCGCTGATCATCGGCCTCATCTCAACGCAAGACGGGTTGGCGACATTGGGGTCCGCCGAATCGCTGGGACGGCAGGTGACCGCCGCGGTCGTGAAAAGCATTTTCATGGTCATTATTCTCGATGGCCTGTTCGCGATGTTTTTCGCGGCGATCCACTATTAGCGTCCAGGGAACCATGAGCGACCACGCCAACGCCGCACGGCAGCCGGCCACGAACTCGATCAAAGAGATCGTGATCAGCGTGCGTGGCCTCGTTGTGCAGTTCGGCGAGCACAGGGTCATGGACGGGCTCGATCTCGACGTTTTCCGCGGCGAAGTTCTGGGCTTTGTCGGCGGCTCGGGCCAGGGAAAATCGGTGCTGATGCGCGCCATCCTTGGGCTTTTGCGCAAGCGCGCGGGCGTGATCCGGCTGTTTGGCCAGGACCGGGACGCGCTTCCGCCTCGCCAGTTGCGCGCGCTGGAACAGCGCTGGGGCGTGCTGTTCCAGAACGGCGCCCTGTTCTCCAGTCTTACGGTGCGGCAGAACATCCAGATGCCGATGCGCGAAAATCGCAATATTTCACAGCGGTTCATGGACGACCTCGCCATGCTGAAACTGGACCTCGTGGGTCTGCCGCCCGACTCCGCGGACAAACTTCCGGCGGAATTGTCTGGCGGCATGGTCAAGCGGGCGGCGCTGGCGAGAGCCCTCGCGCTCGATCCCGAACTGTTGTTTCTCGATGAGCCGACCTCGGGCCTCGATCCAATCGGCGCCGCCGAGTTCGACGAATTGATCGGCACGCTGCAAAAGACGCTGGGTCTGACCGTATTCATGGTGACGCACGATCTCGACAGCCTATACTCGATCTGCGACCGCGTCGCCGCCCTGGCCGGGGGAAAAGTCATCGGCGCCGGCTCCATGCAGGACATGCTGGCCTCCGACGAGCCTTGGCTGCGCGCTTATTTTCACGGGACTCGCGGCAGCCGGCTCATCGGTTCTCTCGGTCGACGCATGGGAGGGCGCGAGCCCGCATAAGGACGAAACATGGAAACCCGCGCCAATTTCGCGCTCATCGGCGCCTTCACGCTCGCGGTCGTGCTTGCGGCGTTTGCTTTCGTTTTCTGGTTCTCCGGGTCCGGCAAAACGGCGCAATATGAGACCTACGAACTCATCGTGCGCGGCTCGGTGGACGGTTTGACGCCCGGAAGCACCGTGCAATTCAACGGGCTTAAGGTCGGCAGCGTCACCAGCATGGAGATCGATCCGACCGATCCGGGCAAGGTCAAGGTGCTCATCGCCGTCGACAAGAAGACCCCGGTGAAGACCAACACCCGCGCCAGGGTGGAACAGAAGACTTTCACGGGCGTGGCGGTCGTGTCGTTGGTTGGCGGCACGCCCGGCGCGCCCGATATTGTCGCGCAGCCGGGCGAAAAATACCCGCGCATCACGGCCGAACCTTCGGAAATCCAGAACCTGCTCGAAAACGTCCAGCGCCTCTCGACCAAGGCGGGCGACGCCATGGACAAAATCAACAAGCTGCTCGACGAAAATTCGACCACGTTGACCGCGTCGCTAAAAAATATGGAGACTTTCACCAAGACGCTCGCCGACAACAGCGGGGCGACAGGAAATTTCATCCGCGACGCGGCGGACGTGGCCCATTCGCTGAAGCCGGTCGCCGAGCGCTTCGACAAACTGCTCGCCAGCGCCGAGCGCACGGTCAAGGCGCTCGATCCCAAGACAA
>PLAI01000214.1 GCA_003134075.1 Methylocystaceae bacterium | reverse complement strand
CGCTCCAGCTGCCGATGGAGCCGCTGCCTGTCGCAGGATGGCCTAATATTTTCCGATTAGCCTTCCAGTTGGTCTATGAGGCATCTTGGCGGCTTCGGGATCACGACAATTACATTAGCGTGTGGGTACCATCACCGTCTGATCTTGGCGACATTGAATATAAACTTGTTATTCCTAACCATGATGACATCAATGTCATTCGCAAGAGCAATCCCGCACTGCTCAACATCGCGTTCGTCGGCGCTGCGCCAGCAGTTTCGGATTCGGCTGACATTGGAACCGTTGAATCCACCGAATGGTTTGGCAAATGCCGGATTCTTGCAGAGCAATACCTTACGCTCGGCGATACTCGTGAAGCTCTGTTCTGGCTGAACGTCGGGGTCGAGTCCAGGGCTGTTTAGTCCGCTTANNGGCTGAACGTCGGGGTCGAGTCACTCCTTCATGAACGAATGTTATTGATGATCCAGCGGGAAGGTTTGACGATTACAGAAGAGGATTTGAAAGGTGCCCCGAGTTATTGGGATGCAGCCAAGTCTCTGGTTGCCGAGCAGTGTCCCGAGCTTGCAAAATCAATCATTTGGCCGCAGTCCACCCCGACAGTCCCGAGTGTGTTTAGACGCGTCAAATTCCTAGGAAAGCACGTTAGGCTAGAAAAGACGATAAAAGAGATTTTGGCGCATTATTCTAAAGTTCAACACGATAGAAATTCGTTGTTTCATGGAGAAAGCGAGACTCCAATAGTTGCACACGACGTCAAAGTCGCAATTGACAGCTTCGATTGGCTCGTGATTAACTTCACGCTTTCACAAAACGACAAAGCTTAACCCGCTCCCACCTTCTTGCGCCCATCGTTGCACAAAGCGGCAAAAGGGCCAATCCGTTAAATCGCGCCCTGTCACGGAATCCCTGATTTTTGCACACCGAGCCCCACTTCGGGCTCCGGTAGCCGGAATCAAATCCGTTCTACCGGCTCCGGGTTCAAATTCCGTCTCGGAACAAAAACACCACCCCATGTCGCCCTCGCCCTCTCGATCACCCCTTCGTCGCCGCCGAGTATAATCACCATGCTCGAAAACGGAGCCACGTAGGGCATCGGCGTTTGCTGTTCCGACCAAAACCGCATGTAGTTTTTCAGAAAAATGATATCCGCGTCCGGCGCGATTTCGTGAAAAGTTTTGGTGTGGGTCCGAGCCGGAACGAGGATGACGATGCACCTAGCCGCCCAAATCCACGCCGAAGGCCGTGGAAGGGGGGAAACGCTGATCCGGCGTATGGGAGGGCCCACCTTGATCANNCCTGTTCATTTCGACGCGCCACGTTCCCAAATCCCGCCCTTTGGCGGTTGAAATCGGATACCGGAACCACGACTGGATTATTTTCGAATAGGGGACTTGCCAGACTGGGGAGGGCGGCGTAAGACTAAAGATCGATTTTTACTAAATAGATACATGATGAGAAAAAGCCTTACTAGCCAAACCCGAGATGCATTCGCCTGTCATTTAGCGACGCTGGGGTTTACGCATTTCGTTACCTTAACCTTTGGCCTTCGGGCGGATGTAGTTCCGCCAGAACTCGAAGCCGAGAAGGTATCAATCACCGAGCGGTTTTTGTATCGACTTGGCCGTAGAATCATGGGTCGATGCGACGAACTTTTTGAATACGTGGCTACTTTCGAGAGGTTCACCAAGGGGAGAAATCCGACACCGTTCCACGGTCATATATTGTTGAAGGTACCCACCGAACGGGAACCATTGCTACACAAGCACGCTAAAGCTATTTTTGAAAAGCTTGAAGCCTCTAAGCGAGCAACATGCGACATTAAAATAATAATTGATCCGCTCGACGTATCAGATTATTTTGCCAAGCAATTCGATTGCGGTGAAACCATACTTGCAAATAAAACCCGTTCTGGCGAGTGACGCCGAACATACATAGGATTATTGCGAGAACCATGCCTAAAATAATTCCCATATCGCTGATGTGGGAATGTTCTACTATGCCTAAGGAGCCATAAATGACATTACAAACGAAACTAACTGTTAGACTAACAAATAAAGATAAGAGATCAATAAAACATGCTGTAAAACAATCAAAAGAAATAACTATGTCAAATTATATTAGAACAATAGTTTTAAAAGATATAAGGAGTAAAAATGAATCAAGAACAGAACAGCTTAAAGCAAATAAAAAGTGACGTTAAAGCATTATTAGAATCATTCGTATCGGCATTTGAGTTTGTTGAAACGGTGGACTGGTTCATGCCTGCCCCGCATATCGAACCGATGTCAGATTCTCGGTTTGGAGGCGATGGCGTATGAGGCGAGAACACTCTCGGACCGCTTAGCCGAACAGAGCGCGGATCAAGGATGCGTAGGCCCATGATGCCCTATTTTCCGGGAATCATCGGGGTCGGACAAACGGACGGACGGACACGCCCCTATGGGGTGTCCATGTCCTGTCCATTGTCCGAGTCCCCCCACGATCCTGATTATCCCGATCCCATGGGCCGCTAAGAATGTTCCCGCGCGACCACAAAGCCGTGCGGCGTGAACGCCCACATGGTTCGAAGGAACATTAACGTGGCAAGCCGGCCCCCGTTTAAAGGGAACGAAGAAAGGCTCGAACCTTCGGGATTCGAGCCTTTTGACGTGGGAGCAATCACCGATGAAAGACCTCCTACCGCAGTAGAAGGCGTGGTTATGTTTAAGCCCACAAGCGGGCGCGGTAAATTAGGAGGACCACGTAATCCCCATCAAAAAGTATCTCAAATCCAACGGTTCGAGCCGAAAGGCGATGGCCGCCTATCGAGCGTTTCCCGCCGTTGGAACTCGAGTCCCCCTAACGGACTCGCAAAGGGGATGGTCGTCGCCTTCATGCCCGATACGGCTTCGATTGATCATGCCGCGAACAGCAATCTCTCCACAAGTGAGTTTGTCGTTGCAAGCCGGTAACAAAACCAGTAAACAAATCCTGATCCGGCGGTTTGCAATGCATTCTAAATCAATAGCTTATGAATTGTCTTGCGCTTTTCGTTCTTGTGCACCATCGCGAGCTGGTCTTGCGGAATGTTCCAGGCGCCGATGTCGAAGGAGGCGATGCTGGCCGCGCCCGCCACGGTAGCTTGCGCGGCCGCCGCCGGACCCGCCGCGGCCGGCCCCAGCAGCGGCGCCATGAAGCCGAACACGCCGGCGAAAGACTCGGCCGACGACGCCATGATGCTCTTGATCACCGCCGCCACTTTCCCGGCGATGTCGGCGACGCTTCCCGCCGCCTCGCTCGCCGTGCGTTCGGAAACGCCGAGTTGCGTCGCCTCCGTCATCGCCTGTTCGCCCATCACATGCGTCGCGATGTTCTTGGCTATGTTCATCGCGAAACTGGCGACCCATTGCGTGCCCATATTGACGAAATATTGCGTCGCCTGCACCGCCATTTGGCGCACGCCTTCGCGAAAGGTCGTGGTGTGCTGCAACAGTCCCATGATGCTGGAGCTCATCGAAGAGCCGATTTTGCTCGCGAGACGCTGCCAGATTTTGTCCTGCTCCTCGGCGGCCTGGTAGGCGAGTTGCAGCATCTGCTTTTGATGCGTCGCTTCGAGCGTCCTGATCTTGCTCAGCGCCGCCTCCTTTTGCTTGACGCTCAGATCGGCGAGCCCCGCCTCCTGCTCCAGCAAAGCGCGTTGCGCCTCGTATTCCTCCTGCGTCGCGGCCCTCACCAACGCGATTTTTTCGCCCTCGCTGATGTTCTTGAGCTTCGCCTCGCCGTCGAAGATCGTCTTCTTGATCGCCAGCGACTCTTGCAACGCCTTGATCTCGTCGTCGATGCGCTTCTTGGCGTCGTCGCCGAGCGCGCCCAAGGCGGAGGAAGCTGGCCGCAGCGCGCCGGTCAGGCCGTCGCCGATGGCGATCGACATGCGCGAAAAGGCGGCCGTCGCCGGCGCGGTTTTTTGCGCGGCGTCGCTGACGCTTTCCGAGAGCTTCTTGAGGTCCGGCGTCACCGAGCCGACAGCGCCGCGCACATTGGCGAGACCGTCCTCCAAATCGTCGGTGTCGGCGCTAAAGCGGATCGTCACATCGTCGGCCATGGACGGTTTTTCCCTGTTTGAGCCGCGCCGCGACTGGCGCGAATTTTATGTTCTCTGTTTGTACTTTTGCAACGCTGGGAAGCGGCGGCTGGCCTTTCGCCGCGGCCGAACAATATTTACCCTTTCGATGCGTCCGTTCGTTCTTGAATTTGGGAGACGATTGATATGAGCCCTTATCCAATCCTCGTGCTGGTCGGCAGCCTTCGCCGCGACTCCTACAACCGCAAGCTGGCGAACGCGCTCGCGAAACTGGCGCCGCCGGAGTTTTCCCTCCACCAGGCGCAAATCGGCGATCTTCCGCTCTACAATCAGGACGACGACGCGAACCAGGCCGCATCGGTGAAGCGGCTGAAAAGCGAGATCGTCGCGGCCAAGGGCGTTCTGTTCGTGACGCCGGAATATAATCGCTCGGTTCCCGGCGTGCTCAAAAACGCGATCGACAATGCCTCGCGTCCCTATGGCGCCAACGCCTTCGCGGGCAAGCCCGCAGGCGTCATCGGCGTTTCGGTCGGCGCGATCGGCACGGCGATGGCGCAGCAGCATTTGCGCAACATCCTCGCCTATCTCGACGCGCCGACGCTCGGCCAGCCCGAGGCCTTCATCCAGGCGAAGGAGGACCTGTTCGACGCGAACGGCGAAATCGGCGCCGCCAGCCGGCCGTTCGTGCAGAACTGGATGGACAGCTATGCCGCCTGGGTGAAGAAGCACGCGGGTTGAGGGGCGCCGCGACCGGGACGTGCGCTGCGGGCGGCGATATGCTATTAAACCGTGCCGCGGCTGTTTCGCGGAAAGGTTGAGCGATAACCATGACCCAGATGCAATCCGAGGTTTTCGAGGCGTTCCGTTCGATTGATGTGCCAGAAGACAAGGCGCTTAAAGCAGCCGCCGCGCTCAGCAAGCGTGACGACGACGTGACCTCGGTGCGTAGTGAATTAACCGTCATCAAGTGGATGATGGGCTTTGTTCTCGCTTTTCAGGTCGCGATTTTCGTCAAGCTGTTCCTTCGCTGACCACCTCGATTCAAAGCCGATGTCCGCAAATGAAAACCGCTCCGGAACCATCGCCCGTGATTTCGCCACCGAATCTCACAATTACGGCACCATCGGATACGGCCCATTGTCCTGCATACGATGTTCATTCCAGTTCACGGTTTTAATGATTACGATGTCCTGCTGTTGCCTCCAAAACGGAAGGAGACGCTGCAATGAAACTCGCACTTAAATTATTTGGCGCCCTGTGCGTAATTTCAGCGATACTGGGTGCATTTTTCAGCGCAAGTAACCCTCGAAGGATCGACGGCAACTCAAATAGAGGATTACCAGAAAAGCCGTTCACGTAGCTTTTCGACAAGCCAATATTTGGAACAATTCAAGAGGGCTTCCCGTTCACTGGTGAGATGTTTGATACACTGAAGGAAACGGTAAAACGCACTCTCAAAGATCCCGGGTCTGCGAGTTTTGCAAACCTATACGCCGTTGGAGACAGAAAGGTATCCAATAACAAGTATGCGTCCGTTTTATGCGGGCACGTGAACGCCAAAATGCGTTTGGCGGATATACGGGAGAAAAACCGTTCGTCATTATCCTAGCCATTAAGCAGTTCTCGCTAGGTGACAATGCTATTAAGCCGTACAATAACCTATGCGCTGGGAAACACTCTGACCCTTCTTCTAACTAACACGTTCAGGAAATCTTCCCCTCCGGAAACATCGCCTTCAACGTCGCCATCGCATCCATCGGCGCCGCCGCCGGCTTGAACACGCCGAGCCCGACCGCGATCGCCCGCAAGAGCACATGCGTCGGCGGGAACTCGCGCCAATAGCCTTGGCGCGCGAACAGGCGCGGGAAGGTCAGGCTCGCTTCCAGCGCGTCGTCCCATCGCTCGCCCGAACATTGGCAGTAATGCGCGATCAGCCGGTCGAAGAATTTCGGGGAGCCGTCGCAGGCTTCGCCGCCTCCCCCAATGTTTCCCCCAAACCGTCTCCCGAAGCATCGGCCGGCCGGAAGAAGCCGGTCTGGCGCGTGACGACGCCGAGCGCCGCGACGAGTTCGGGCGTCGAGGCCGGCAAATCGAGAAACATCGCGCGCGACAATTCGGGATAGGCGCGCGTCAACGCGGCGTGAACGACGGCGATGATCGCGTCGTAATTTTCCTCGGAGAGGCGCGCCATCGCCGCCGGCTGGCCGCTCTGCATTTCCTGCAGCACGGGCATGAGCCGCATAAGCGCCGGCACGACGACGCGCGCCTGACGCATCGCCAGCACGGGCACGAACCATTCGCGCCCGGCCAGAGTCACCACCGGCGCGCCGGCGCAATTGATGTTGGGATCGGGATTCATGTGAGCGCCTCAAATCGCGGTGTTCAATTGGCCGATGTCGTTCGACGCGTTGGCGAAGGCTTCGAAATCCATTTCGGGTATCGTGAAGTCTTCGAGCTTGCTCCCCATCGAAAGCTTCGACGAGATGCAGCTGTAAAGCCGCAGCGACCATTGCGCGCCGGCGACATTGGGGTTGGTCTGGTAAAAGTCGATCTGAAACGTCGGCGCCACGCCCATCAGTTTGTTGGAGATCACCGCCTTCGAGCCCGCGACGGACTGCGTATAGCTGTAGGTGATCAGCACGGCCTTGCCGGCGTCGGCCGAGCTGAACGTATAGACGCCGCTCGCGACGCTATATTGCCCAGCGGCCGGGCTGCTGGCGACGGGCGTCAGTTGCAGTCCGCTCGACGCATAGGCGACGCCGAGATTCGCGTCGAAAGTCGCGGCGTTGGCCACCGTCGCGGTGTAGGGCGAGGCGGCGCCGACGGTCGCGCCTTCATTATAGGACCAGAGCGTCTGGCCCGTCGCCGGCGTATTGCCGAAGAAAATCGTGTTGAGGATTGGACCGTCGATATTGGCGAATTTCGCCTTGCCCGAGATCTTGCCGGCGCCGCGCGCCACCGCGACCGGAAACTGATACTGCCCCATCAGCGACTTGACCGAAAAGGAAAAATCGACCGACACATCCTGCAAGGTTCCAAATTGCAAGGGACCGGCCGAAGTCGTGCCGATCAGGACGCCGGAGCCGAAGGCGAGCGAAGTGTTGTTGGACATGCGTTTGGTTCCTTAAGTTGTATGTTGATGCTACGCGCCTCAAAGCGCCAAAATTTTCAACGGAACCCACAGCAGGCCGTCGCCGTCGAGATCGCCGGGGTCTTTCAAAACCGCGCCGTCGACGCGGCAATGCGAGACGAGNNGGTACGGTGTTTCGGTCGCTGGCGTCGATGTAGATGAAGAGATCGACGCTCAGCGTGGTCTTGCACGGCAACGCCTCGCTCTGATAGTTCGGCTGCTCGCGATGTTCGCTGACGAACAGCGCCGGGCGTTGCGATTTCGGCACGTCGGCCCAAAGCTTTAGGCGCCGCGACACCGAGACGAATTGCGTCTGGCCATTGACCGGCGACGAGAACACGACGCCTTCCAACAAGGCGACCAGCGACGCCATGACCGCTTCACGCGCGACATTCATGTGTTCAACCCTTCGCAGACGGCTTCGTTCAAAACGCGCCCGATTTCGTCTTGCATGTCGTCCAGCGCCGAGCGCATGAAACTACGCTCGGAAAGGTTCATGTGACGCGAAAAGGCGCGCACGAATATGGTCTTCGGGGCGATCGCCTTGCCGAAGGCTTCGCGGATCGCGCGGGCGTGCGCGGCGACCGTCTCGTCGCCGTCAAAGCCGTATTCCTGCGCGAAGGCGTATTTGACGCCCACTGAGAAAACACTCGCGCCGTCGTCGTCGACGCTTGATCCTATCGACCCCTGCAACGCGCCGTGCGCGCGCGCAAAACCTCGCCGCCGAGCTTGTCGTTCTTGATCTTGTCGACCAGCCGACCGGCGAGATCGGCGATCTTGTCCCTGAGCGCCGCGCGGAGCGCGGCGGGCATGGCGTCAAAGCGCGCGGCGACTTCCGCCGCGCCTTCGATGTCTACGTCGAGCATGGGCGGGCCTCAATTCGCGATGATCCTGCAAAAATTCATCAACGACCGCGCGACGAAATCCGGCGTCGCCTTGTTCTGATAGGCGACCGTCTCCTGGCCGCCGAGACTCTTGCTCGTCATGCCGATGCGGTCCTTGTATTTGTAACGGTCGGCGACCCATTCGAGCGCGCATTGTTCGAGATCGGCGGGGATATAGCCATAGGACAACGCGACCGCGGCGCCCGCGTCCGCGGCGGCGAATGTGTAGACGCCACCGCTGACCGAATATTGCCCCCGCGCCGGCGCGTTTGAGACCGCGCTCATCGCCGCGCCGCCGGCGTAAATGACGCCGGTGTCCGCAGCGCATCCGCCATAGGGCGCGAGCGCGTCGATCGTGAACGACGCGCTCAAGGGAATCGCTTGCGCCTCGCCGACGATCTCATAGCCCGCGCGATAGGAGACGACGACGTTCTGGCGGCCCTTGCGAAACACATGCGGCCCGCGCAAAAACAATTGCTGCATCGCGCCTGGCGGCGCGTCGTCGCTTTGCTCCAGCACATAGCCATGCATCGGATGGACATTCGCGACCATCATCGGCGCGGGCGGAATCGCCTTGCCGTCGACGACGACGGAATAGACCGCGCCGATTGGCCAATTGCGGAGCAACAGCTGATCGCGCCCCGAGCCGTCGTAAGCCTCGGTCACGTCGGCCGGCAGCACGAAGGAACGGTTGATGTAGTTGTATATGCCCCGGCTGATCTGCGAGATCAGCGCGGCGAGCAGCGCGTCGTCGTCGTCGGTCGTGACGCCGAGCCAGTTCTTAACAGCGCCAAGCGCGACGAGATCGCCGGTGGTCATGAATGGATGCTCCGTTTTCTATCTATGTGCGGCGGGCGCTCCCTTCTCCCACTTGTGGGAGAAGGTGGCCCTTGCGTTAGCAAGCGTCGGATGAGGGCTCATGGGAGAGTGACAGCCCGGTCGCGGCGCCCCTCATCCGTCGCGCCTACGCGTGACACCTTCTCCCGCGAACGGGAGAAGGAGCGCGCCCAGCGTACGTCACCCATTCGCGATGTTGGAAATCACCGCGAGCGAGGGCGGAAAATAGTGCTGCAACACTTCGTCCGCGTAGACGCCATACTCATAGCGGCGCGTGCGCAACGGCCATTCGATCTGGTAGTAATCGCGGCGCGTTCTGATCTGGAACACATTGCCGACGCCCGACAGCGGATAGGGAATGCTGCGCGCGGTCATCAGAATCGTTCCCGCCGGCAAATTGGGATGCACGCGGATGTCCAGCGTCGAGCCGCCGCTCATCGAGAAGCGGTTGAGATAGGTCCGCACCATCACGCCGCCGCCGATCGCGTCCTGCGCGGCGTTGAAGATGAAGCGCTGCGCCGAATTGGCGGAGCCGGCGAGAATCTTCTTCGAGATGTTCAGCGCCTCCTGGCTGTTGACCCAGATGGTGTCGGGCGAGAGACGATAATTGTCCCACATGGATTTCAGCGCCGCGTCGATCTCGACGACGCCGCCCGCGCCATCCGCCGTCAGCGGCGTTCCCACGCCTGCCGTCCCGCTCGCCTGCGACGCGACATAGGCGCCGGAACCAGGCTTCAGCGCGATCGTCAAAAGCCCGTCGAACACGAGCGCGTTGTTCGACCAGTCGGCGCCGGGAAGCGAGGCCGCCGTTTGCGTTCCGGCGGCGGTCGCCGAAATGCTCACGGAATTGACCGAGGTGATCGCGCCCAGAACCTCCGAGCCCGCCGCGCCCCAGAACCAGGCATAGCCGAGCGCGCCGCGCACCGTCGCGACGACAGCCGCGACGACGCCCGAGGGGCCGGTGACGGCGACCGTGGCGTTCGCCGACTTCTGCGCCGCGCCGCCGCCGAAAATATCGGTGGAGCCGTCGGCGTTGGTTCGCGTGATCTGCGACTGCACGCCGCCCAGCACGGAGCCGTTGATGAAGCCGTCGAGCGACAGCGCGACGCAAATCACCGACAGCGTGCCGGAGGCGAGCGATCCGCCGCTGGCGGAAGCGGTCAAAGTCGGGGTCGGCGTGACGCCCAACGGCAGCGAATTATTGCCGCCGAGGATCAGCGCCTCTTCGCCGATCATCGTCGCCTGAAGCCCGCGCAGGCCGGCCTGCGCCCGCACGTCGTCGAAGCCGACGCCGGCGTATTCGGCTTCGAAGTCGACCGAGGTTTCAAGGCCGATGCCCTTATAGGAGGCGAAGTAGTCGGCTGTCGTCACGGCCTGCACGCCTGCGCGGTTGCCGCCGGAAACGCCGAGCCGCAATCCGTTGGTGTTGACGCCAGTGATGGCGCGCCAGTTGGCCTGAATGCCGCCGCGGCCGGAGACGCGCGGCGTCTCGTTGCGGAGCGGCGTGAGCACGGGCGCGAGGAACTTGGCGCCGGGTTCGAGATCGTAAAAGGCGAGGCCGTCGGTCGCGCTGGTCGGCTGCGAAAAAGTGCTTTTTTCCAGCCCAAAGGCGAGCAGCCGCGGATCGCCCTGCGGCAGGCTTTGCGATTTGCGAATGGCTTCGAGAACTTCATGCGTGGTGTGATGGATGGTCATGTGGGGAGTTCCGCTGTGAGGTGGACGCGCCGTCCCCGGCGCGGGTGTTGGTGGGGCGCNNCGGCGTAGACGGGTCGGATGAGGGCTCTGTCGGCGACAACGGCGCTGCGAAGGCGTTCGATTCTCAGTAGGACGCGGCAAAGAAAGATGCCGGGTGATCGCGACATCCCTCATCCGACCTCGCCATAGCCCGCCGCTTGCGACGCGCCGCCGGCTCACCGACGAGAACGGCGAGCGGAAATTTTGGCGTTGATTGCTTCCCGCCCCTATCGCTTTATATGATCAACAGCGCCCATCGCGGCGCGCCAGGAAGAGGATGAGACATGCGCGACCTGATTGTGATTGGCTATCCCGACGTGAAAGCCGCCGAGGCGGCGCATGATGCGCTGCTGGCGCTTCCGCGCGATGAAATTTGCCGTTTATGTGAGTTCGTCGTGGCCACGCGCGACGAAAAGGGCGCGATCAAACTCAACCATCTCGTTCATTCCTTCGCCTTGGATCCCGGAACGGGATCGATGTCGGGATTGCTCATCGGAGCGCTCTTTCTGCATCCGATTTTCGGCGCTCCCGCGGGCGCCGGGGCGGACGCCGTAAGAGAGGACTTGAACGCCTCCGGCGTGGGCGAGGATTTCGTCAAAGCGCTCGACGATTTGCTTAGACCGGGCCAGCCGCTGCTGCTGTTGGAACGCAACGTCGATACGGAGCACGAAGTCGACCACCACATCGTCGCGACGCTCGCCGCTTCCGGCGGACGTTTGCTCAAGACAAACCTCGACGCCTCGCTCGAACATCGGCTACGGCAAGCTTTGGCGGAAGCGCCCCATTCCGCGCATCACGAAGCAACGCTCGCTCATTCAGCGAACGAGTAGTCCTCCTCACCGCAGCGTTCGCGGCTGGCTCTGCGCGACCTTGATCAGCAGCGCCGCCCGTTGCTCGCCGGTCATCGCCGCGAGCGTCGCCGCCAGGTCTTCGACGCGCGCCTCCGCGCCCTTCTCCACCGCGCGCGTGCCGGCGAGCATCGGCGGCGGCAGCGGCTGGCGGGCGAGTTCCTCGACGCGCTGGCCGAGCTTTTCGAGACGCGGCGCGAGTTCGGCCAGCAAAGCCTTCTGCGCGTCGCGCTCCAGCCGCGCCGCCTCCAGCGTCTCGGCGATCTTGGCGAGATCGCTTGTCGAAGCGGCTTGCTCCAGAACATCGGAGGGCTGTTCGTCGTCTTCGTCGTCCTCGGAGATTTCCGCGACGATAAAAACCTTCAGCCTGACCATGGCGTCTTGCAGCGCGGTGATCTGCCCTTCGTCGTCCTCGCCCTCGGCGATTTCCGCCGCCAGCACGTCGAACACGATTTGCAAGGCGGCGATGGCGCGGCCGGCGTCGAACGCTTCTTGTCCGAGACATTTGCGCAGGCGCTCAAGAGCCTGCGTCCTCGGCGCCGGCGCCGCCTTGCCGAGATCATTCTCCATCCGCTCGAGCGCGCCCAGCATGGACGCGGAACTCGCGAGCAGAGTCTGATGCGCCAGCGCCTCGGCTTTCTTCTTGAAGGTCTTGCCGTCGCCGGCCATCCACACCTGCTCGACGACGTTGTCGAAGCTCGCGAACTTCATCGTCTCGACCGCGCCATCGGCCTTGATCATCGCGAATGTCGCGCTCGGCAGGCAGGGCAGATCGACCAGCGAAATCTCGCAAGGACTCGCGGTGTAGCGCATGAGGTCCGGGTCGTTCTCGTCGGGCCAGCGCTTCACATAGCCGCCGCCCTGCGAAAATCCGGTGTAGACACCCGCTTCTACCTTGGCCCATTCGGCGTCGTCGATGATCTTCGCGCAGACTTCGATCTGCTTGTCGTCGTCGTTGAAATGGATAGCCTCGACGCGCCCCGCCGCGACCTTGCCGTGCATGGCGCGCAGATTGCCGAGGCTCTTGCCGCCGCTGGCCTTGCGGGCCTCGTCCGACCACTTTTGGTAATAGGGCTTGGTGCTGGCGTAATCGCAGACCTCATTGCCGCGATCCGGCGTCTCAGCGGTGACGACGCCGTAAACAAGCCGCTTGCCCGCGTCGATCTTGGTGAGCGGAATGAACATCTGCAACTGCGTCATCTGTGCGCGTCCTCAAAGAAAAAGGCCCGCGCGAGGCGAGCCTTGTGGATTGGGTTTGGTTGGCGTTCGAAAGGCGCGTGGCTACGGCCCCTGCTTTTGCGCGCGGCGCGCGAGTTCCGGTTCGACGAGGCCGTGCCTGATGAGCCAGACAATCGCGCGGCTCCAGGACTCGTCGGTCTCGCCGCGATAATCCGTTTGCGACACGTTGAGGAACTCGCCGGTTTTGGCGTCGCGGATGCGAAATTCGAGGTTTTGCTCCATCACGCTGATCTTGCGGAAGAAGCCGAGGAAGGACATGTCAGCGCCGAGCGCGCGGGCGATGTCGGCCTCGCAGCCGTTGCATTTGCGCAGCCAATGCGCCTTCAGATTTTCGTCGCTGGACGTGCTCGTATCGACGAGTTCGAACAGCCCGGATTTCGCGAGCTGCTCGCGCGCCAGCGCGGTGACGCGCCGCAGCCGCGCGGTCTCCTCCGCGCTCTCGCCGGCCAGTGGGCCGCCAGCGCTGAAATCGTCGAGTTCGAGGTCGAACACCGCGAGCTTGATCGGCTTGGCGGCGGCCTTCACGTCCTCGGCGCGGCCAAGTCCCGCGTAAAACGCCAAGACGCAACAAAAGCAGGCGGTGAAAAAGAGCCGGGCCATCGCTTTCGCGGATTGTTTCATCTTAAAGGCTCCCATCGCGCGAACGCCGTGGGTTCATTTATAGCGCGGCCCCCGCGCCTACGCCCGGGACGCGCTCCCGCCGCCGCCTGGGCAAATCTCCCGATGCTTGTGAAGGGACGCTTCGCAAAGTTTTGCGCGCTGCGCGTCCACGCGAAAGTTATTTGCAGATCACAAAGCCGCTGATCGCTTTCGCCAGATCGGCGACATCCGGCGGGTCCAGTGCCTTTTGTCCGTCCGACGCCCCAACTTCGTAAATCACGCGGTTGGCGTGAAGAAAAGTGGCGAGCACTGCGGAATTCAGAGCGAAATTGACGTTCTGCGGTAGATCGCCGCCGTTTTCGGCGACCTTCAGCGCATTGAGTTTCGCCGACACGACGCCCACCACATTGCCAAACTTATCAAGCAACGGCCCGCCGGAGTTGCCGGCCTGAACCGGCGCGGACAATTGCAGATACCGGCTGTCATCGCCCATGCCGGAGAGCGCGGTGATGCTCCCCTGCGTGAAGTTTCCCGAGCTCGAAAGTATATCCGCATGAGGAAAACCAAACGCCGCGACGCCTTCGCCAAGACGAATGCCTTCGCGAAGCGCGGCGATTTTTTTCGGGCTCTGGCCCAGGCGCAGAATCGCCAGATCGTTGGCGACGTCGCGCGCGACGATTTGTGCGTCGAGGATCGCGCCGTCGTCCGTTTTCACCCGAACCATCGTGCAATCTTCGATGACATGGGCGTTGGTCACAAAGCTGCCGTCCCGCGCGACGAAAAAGCCCGTGCCGGCCGAAACCCGCTCGCCGGCGTTGGGGTCGGGCGGGTTTGACGGCGGCGCGCCGTGCCGCGATTCAGTGGGCCTTTCGGCGGGCTGTGTCGGAAGCCGCGAGGCTTCCAGCGCGCCCAGCTTCATTTGCGAAGGGTCCGCGGCCAGAACGCGAAGGACGCCGTCGTTTCCGTTTTCGCCGTATCTTGCGACCCAGACAAAGCCTCTATCGCCGCCAAGGTGATAAACGGGGAGGTTCGCTCTGGCCGACTTGCGAAAATCCATCAGGTAATCGACCAGAAAACCCATGTTCGGGCTCTCATCCTGCTCCAACCGCGTTAAAATCGTCAATTCACTTTTTGTCAGCGGTTGAAGTTTGATGTCGCCCCAGATTGCAATCAGGCCCGCCGACGACGTTTGAATACGCGGAGCGCTCCCAAACTGTCGCGACAGGCTCCCAATTTCGCGCTCCACTCCCGCCTTCGTAAATGCCTTCGGAAACACGGACTCATTTATATAGGTGACTATATTATTATATAGATGCAAGATCGTAACGATCTTGCTCGCCCCATTTACGGTCTCCGTAAATCTACAGTAAATCGAATTTTCGTATTGATCGCTCGGTTTACATTTATACCTCTTGTATTGCCATGAATTGGGCGCCACGGTCGTGCCGACGGCTAATTGGTCGACCGCATAAGGCGCCACGTAACTCAAGCTTGATTCCGCCTTGGCCTGCGTCGAGATGTAGACAAGCGCGGCGGCGCTTAAGCATATCTTCAGAAACTGTCCCATCTTTTCGCCCCCGCGAACGGCGAGACGTTCAAACAAGAACTATGGAGCCGGAACGGCTTTGGTCAAGCGCGGCGCGCGAGGTTTTACGAGCGGATCATCAAGCGCCACATCCACCGGCACCGGCCCCGCGCCCGTCGTCACCGTCAGCACATTCGCCGCCGGGTCCGCCACCGGCGCCTCGCCGAGCTTCACCCGCGCTTCGTTGCGCGTCAGGATTCCCGCGCCGACGTAGCTCGTCAGCACTTGCGCCTGCTGGCCCGCATCAATCTGGGCGTCCTCGCCCCAGGCGAATTCGATGTCCTCTTCGCCAAAATCCTCGATCAACACGCCGTCGATCAGCCGCTTCACCCATTTGAGGACCGGCCAGAGTCCCTCTTCCTCGGCCATCTCCTTTTGCGTCTCGCCGGTCGAGCGGTTGGTCTGGTTGACGAAGGCCTGATGCGAGACGCTAAACGCATAGCAAACGATGCGCGCCAGCCATTCGTCGAACACGCCCTTGAGCTCCGGCTCCTTCGTCTGAATGAAGGTTTTGGCCACGCCGCCGGGCACGAATTTCGCCCGCCGGCGCGCCGCGAGATCGCCGGTGAAATAGGCGTCCCAATAGTCCTGAAAATTCTTGATCTGGTCCGGCGTCCAGTTCTCGGGCACGCCGATCAGGCTCTCGGGGATATTGCCTTCGGTGAAATGCGACAGCGTGAACATCTGGCGCTTTAGCGCGATGTTCGCGGTCATCACGATCTGCTCGACCGGGCTGAATCCATAGACGCGATTGGCGCGCGGATTGCGCGGCGCGTAGATGATGTCGCGCGCGGCGTAATCGACCGCCGGATAGCCTTTCAGTATTTGCTGATAGGCGACGGGATGGACGAGCGCGCCATTGTCGAGGAAAGGTTGTGGCGTGCGGCCCCAGTCGTCGATGACGCGCTTGATCGTCGCGCCGTCGAGCGGATGCAGCGCGACCAATTCGCCGCCGCGCGCGCGCTGGCGCCAAAGCGTCGGCGCGTCGATAACGAACAGGTCTTCAAGCAACATGCGCAGCCAGATCGCGAAGCAATGCTGGCCGTCGGGCCGCTCGAAAAACCGCGTGAGCTGGTTTATGCGCGAAGGCCCGGGGCCGGTCGCGCCGCGGCGCGGGCGCAAGCCCCACGACATGCGCTCGACCTGATCCTTGCGCGTCTCGATCACGAGCCGCAGCAGATCGTAGGTTTCGGCGAGCGCGCGAAGATCCTCGAAGCCGATCGGCTCATAAGCGCGCGCGCCCGAGACGATGTTGTAGCCCGACGGAAAATCCATCTGCCGCCCGGCGACCTCGGGAGGCGCGATTGGGCTGAGCGGCGTAAGCGGCCCGAACCAGCCGGAAGGACTGGTCGCGCCGGTCGACGACATGAATTGCGCCTGTCCATAAGCGATGGACAGGGCCTGCGGAGCCAGCGACCATGACGGGCGCCCGGCTTGGCTGTCGCGCGCGGACATGGACTAAAACCCCGCGCGAAAAAGACGCGCGGTCGTGACGACGTGCGGCATGATGGGGCTCTTTGGTTTTGGGGAATATTGGGGGGGTGCGTTGCGAAAAGCGAAACGGCGAGGCCATTCGAGGCCGAACGGCGCCGCTTAAAATCTGTCCTTGCGAATGATTGGATGGCCGACTCCTCGTTGCGACGAGCCGGCTCATGCGTTAGCCTTGTTTTCGGACCATCGTTTCGGGGGCGACCAGGATGGGACTTTTGATAAAAGCGCGCGGTGCCATTGCGGTTTGCTTGTTGTATATAATTTTCGGCGCGGCTTTTGCCGCGACACCGCTTAGGCCGGTTGAAAAGCCGGTCGAGAAACAAGACGCCGGCCCCTCGGCGCCCGCCGAGGCGAAGCCTTCAAATACGGAAGAGTTCGACAAACGGATCGCTGCCTTGAGCGAAAGCGTCAAAAGCTTAGAGGCGCAACTACGGGCGGCGCAAGAAAAACTGTCCGCGCAGCTTATCACGCATACTTTTCAACTGGTCACCTACGGCGTTGGCGCGTTCGGCGTCGCGGCGACGCTGACCTCGTTCCTTGGCAATTTCTGGATAAAAGATCGCGTCTTGGCGATGCATAATGAGGCAATAGAAAGCGCCAAGTCGACGCTCGACGAGAAATTCAAAGAAGCCATAGCCGAAGCGTCGGCAACGATTTATACACAGTTTGGAGGCCACTGTATCAATTTATACAAGGACTTTAAAGACCCGTCTGGCAGCAACAAGGGAATTTACAACAGCTACATAAATATAGCTGTAACAATGTCGAAGTATGGCTATCTAAATGCTGAAATTATGCGCAAATCCTTGGAGTTACAAAAACTAAGACCAGGCGAAACTCAGAAATTCGTGATCGACGGTTGTCTGAACAATTACGCGTTTTACCTTGCGCAGCGAGCCTTGCCGCAGGATAAAGCAGAGCTTGCGACACTACTGCCGAAATTGGAAAAAACAGTCTCGGAGGAAGGCAATAGTCCGGGCTGGTGGGACCATCATGACACTCTCGCTTGGGTAAAGCTTGCGCTTGGCCTCGTTTCCGCCGCCGACACGAAAAAAGCGGTTAATGCAATCTTAAGCAATCCTTTAGTGCCCGCCGCGTGGAAGACGGCGGTGATCGAGAGATATGATTTCTATGACAGATTCGTTGAACATGTCGACAAAGTGGAGATTTCCAAGCCAAAACCGCATCAGGCGATTTGCGCTTTGCTCACTCCCGCGTAGCGCCAAACATAGCGGCTCGCTCAACTACTCCCACCCCGGCGCGGACGCCGCGCCGGGATCATCGCGAATACGGACCGGGCAAGATAACCGGCCCGGAGCCATGGCCGATGGTCTGAACTTTTGTCATCAACTTCCCCTTTTCCCACGGTCCCCGACGGGGAGCGTCGTGGTCTTAAGGTCACACCCGCCGCTTTACAAGAAGTTAATATAACGTCAAGAGCGGGTGAAACCATGGTGCCTGTGCAAAATCTATCAAATTTCGCCGGCCACACCAAGCCCAAAGGACGCTCATAAATAATGCGGTTTGCGGCGACGCCCGCAAGATGTCCGTCCTTGCCGCCCCTACTTCCCTTCCCTCGCCAGCCTCCGATAAAAATCAATAATCGCCGCGCCGTCGTTCTGCGAAAAACACAGTTCCGTCACCGCCCACACCAGCCAGGGCTGTTCAGTTCTTAA
>PLAI01000386.1 GCA_003134075.1 Methylocystaceae bacterium | reverse complement strand
CAGCACGAGGATCGCGGCCCCGCGCCCGCCAAAGCCGGATGGCAAGATTTGCCTCAGACCTTCCTGGCTACGCCGCAGCAGTTCCTCAAGGTCCGGAGGCGTCGCCCCGCTGTTTGGGCCGGAGCCCCATGGCCCGCCCTTTTGTCCCCACGGATCATTGTTCTGATTGCGCGGTCCGCCTTGATCGCTCCAGGGCATTTCATCTCTTTTTAGCTGTCGTCCAAAGCTTAGGACGCAACGCCCGGCTCGGACTTTTTACGCCGAATGCTCGCAGTCTCGCACCGCCCGCTCGCGGATTATATAGGCCTTCGCCCAAGCGAGCGCAATTCGTCACGGGGGATCGCCCCCGCTGTCAACAAACAGCGCCCCACAAGGCCTCGCCCGCGAAATGGATAAAGGCTCGGGTCGAGGCCAGTCGGCCATGACGCTTCAGGAAACGGGCTTATTGCGCTTCGCCCGCTTGTCCCTTCTTGCATTCTTCGCGGAATTTCTTGCGCGCCTTGCCGTGCAGTCCTTTCGCGTCGGCTTCCTTGGAACATTCCAACGAGTGGGCGGATTGCGGGTGTTTCCCGGCGCCCGCGGCTGGGGCGGAACCCGAAGGCGCGGCGGCCGAGGGAGCAGGCGACGCGGGAGTGGGCGCCTGCGCGAAAGCGACGCCCGTCAACATCGCCGCGGCGAATCCGAATGCCATCACTTTTCCAAATGTCTTCATTGTGTTAACCTTTGCTATATTCATCGCTCTCTCCCTCTCGTCCGATCGTGAGCTGACTCCGACCAACTTCGCCTCGGGGCTTTTTGAGCGACGGCGCACAATCGCGCGAATGAAGCGCGCTTGGCAAGGAAATTTCTCCCACTGACGTCGCCGCGGGATTTAATCGAGGCGTTTCTCTTTAATCGCCGTGTCGTTATTAAAATCTCGCGGTTGGTTAGTTTGTGATCGAGGCGCTCTGAGCAAGCGCAGGGGCGAGGTGGGCGACAAAGGCCTCGGAGGGACGCTCGCGGATTTCGACGTCCAAGGGAAGGACGCGCGCCACGGAATTAGCGGTCCCGTAGGAGGCTCTCATAAACGTCTAGCGTCGCCGCGCACATACTTTCGATCGAGAAGCGGTCGCACACGAATTCTCGCGCCCTGATGATCAGGGTCTCTCGCGCCGAGGCCGTGAGCGTAAGGGCCTCCGTGATAGCCTCCGCGAGCGCCCTCGCGTCGGCCGGCGGAACACGCCATCCGGTGGCCTGATGCGCGCTGGCTTGCGGCGGAGCAAGCACGACTTCCGCGGCCGCGCCGATGTCCGAGACGATCACCGGCGCGCCCACCGCCTGCGCTTCCACGGCGACGCGCCCGAAGGCTTCGGGATCCGTCGACGGGGCCACAGCGACCGCCGCGGCGAGATAGGCGGCGGGCATGTCGACGCAAAAGCCTGGCGCGCGCACGACGCCGGAAAGACCGGCTCTCTCGATCTGATGATCGAGGCCGCGCCTGAAATCGTCACTCCTCGCGTCGCCGACGAAGATAAAACGCACGTCGTCGAAACCCTGTGCGACCAGGCGCTTTGCCGCTTCGATCAGGACGGAATGTCCCTTGCGAGCGGTCAATCGCGCGGGCAGCAACACGACGCGCTGATGCGGTTCGACGCCCCAATCGGCGCGAAGCCGCTCCACCCGTTGGGGTTCGACCGCGAACGGCGAAAACTGCCGCAGATCGACACCGCGCGGAATCACGGCGATGCGTCCCGCGGCTTCCGGATGAAGCCGCGCGATGCGTCGCGCCGTGTATTGCGAATTGGCGATCACCATGTCGCCGGCGGCCATGATCGCGTTATAGCGCAGCTTGATCGGCGACGTTCCCGAATAGGCGCTGTGATAGGTGGTGATGAAACGCGCCCTGGCTTGACGCGCCGCGTAATAGGCCACCCAGGCGGGCGCCCGGGAGCGCGCGTGCACAATGTCGACGCCCTCGTCGCAAATGATGCGCGCGAGCCGCACCGAGTTGAGCGCCATCGCGAAGGGGTTTTTGGTGGCCGCCGGAAACGGCAGCCAGACGCCCCCCTTGGCCTGCAGTTCACTCACCATGCGTCCGCCGCGCGAAGCGACCAGGCTCCGCGCGCCGGCTTGCGCCAGCGCTTGCGCTATGTCCACGGCGCTACGTTCGGCGCCGCCAGATTGGAGATCGGGGACGATCTGCATGACCGTGCGCCCGGCGACGGGACGATCGAGCGGTGAATAGGTCGGACTGTCTCGAAACTTCAACATTACGCGTGGCCATTATTTGTATTTGCGAGAATCTTTCGCGCCGGACACAATCGCATTCACGCGTCCGCGAAGCCCGAGGGCGACGAACCCCCCCGCCCCTTGCGCGCCCGCGCCTCACGCGGTCATTCTCTTACGCCTTGCTTAATCAATTATGATCAATTGTCATTCGATCAAGTTGACGGACGCCGGAGTTGTCGCGAGAGAGACTTAAGCGAAGCCAGGCGGCGGCTTTGACTCATGAGAAAACAATCACATGAATGGCGAAAACCTCCCCGATTATCTGGAGATACCGCGCGCGGACGGGGCTCCGGGCTGGCGAATAGCGCGAAGGTTGCGCGAGGCGCGGGGCGCCGGCCGCGACCGGCCGGGGTTGGTGTGGCTTGGGGGTTTCGCGTCGGACATGCGCGGCGCGAAAGCAAGTTTCGTCGACGCCTACGCCGCGTCGCAAGGCCGCGCTTTGTTGCGCTTCGATTATTCCGGGCACGGAGAGTCGGCCTTCGATACGCCCGGTGGGCGCTTCGAGGATGGAGCGATTGGCGACTGGTTGGAGCAGAGTCTTTCGTTATTCGAAGTCTCAACACGAGGCCCGCAGATTCTAATCGGAACTTCCATGGGCGCGTGGATCGCCCTGTTGCTGGCCCGTCGTCTGAACGAAATCAGGCTTCGAGACCGACTGCGCGCGCTGCTGCTGCTGGCTCCCGCGGTCGATTTCACCGAGGAATTGCTGTGGAAGATGCTTCCCGCGGCGGCTCGGCGGCTGATCGCGGAAAAGGGCGTATATGCGCGGCCATCCCCCTATGGGCCGACCCCGACGCCCATCACCCGCCGCTTGGTGGAGGAGGGTCGCGCCCACCTTTTGCTTGGCGGTCCGGTGCGCGCCCATGCGCCGACGCACATCATTCAGGGAGTCTTGGACAAGGACGTGCCTTGGCGTCACGCGCTGGCCCTCGCGGATCGCTTGGTGGACGACCCGGTGACGATTTCCCTTGTCTCCGACGGGGATCATCGCCTTTCGCGGCCACAAGATCTACAGCGCCTTGCAACGACGCTCGACGCCCTTGGATAGGCGGGTGGGACCATCGACAAGCGGACACTGGCGACCACGGCGGCGCGACAGCCGTCGTTGTCCCGATCTTGCTTGACACTCCGCTGCTCGGCCATGATGCTGGCGAACAAATCGTTCGGCATATCGAACGAGAGGAGAAGATTTGACCCCTAGCCCACAGTCGTTCGACAGCGCTCCAACGGTCTCGGAGCGGCCTTCCGTGGTTTTTGGGCTCGACCAACCGCTCGTCACCGACGGCGGGGGGAGCATAGCGCCGTTGACCATTGGCTTTGAAACTTATGGCGCGCTCAACTCCGCGCGCAGCAACGCCATTCTCTTGTGTCACGCGCTGACGGGCGACCAATATGCCGCGAGCGTGCATCCCGTGACGGGAAAGCCGGGCTGGTGGGATGTGCTGGTCGGCCCGGGGTTGCCCTTCGACACCGACCGTTTTTTCGTCATCTGCTCGAACGTGGTCGGCGGTTGCATGGGCACGACCGGCCCGGCCTCGATCAATTCGGCGACCGGCCGCGCTTACGGTCTCGATTTTCCAGTCGTCACGATACGCGACATGGTGCGCGCGCAGGCCATGCTGATCGATCGCCTTGGCATCGACATGCTATTTTGCGTGGCGGGTGGTTCGATGGGCGGGATGCAGGTGCTGCAATGGGCGGCGAGCTATCCCGAGCGGGTCTTCGCGGCCATGCCAATCGCCACCGCCGCGCGGCACTCCTCGCAAAACATCGCGTTCCACGAGGTTGGCCGACAAGCGGTGATGGCGGACCCGGATTGGCGGGGCGGGCGCTATCTCGATGAAGGCGTGCGTCCGGAGAAGGGGCTCGCGGTGGCGCGCATGTCGGCGCATATCACTTATCTGTCGGAACAAGCGCTGCAGCGCAAATTCGGGCGCAAGTTGCAGGCGCGCGCAGCGCCGACCTTCTCCTTCGACGCGGACTTCCAGATCGAGAGCTATCTGCGCCACCAAGGTCTGGCTTTCGTCGAGCGTTTCGACGCGAATTCCTATCTTTTCGTCACGAGAGCCTGCGATTATTTCGACCTCGCTGCGGATTACGGCGGCTCCCTGGCGCGCGCCTTCACAGGCGCCAAGACGCGCTTTTGCGTGATCTCCTTCACCTCCGACTGGCTTTATCCAACCTCCGCCTCCCGCGCCATCGTTCACGCTCTGAACGCCGGCGGCGCCTCCGTGTCCTTCGTCGAAATCGCCAGCGACAAGGGACACGACGCCTTTTTGCTGTATGAGCCCGACTTCTTCGCGACCACGCGCGGCTTTCTCGAATCCGCGGCGCGCGCGCGCGGCATAGCTCCGGTCACGGCAAGGCGGTCATGACGACGAGTCTGAAAATCGCGCCCGGGCGTTTCGACCTCGCGGTGGTGGCCGACATTGTCGAACCGGGCAGCCGCGTGCTGGACGTGGGCTGCGGCGATGGTCTCTTGCTGCAAATGCTTGAAAGACAAAAACAGGTTGATGGGCGCGGCGTCGAACTGTCGCAACGCGGCGTGAATGACTGCGTCGCGAAAGGCCTCTCCGTGATTCAGGGCGACGCCGACACCGACCTCAGCGATTATCCCGAAGACGGTTTCGATTATGTGATTTTATCGCAGACGCTGCAGGCGACGCAGCGTCCGCGCGTCGTGCTCGACAATATGCTGCGCATCGGTCGAAGGGCTATCGTCTCCTTCCCCAATTTCGGTCACTGGCGCGTGCGCGCGGAATTGCTGCTGCGCGGCCGAATGCCGAAAACCCCCAATCTCGACTTCGCCTGGTATGACACGCCCAATATCCATTTGTGCACGATCCGAGACTTTGTCGAACTGGCCGACGAGATCGGCGCGCACATCGAACGCGGCGTCGCGCTCGACCGCGCGGGCGCGCCCATCAGATGGAAGGCACCGTGGCCCGTGATGAACCTCTTTGGCGCGCAGGCCATATTCCTGCTTGAACGCGGTCGCGAAACGAGGCGCGACGCGAGGCCGTAGCGAGCGCCGCGTCGATTGTCTGGCCGCCCCAATAGCCATTCGTATTGCACCGCAACGTATAAAACCCCGACCGAGCGGCCCCTGCGCGGGGATGTCGCCTTTCGCTTCGACCACTTCCGCGTTAACGTTCGAAGTCGGTCGAACCCAAATCGAGGGGACTTCCTCCATGTCCTTATGAAGCCTTCGCGGCGGGAAGGCTTCGCATTGCAAATGCGCGAGCGGCGTGATGGAAAAAATGAGTTCGGCGGGGTCGCTTTGTTCGTTCGAAAGACGGGCGGGCGTGAGGAAGGTAAACGCCATGTCCGAATTACCGCCGTTGCGGGATTTCCCGCTATTCGCTTCGCTCGACGAGGCGACGCTGCACCGCCTGACGCTCGACGCCAAGGTAGAGACCTATGCCGATGGAGACGTGATCTTTCGCCAAGGCGACGCCGTCGCGGCGATCATGCTCATCGTGCGGGGCTTCGTTAAGCTTTTGCGCACCGCTCCCTGCGGCGACGAAACGCTCGTGAGCATCCGCTCCGATGGAGCCAGCGTCAACGATGCGCCGACAGTCACGGGCGAAGCTTTCCATGTTTCAGCTGAAGCGGTGGGGCCAACCTCGATTTTGAAGCTGCCCGCAGGACGATTTGCGCGGCTCATGTCCGAGTCGCCCGCGCTCGCCGCGGCGGCGCTTGACGACGCCAAGCGAAAGATCGCCGAACTGATCGGCGAAATCGAATCATTGAAGGCTCAGAGCGCGGATCGGCGCCTGGCGCGATTCATTCTTTCGCTTTGTCCAGCCAACACGGACTCTTGTCGTTTTCGGCTGCCGTACGATAAACGTCTGGTCGCGGCGCAGCTTGGAGTGACGCAAGAGACCCTGTCCCGCTCCTTCGCGCGGCTGCGTGAATTTGGCGTGCGCACCGAAACGCGCGACGTCTCGGTCGAGAGCGTGACGCGTCTCTGCCTGCAATATGACGAATTGGCGCGCCAAGGGCTTCCGTATCCATCGGGCGGACGGCGGAGCGAAGACGGCCGCGACGCGGTTTGACGTCTCGGGCGAGAACGTTTCAGCGGCCAAGGGGCAACCTCCGGGAAGGACTTGCGTGTCACAGCAACCGACGACGATTTTTGTTTGCACTGTGTGCCGTCAGGGCGATGACGCCGACAGCCGTCCCGGTCAGCGGTTCTTCGAGGCGCTGCGGGAGCGGCTTGCGAACGACGGGGCTATTTCGATCGCCGTCGAACCCGTGGAATGCCTCGCTGTATGCAAGCGTCCTTGCACCGTGGCTTTCGCGGGCGCGGGGAAATGGACCTATGTGATCGGCGACCTCGATGTCGCCGATCATCTCGACGAGATTGTCGCCGCGGCCAAAGGCTACGCCGCGACCACGAACGGCATCGTCGCCTGGAAGGAGCGACCCGCCTGTTTCAGGAAGGGAGTCGTCTCGCGCACGCCGCCGCTGAGCTTGTGCGCGAGCAAAGGCTGAGGCTCCCCGCCTATTTCTTTTGTTTGGCGCGCTCGATCGCTTCCGAAATCATGCCGCGCGCTTCCTCCGAATCGCCCCAACCGGCCACCTCGGACCATTTGCCGGGCTCCAAATCCTTGTAATGCACGAAGAAATGTTCGATCCGACGCCAGGTCATCTCCTGCAAGTCGGTGTAATTCTTCACGTTTTCATAGCGATGCGTCAAACGCGACACGGGCACCGCCACGATTTTCTCGTCGCCGCCATGCTCGTCTTTCATGCGCAAGACGCCAATGGGTCGCACGGCGATCACCGCGCCCGGCGCGATGGGTCGCGTGTTGGCGACGAGCACGTCGCAAGGATCGCCATCTTCCGACAATGTGTGTGGAATGAAGCCATAGTTTCCGGGATAGCGCATCGCGGTATAGAGGAAGCGATCGACGAACATCGCGCCCGAGGCTTTGTCGAGTTCGTATTTGATCGGTTCGCCGCCAAGCGGCACTTCAACGACGACATTGACTTCGTGCGGCGGATTCGCGCCGATCGGGATAGCGTCGAGACGCATTCTAAAAGCTCCAAGGATGTCAGAGAAGGTCAGCGGACCGGAGCGGACGCGAAACCAAAGGCGACGCGGCTGAGCATATTGTCGCCAAACCGCTCCTCGGCGCGTCGAACGGTCAAGCCGCCGAGCCGGCGATAAAATGCGATCGCCTTGTCGTTGTCCGCGAGGGCCCAAACGATCGTGGATAAACAGCTATGCTCCATTAACTCGCGGCGCGCCGCGTTGAACAGCCTGCGCCCGAATCCAAGACCTTGATATTCTGGCAAAAGATATATTTCGAAAATCTCCCCGGAATAGGGCATCGATGGAACGCGATTTCGTCCATAGGTTGCATAGCCCACGACACCGCCATCAAAAGCGGCCACGAGAAGGCCCGTCCCCTTTAAAACCGCCGAACGCCACCACCGCGGGCCGCGGCGCGCTATCATTCGCTCGAGCTCGCGGCCTGGAATCACGCCGCGATAGGCGTCGCGCCATGATAAATCATGCACCCTGGCGATCGCTTCCGCGTCGTCGGGTCGCGCATGTCGAATGGAGAAGGCTGTCGTGACCATGGGGAGATGTTAGGTCGCCGGACGCCAATTCCGCAAGTGCTCGAATCGGTCAAAGACGATAAAAATTGTCACCCCCCCAAAACCGACCCGCGCGCCACGGCGCGGCGCGCGCGAGATTCGATCGCGATTTGGCAAGTTTATCGAGCCCCGACGCCAAGGAGCAGCAAAACGCCAAGGATCGCGCGATATGCGACAAAGGGCCATGCGGAAAATCGTTCGAGGATACGCATTAGGCTCCAAATCGCCGCGAAGGCGGAGATCGAGGCGACAACCAGGCCTAGCGCCAGAATCGACCAGCCGTGGACGTCAAGGTGCGCCTTAACCAATTTATACAGTTCGTGAACGCCGGCGCCGGCGATGGCCGGAAGGCCGAGAAGAAAGGAAAAGCGCGCCGCTTCCTCACGCTTGAGATCCAGAAACAGCGCGGCGGTCAGTGTCGAGCCCGAACGAGAGACGCCTGGAATTAGCGCGCCGACCTGGGCCAGCCCGACGATCATCGCGTCTTTCAGCGTCATATGCTCTAGCGTGCGCGTGTGATTGCAATAGAGTTCCGCGAGTGCGAGCAGAGCCGCCATGACGAGACAGGAAATGCCGATCACGGTCAGCGAGCGCAGCGGCGAACCGCAAGCGTTGAGCGTATGCGAAAGCGCGAGGCCAGCCAGCATCACAGGTAACGACGCGAGCACGATCCAGACCGTGAAGCGGAACGTCCAATCTTGATAATCGCGCCTTTTGGCCGCGCCGATCGCGCCTAAAACCAGCCCGCGCACGTCGGGCCAGAAATAAGAGACGACGGCGGCGAGCGCGGCGAGCTGCATCGCGGCGGAAAAGGCCGAGCCTGGGTCTTTCCAGCCAAACAGCGCCGGCACGATGCGCATGTGCGCGGTCGAAGAGATCGGCAGCAATTCGGTGATGCCCTGTACGACGCCGAGAAAGGCCACTTTCATATAGCCGAGATCGACGAAGCCGGTGTCGAGACCCTCTGTGCAAGCGGTCGTCATTTATTTCCCACCAAGATTTGAGGTCCTTTTGCTCAATGAATCGCCTACGATGCTTAACAAAACCTTGTCTAAACACCGCTTCGTCCGATCAAGGCGTCCATCGCGCCGGGGAACGCTGATCACCCCGCGCCGGTCGGGAAACCATTTCATCAGCGTCGAGACCGGCGAGATATAACCGAGACCAAGGCCGATTCCGCCGATTACGCCCGAACCGAGCCACAGCAAGTAGATCTGGTGCGAATAGACGCCAAGGGCGGATATCAAAAGGCCTCCGCACCAGCAGCAGGCCGAGGCCAGCCCGGCCTTGCGCGGGCCGGCGGTCTCCAGCCAATGGCCGAATATGGCGGCCGAGGAGCCCAAGAACACGATCGCAAGACTGAAAGTCCAGCCCAGCGCCTTGTTCTCCCAATCGCAATCAGTCGCGAAGAGCGACTGGAGAAAGCTCAACTCATCGGAACAGGCTTTGGGCGCGACGACGCCGACGGCGCGTTGCAACGGAAGCCAGAACACGCTGAACCCATAGATCATGCCGATGCATAGGTGGATCGCCAGGGCCGCTGGCGGAACCAGCCAGCGGTTAAATCCTGGCGCGGCAATGGTGCGTTCGCGGCTAAGGAAGCTCGGGCTAGGGGGCGTCGCCTTCAGCATTTCGCCTCTCTCGACTGGTTGGCGGCGGACCGGAGCTAGCTGACGCTGCGTTCGATGATATGCGCCAGATCCGTCATGATCGCGTTGAGATCGAAATTCTTGGGGGTATAAACCGCCGCCACGCCCTCTTCGCGCAACAGCTTTTCGTCGGCCGGCGGGATAATGCCGCCGACGACCAGCGGCACCCCCGCGAGACCCTCGTCCTTCATCCGCTGCATGACCTCATGGGCCAGCGTCACGTGCGAGCCCGACAAAATGGAGAGTCCGACGCAATGCACGCCCTCTTTTTTCGCGGTCTCGACGAGTTCCTTGGGCGTCGAGCGGATGCCGGCGTAGATCACGTCGAAACCGGCGTCGCGGGCGCGCACGGCGATCTGTTCGGCGCCATTCGAATGGCCGTCGAGCCCCGGCTTGCCGACCAGGAACTTGGCGCGTTTGCCGATCTTGGTGGAGACGCGCTGCACCTCGCCGCGCACGTCGTCGAGCGCGCCGCCGACCTGCCGCGCCGTCGACGAGACGCCTGTCGGCGCGCGATATTCGCCAAATACGCCGCGCAAGACATTCCCCCATTCGCCTGTCGTGACGCCTGCCTTGGCCGCCGCGATCGAGGGTTCGACCATGTTGCGTCCTTCCTTGGCGGCTTGCGAAAGCTCCTCCAGCGCGGCCTTGGCCGCTTTGGCGTCGCGCTGCTCGCGCCAAGCGTTCAGCCGGGCGATTTGTTCCGCTTCGATATGGGGCGGCACCACCATGATCTGATTGTCGCCGGCGGTCAGCGGCGAGGGCTCGCCGCCCGTGAACCTATTGACGCCGACGACCACCTGCTCGCCAGCCTCGATCGCCTCCAGGCGCGCGGTGTTGGACTCGACCAGCTTCGATTTCATATAGCCGCTTTCGACGGCGGCGGCCGCGCCGCCGAGCGCGTCGATCTTGGCCAGTTCGGCCAGCGCCTCTTCCTTCAGCGCCGCGACCTTGCGCGAGATTTCGCTGGAGCCGTCGAAAATGTCGCCATATTCCAATAGGTCGGTCTCATAGGCCATGATCTGCTGCATGCGCAGCGACCACTGCTGATCGAACGGACGCGGCAGGCCGAGCGCCTCGTTCCAGGCCGGCAATTGCACCGCGCGGGCTCTCGCGCCCTTCGAGAGCACCACCGCGAGCATCTCGATGAGAATGCGCGTGACGTTGTTTTCCGGCTGCTGTTCGGTGAGGCCGAGCGAATTGACCTGCACGCCATAGCGGAACCGGCGCAGCTTCTCGTCCGCGACGCCGTAGCGCTTGAGGACGATTTCGTCCCAAAGTTCGGTGAAGGCGCGCATTTTGCACAGTTCCGTGACGAAACGCATTCCGGCGTTCACGAAAAAGGAAATGCGTCCAACGACCTGAGCGAAATCCTCCGCCGAAAGTTCGCCCGACTTCTTAACGTTGTCGAGCACCGCGACGGCCGTCGCCAACGCGTAGGCGAGTTCCTGCACCGGCGTCGCGCCGGCTTCCTGCAAATGATAGGAGCAGACATTTATCGGATTGAATTTGGGCGCTTCCTTGGTCGTGAACAGGATCAGATCCTGCGTCAGCCGCAGCGAGGCCGTCGGCGGAAACACATAGGAGCCGCGCGAAAGATATTCCTTGATGATGTCGTTTTGCGTCGTGCCTTGCAGCTTCGCGCGAGGAACGCTCTGTTTCTCCGCTGCCGCGATATAGAGCGCCATCAGCCAGACGGCGGTGGCGTTAATCGTCATCGACGTATTCATCTGCCCAAGCGGAATGCCCTCGAACAGCGCGCTCATATCGCCCAGATGCGAGATCGGAACGCCGACCTTGCCGACCTCGCCGCGCGACAGGGGATGATCGCTGTCGTAGCCCGTTTGCGTCGGAAGATCGAACGCGATGGATAAGCCCGTCTGGCCCTGAGCGAGGTTGGAGCGGTAGAGCAGATTGGACTCCCGCGCCGTCGAATGGCCGGCGTAGGTGCGAAACATCCAGGGTTTGTCGCGGCGGGGCGCGGCGCTATCGATCATGTTACAGTCCTCCAAGCGTTGCGATACCACAGGCGGCGGTAGCCGCGAAAGGCGCCCGCGCGGCGTCTTGACGCCGCGTTTAATGCCAACCCCGAACGGCCCCTCTTGGCGCCGCGCCGCGCCGCCCCCATATTCACGGCGCCGCGCCCGAGCAGGCCGGCTCCAACTCGGAGAGACCCATGTCACCCGAAGAACGCCAACTCCTCGCCGGCATGTTCGAGCGAATCAAGGCAAATTCCGCCGNNGCCGCGCGACCAGGAGGCGGAGGCCTTTATCAACGACCAGATCAAGACGCAGCCAAGCGCTCCCTATCTTCTCGCGCAAACCGTGATTGTGCAGGATTTCGCCCTGCAAGCCGCGAACCAAAAGCTGCAACAACTGGAGGCGCGGGTTCACGAACTCGAGTCCGCGCCAAAGCCTTCGACCAGCTTCTTGGGCAGCCTCCTCGGCGGCGGCGCGAG
>PLAI01000171.1 GCA_003134075.1 Methylocystaceae bacterium | reverse complement strand
ACCCAGTCGCCGGGGCCACCGGCGGCAGGCCCAGCATGGCCTGCTTGTCAGCGGTGATCCGGTCGGTGGGGGTCCAGCCCAGCGCCCGCCGCGGCCGGCGGCGCCGCGACGCCGGCCCCCGCCCCGCCGCCCACGCTCAGCACGGCGCCGTCGAGCGTGATTGTCACGACGGCGCGGGAGATCGCCGATACGCGCCAGTTCGACATTAGCGGCGCGCTGGACCGCTCGACGCCCGGCGTTTCAACCGATGACGTGCTGGGCAATCCCTTCAGTCCACAGGTCGATTTTCGCGGGTTCGTCGCCTCGCCGGTTTCGGGAACGCCCGAGGGACTCGCCGTCTATCAGAACGGCGTGCGCATCAACGAGGCCTATGGGGATACGGTCAACTGGGACTTGATCCCCACCGTCGCCATCGACCGCAGCGTCATCGTCACCGGCAATCCGCTGTTCGGACTGAACGCGCTCGGCGGCGCCGTCGTGCTCGATATGAAGAACGGCTTCACCTATCAGGGCTTCGATCTCGACGGCCGCCTCGGCAGCCGCAACCGCCGCCAGACCACGATGCAATATGGCGTCCTGCAGGGCGATTTCGCCAGCTATCTCGCGGTGGAGGCCGCCGGCGACAGCGGCTATCGCAAATATTCGGGGTCGCAGGTGCGTCGCCTCTATGGCGACATCGGCTATCGCGGCGATTCGGCGGAAGTGCATTTCACGCTCGGCCTCGCGCAGAACCGATTCGGGGTCAGCGGCCCGGCCCCGGTCGATCTCGTCAACAACGACACGAGCGCCATTTACACTACGCCGCAGACGAACAAGAACACGCTGTCGCAATATGATTTGAACGCGACGTTCACGCCGGCGCCAAACTGGAAAATCCTGACCGACGTGCATTACCGCGCCTTCGATCAGGCGCATGTCGACGGCAATACGACCGATCTGAACTCCTGCGGCCAGCCGACGCTGTGCGATGGCAACGGCAATTCGACCTATCTGCCCGATATTTTCCAGGGCGCGGCCAATCTCGGCGTCATCGACCGCACGTGGACACGCTCGCGCACGGTGGGCGGCACGGTTCAGATCGAGAACACCGACAAGATCTACTCAATGCCCAACAAGTTCACTTTCGGCGTGAACTACGAACACGGCTGGACCAATTTCTCGGCCGACGAGGAAGTCGGCGTTCTGAACCCCGGCGATCTCTCAATCACCGGCCTCGGCATGCTGAACATCGACCCGACCGCCGACGTGCAGACCGTCCATCTCAACGCCGCCAACAGCTATCTCGGCGTCTACGGCCTCGATGCGTTGGACGTGACCGACAAGCTCACCGTCACCGCCGGCGGGCGCTTCAATTACGCGGCGATCACCCTTTACGATCTCGTGGGAACCTCGCTCAACGGCTCCTCCGTTTACACTCATTTCAACCCGACGATCGGCACCAGTTACAAGCTGACGCCGGAAGTCACCGGCTACGCCAATTACTCCGAGGCCAATCGCGCGCCGACGCCGTTGGAGCTTGGCTGCGCCAACCCGAATCAGCCCTGCCTCATCGACAATTTTCTCGTCTCCGATCCGCCGCTAAAGCAAGTGGTCACGCATTCGATCGAGACGGGCCTTCGCGGCCAGATGCGCCTGCCGCAACTGCTGCCGGGGCGCTTCGAATGGAACGCCGGCGTCTATCGCACGACGAATTTCAACGACATTCTGAGCGTGCCGAGCGTGGTCACAGGCCTTGGCTATTTCACCAACGCCGGCACGACGCAGCGCCAGGGGATAGAGACCGCGATACGCTACAAGGACGAGAAGCTCACGACCTACATCAATTACACGCTGACCGACGCGACCTTCCGCTCGCAAATTCTGCTGGGATCGCCGAATAATCCCGAGGCCATAGCGCTCGGTTCGTCGTCGATTCTGGTCGAGCCCGGCTCGCATATGAGTTCGATCGCCAAACACCGCCTGAAGGCCGGCTTTGACTATTCCATCACGCCCGAATGGAAGATCGGCGCCGATCTCGTCTACACCGCCGGCGCGTGGGTTCGCGGCGACGAGATCAACGCCTACGGAACGCTCTCGCCATATGCGACCGTCAATCTGCGCACCTCCTATCAGGTGACCAAGAATTTCCAGATCTACGGCCTGATCGACAACGTGGGCGACACGCGCACGCGCAACTTCGCCACTTTCTACAACACGACCGCGATCCCTTTCCTCGACATGACCAATCCGCGCCAAACCTCGCTCGGCCCGCCGACTGGCTTTTACGGCGGAGCGAAGGTAACCTTCTGACATAACTGACGGCCGCGAAACTCTCCCGTCACCCATCCGAAGGAATTCGCGCCATGAAAACTCGCACACTGCTCATTTCCTCGCTCCTCGCCGGGCTCGGCCTTTTGGCGGCGCCAGTCGTCACGGGTCCTAAGGCCCTTGCCGCGTCGTCGCCGATTGAAACGCTGGACCGCGACAGTGACCGGACCTTGGACCTCGAAGAAGTGAAGAACGCCGCTTCGGCCGAATATGACCAGCTGGACAAGGACCACGACGGCACGTTGGATCGCAAGGAAGCCGGGTCTCGCATCGATCGAAAGGAATTTTCCGCCGCCGACGCGGATCATGACGGCGCCTTGAGCAAGGATGAGTATCTCGCGCTGGTGGAAAAGCTGTTCAAGAAGGCGGACACCAACAACGACGGAACATTGGACACCAAGGAGATGCGCTCGAAGGCCGGCCGCGCGCTGGAGCGTCTGCTTCGCTGAAGCGGACTACTTCATGCGACCGCGGCGACCGCCATGGCGCCGAGCACGCCGAGGATCACCACCAACCAGGGCGGCGTTCGCCAGAACGCCAGAAGCATGAAGGCGAGAACGCCTAGCCCGAAATCCGCCGAGCTGAAAATCGCGCTCGTCCAGACCGGCGTGTAAAGCGCCCCGAGCAGAATGCCGACGACCGTCGCATTGACGCCTTTGAGCGCTGATTGCACCCCTGCGCGATGGCGTAGCGCGTCCCAAAACGGCAGCACGCCGATGAGCAGGAGGAAGGACGGCAGGTAGATCGCCGCGAGGCAGATCAGGCCACCAGCCCAACCATTCGGCGCGGTCTTCATCGCCGTTCCCAGATAGGCGGCGAAAGTGAAGAGCGGGCCGGGAACGGCTTGCGCCGCGCCATATCCGGCAAGAAATTCATCGTTGCCGATCCAGCCGCGCGGCACGACGGCTTGTTGCAGCAACGGCAGCACCACATGCCCGCCGCCGAAGACGAGCGAGCCGGAGCGATAAAAGCTGCTGATAACTTCAATGGTGTGATCGCAGGTCGCCGTCGCGAGCAACGGCAACCCGAACAGTAATGCTGCAAACAGGGTGAGCGAAGCAATCGCCGTCGCGCGACCGACGGGAATCGCGAGCGGCGCGGCTTCCGCATTATTCATGCCGGGGAGAAAACGCCAGCCGATGACGCCGCCCGCCAGAATGGCTCCAATCTGGCCGCTTGCCGAAGGAATGGCCAAGGTGAGCAATGTCGCCGCGACCGCGAGCGTCGCGCGCTCCCGATCCGGGCAGAGACTTCGCGCCATGCCCCAAACCGCCTGCGCGACGACGGCGACGGCGACGATCTTGAGGCCGTGCAGCCACGCGACATGCGATATGTCGCCGAGGCTGTCGACGCCATAGGCGAAGGCGACGAGCGCGAGCGCCGAAGGCATGGTGAAACCGAGCCACGCGGCAAATCCGCCGGGCAGACCGGCGCGCGACATGCCGAGAATAATGCCGACCTGGCTGCTCGCCGGCCCGGGCAGGAATTGGCAGAGCGCAATGATGTCGGTGTAGGCCGCTTCGTCAAGCCACTTGCGGCGCTCGACGAATTCGGCGCGGAAATAGCCAAGATGCGCGATTGGGCCGCCAAAGCTCGTCACTCCGAGTCGAAGGAATGCCCAAAGCACTTCGAAAAAGGAGCGACGCTCCGTCGCGGGCGTGGCGACCCTATCCCCGCTCATTGGAGCCTCAGACTTTCGGCGGCGGCGGCGCGGTGAATTGCGCGATGTCGGCCATGCCGAGCGCGCCTTCGATTTGCGCGATTTGCGCCACGGCGTCTTCAAACCCGTCCTTGCCGAATTGCCGATGTTCGATTTCCTCGAACGTCTCGCCCATTTCGTCGAGTTGCTGGGCCGAGAGCGCATTCTTCCATGCCGGGAAGACAATTGTATCCTCGCGCGCGGCATGGTGCTCATACATCAGTTCGACGCTATCCAAGACACGCGTCAGCGTCTCGGCGTCGCCGGTCGCTATCGCCCCCTTGGCGACGACGGCGAGGATGTAATCCGTGAGCTCACGACCCCGTTGATGTTGGGCTATGAGCACATCGACATAAGCCGCCGCCGGCCCCCGGGCCTTCTTGATCGTCGGGAAAATGTGCGTCTCTTCGAGTTTCTTCTCGTGATAGTCTTCGCCGAAGGCGCGAAACATCGTCGCCGTGCGATGGAGCAACTCGGGATCGAGGCTCGCCGGCTTCGCCCGCAACTTCGCGGCCATGTCGCGATAGACGAGAATAGCGCGGCGAATGACGCCGTGCTCGCGCATCAAGTCTTCGACCGCGCCGACTTCCTTTTCGTCCTCGTCATGCTTTTCGGCGGCCCGAACGATTTGATTGCTGGCTCCCGCCAGCGCGAGCCCCGCGCCAGTGGCGACGACCAGACGGCGGCGCGCATTGTCAAATTCGATCATTTGCGTCTCCTTTTGTGATGAGGGCTTTCAGGCGGCTGGGTCGTCCTCGAACAACTCGCCGAACAATTCCCGCACCTTGAGTTTGGCCGCGGCAAGCGCCTTGGCTCCCGCGGGCGTGACGCGATAGACGCGGCGCGCGGCGCTGCCGCTCCTCTCTTCGGTCGAGGTCAGATATCCCTTGCCTTCGAGGCCATGCAGGATGGGGTAGAGCGTGCCGGCGCTGATCTTGTAACCATGCCGCTCCAATTCCTCGATCATGGCGAGGCCGTAGATCGGCTCCTTCGCGGCATGGTGGAGAAGGCGGAGCCGGATCAGGCCAGCATAGAGATACTTGTCCTGCATTGGCCGAGAGCATAGTTGGATACCGATAGCGGAATACGATAAGGCGGCGACTCCGCGGCGTCAATCGCTGTCCGAAGGGCGCGCAAATCGCCGGCGTCCTCGACAGCCATTGCCTCTGACTTAACTTGTCCTAGATGTCATGGACGAGGCCGCGGTCGGGTGATGACCTTTGAAGAACGAAAATTCAGGCCGCGAAGATGCCGATGAGGCGCGCAGGTGAAAAGTGATACGCCTTATCCTTCCCCGGATCAGAGATCGCCGGTTCTCGCTAAAATCCGCAATTTGAAAATGGCGGGGTCCCCGCACCGCTATGTGCGTGGGTCGACCGTCAAGTTTTACGAATGGCTCGACCATTTGCGCGCTGGAGCCTTGCCCGATGGACCGCCCGTATGGATTTGTGGCGACTGTCACATGGGAAACTTGGGCCCGGTGGCCAACGCGGCGGGCCAGATCGAAATTCAAATTCGCGACCTTGACCAAACCGTGATCGGCAATCCCGCGCACGACCTCGTGAGACTTGGACTCTCTCTCGCTTCCGCGGCCCGCGGATCGGATTTGCCCGGCGTCACCACCGCGAAAATGCTTGAGCGAATGATGGAAGGATACGCAAAGGCCTTTGAGCCCGACTTTCACGAGGAGATCGACGTCGAACAACCGAAATCAATTCGCTCCGCGATAGGCCAGTCCGTAACAGCGAGCTGGAAAACCCTCGCCAATGAACGGATCGAAGACGCCAAGCCCACCATCCCGCTGGGTAAGCGTTTCTGGCCGGTTTCCGCTCAGGAAAAGCAAGAAATATCCAGTCTGTTTGACCAGGAACAGCTGCGCCGAATCGCGACGATGCTCCGATCTCGCGACGACGACTCGTCGGTTGAAATGATGGATGCGGCGTATTGGGTGAAAGGGTGCAGTTCGCTTGGCCGCCTTCGCTTCGCCGTGCTTTTGGGACTCGACGCCAAGAACAAGGAAAAGCGAGCCTATTGTTTGATGGATATCAAAGAGGCGATCGACGCCGCCGCGCCTCGGGCCGCCAGCGTTCAGATGCCCTCCGAACAAGCCCAGCGCGTGGTCGAGGGCGGGCGCCATCTCTCGCCACACATAGGAAAGCGCATGCTGGCGACGAAGATGATGGGGAAATCGGTCTTCGTTCGGGAGTTGCTGCCACAGGATTTAAAGTTGAAGATTACGCAGCTTTCACGCGACGAGGCCATGCGAATCGCGGAATATTTGGCGGCCGTCGTCGGCAAGGCGCATAGCCGCCAGATGGACGCCGAAACGCGCAAGGGCTGGCAGGCGCAACTCAATCGCGATCGCTCCAAACAGCTCGACGCGCCTACGTGGCTATGGACGAGCATCGTGGAGCTGCTGGCCATTCACGAGTCCGCCTATCTTGAGCATTGCCGCGAATATGCCCTCGAGGAAGAGAACGAGCGGCAACCCGCGGCGGCTTAGGGGGCGCGCGAGCCAAAGGAGACGACCCGCGGCGAAAGGGGTTTCCACCCGCGCCGGAAAGTCGGATAAACACGGCTCCCGATTCCGCTTGAGCCCCGGCGCGCCATGCTCGTCCGCCTTTCCATCCGCGACATCGTGTTGATCGACGCGCTCGACCTCGATTTCTCGGGCGGCCTGACGACGCTCACCGGCGAGACTGGCGCTGGAAAGTCGATCTTGCTCGACGCATTCGTGCTGGCGCTGGGCGGGCGGGGCGACGCCGCGCTGGTGCGCGCGGGACAGGCGCAGGGCGAGGTGCGCGCCTCATTCGAGACGCGCGACGATCATCCCGCCAACCTCAAGGCGCGCGAACTCGGGATCGCCGCGAACGGCGAATTGATCCTGCGCCGCGCGCAGACAGCGGACGGGCGCACCCGCGCCTATGTCAACGACACGCCGGTCAGCGCCCAGGCGCTACGCGCCATAGGCCAGGAACTGGTCGAGATCCACTGCCAGCACGATGAGCGCGCGATGGTCGACCCGGCCGCGCATCGGCAATTGGTCGATGCGCATGGCGGGCTGACGCGCCAGGTGGAGGCGCTGCGCGCGCTGCATGGCGCGATGCAGGCGGCGCGGCGGGCGCTCAAGGAGGAGGAGGAGCGCCTCGCCAAGGCCAGAGCCGACGCCGACTATTTGCGCCACGCCCACGCCGAGCTGACGGAACTCGCGCCGGAACCGGGCGAGGAGGAGCGTCTGGCAGAGCGCAGGCTGGCGATGCAGCGGGCGGAGAAGGTCGCGGTCGATTTGCGCGACGCGCTCGGCGATTTCGAGGGCGACCATTCCATCGTCTGGTCGCTGGCGCAGGCGGCGCGCCGGCTGGAGCGGCGCGCGACGCAGGCCGCCGAACTTCTCGACCCGCCATTGCGCGCGCTCTCCAGCGCGCTGGACGCGCTCGGGCTCGCCCAGCAATCGCTCGAAGAGGCGCTGGACGCGGCCAATTTCGATCCGAGGGAACTGGAGAACATCGAGGAGCGGCTGTTCGCGTTGCGCGGCCTCGCGCGAAAGCACCGCATCAGCGTCGACGCCTTGCCCGACCTCGCGCGCCGTATCGCCGAGGGCATCGCGCTGATCGAGGCCGGCGAGGCGCGCGTCGCGGCCCTCGCGCGAGAGGCGGAAGACGCTGTTCGCGCCTATAATGTGGCGGCGCTGGAGCTTTCGCACGCGAGGCGCATGGCCGCCAAGAAGCTCGACGCCTTGGTCGACGCGGAGCTAAAGCCCCTAAAACTGGAGGGCGCGCATTTCCATACCACCATCGCCAGCGATCCGGAATCGGGCGGGCCGGAAGGGATCGACCGGGTGGAGTTCTGGGTCCAGACCAACCCGGGATCGCGCCCGGGACCCCTGACCAAGGTCGCCTCGGGCGGCGAGCTGGCGCGATTTCTGCTGGCGCTGAAGGTCGTGCTGGCGGATCGCGGCTCGGCTCCGACGCTGGTGTTCGACGAGATCGACACGGGCGTCGGCGGCGCGGTCGCCGATGCGATCGGCCAACGCCTCGCCCGCCTCGCCGCGCGGGTGCAAGTGCTCGCGGTGACCCATGCGCCGCAGGTGGCGGCGCGGGCGACCGCGCATCTGCGGATCGCCAAGGGTGCGATAAGCGAGAAGGCGTCCGCGAAAAACGAGAACGCCAGGGAGAAGCGCGTCGCGACCAGCGTCACGCCGCTTGTCCACGAAGAACGCCAGGAGGAAATCGCGCGAATGCTCGCCGGCGCGACCATCACCGACGAGGCCCGCGCGGCGGCGGCAAGGCTGCTGAAGGGCGCCGGCTGAGTCTGGGCGTTTCGGCCTTTTGGGTGTACACCAGCTTACGCCAGAAGCGCCAGAGGAATGGGATAGGGCCGTGTCCAGAGCAAAAGCCATCGTCTCGCGGCAAGCCGAAGCGTCTTCCGCCCGCCTTGCGTGGCCCTCGCGGGATTTCGTCGCCGGAGCCGCGACGGTCGGCGCGGTCGTGGCCGGCGCCGCTCTGCTCGAGGTCGCGCTGATCCCCGGCGTCGCGATCGGCGCCGCCGCGGTGCTCACGCCCGGAGGCTTGCCCTGGCTGCGCCGGAACCTCGCGCCGCTGCTTAAACCCGCCAAGCGCCGCCCCGTGACCGCCGTCAAACCCGCGACGCCCGCGCCGTTCAGCTTCCCGATCAAACAGGCCCTGGCTAAGACAATCACCTATCGGATCATCGTGACGGCCCTGGACTTTAGCTGGAACTATGTGGTCATCGGCGAAGTCGCGGCGGCGGCGGGCCTATCGGCCATTACTTTGGCGGTCGCCCCGGTGTTTTATTTCGTCCACGAGGCCGCCTGGGAATATTCCGGCGCCAAGGCCAAGCGCGCGGCCGACGCCGAGCCGCCGAACGCGAAAGCGCCATTGGTTGGTCTCGGCGGATATTCGGTCAATCGCGCCTTGGCCAAGACGATCACCTTCCGCACCTTCGCCACGACGACGGACTTCGCCACCAATTACGCCGTCGTCCGCGACCTGCCGCGGGCGGTCATGTTGACGGCTTTCGGCTTCGTGGTCGGCCCCTTTGTTTATCTCGGCCACGAAATGGCCTGGGACCGTTTTGGCGCGGCGGGAAAGCGAGCGAAGGATGCGCCGGCGCGATTGCCGTCGGGGCCGCCGGAGGGCGTGGAGCAAGGCGCTTGAACGCTCGCCTATTGCGCTCCCCGGGGCTCCCCGCGCTATAACCGTCGCCAATGGCCGCGCTACCCACCCCCACCCCGCTCAAAGGACGGCGCGTCGCGCTGGTCCATCCCGCCTGGCATAGCTGCGGCACTTACCGCGTCGTGCTCGGCCAGATCGCCGCCTATCGCGCGCTGGGGGCGGAGGTTTTTCCGGTCGCCGTCAGCGGCGATCCGGGTTTCAGACCGGAGAGGCGCTGGATATGGCGGGAATTCACCGCCGCGACGCCGGAACTCGATGACGGACCCCGTTTCTTCGGCGGCGCGCCGTTTCACGCCGTGTTGTCGCCGCGCTTTCTAATGCACGTGCTGTGGCCCTATCTGCATGGCGATCAGGCGGTGATCCGTTCCGGCCTCGCCGAGCGCGCGCTGCTATCCAAGGGGTTGGAGGATATCGCCTTCGATCTCGTCCACTGCAATCATTTCTTCCTGATGCCGGTGGCGAAGCGGCTTACGCGGGGCGGTGCGAGAATCCTGCTCGACAGTCACGATCTCCAGGCCCGCCAGTTCGCGCTGATGAACGAGCATACGCGCTCGCTGAGGCCGCGCGTGAGTTATGAGGCGATGCTGGCGCGGGAACTCGCGTTTATGCGCGAGGCCGATCTCTTGATCCACCTCAACGCGCGCGAGGAGGCCGAGTTTCGCGCGAGCCTGCCCGAAAAGACCCATGCGCTGCTCTATCCCGCCGTGCCGCCAGCGCCGACCGGACCGGGCGGCGAGGACATTGTGATCGTGTCGAGCAATAATTCCGCCAATGTCGACAGCGTGATCTGGTTCTTGCGCGAGATCGCGCCGAGGGCCGAAGGCGTCCGGGTCAAGATCGCCGGCAATGTCGACGCCGGCGTGCGTTCGCGCGATGGCGCGCTGTTCGAGCACTACAAGGATTGGTTTCTCGGCCGTGTCGAAAACCCCGGCGCGATCTACGCCAGCGCGCGGCTGGCCCTGCTTCCGACGATCGACGGCCACGGCCTGTCGATCAAGACCGTGGAGGCGATGGCCAGCGGCCTGCCGCTGATCGCGACGCGCCTCGCGTTGCGCGGGATGGGGGACGGCGCGCTGACGCTGGAGGGCGTCGTCGTCGCCGACGCGCCGGAGGATTTTGCACGCGCGCTCGGCGAGGTGGCTCGGGCGCCGGCGTGGAACGAGACGCGACGCCGCGCCAGCGCCGCCAGGGCCTATTACGACGCGCATTTCTCGGCGGCGGCTTACGAACGGAATTTGGAAAGGCTGGTCGCGCCGCTGCTGGCGTGAGGATTTCTCCTTTTTCGCGAGCGGGAGAGCCGACGCGTGGCGGGGTCGCGGAGAGGTTGAGTAGAAGTACTCGATTGATTGTTCCACGCTGTCCGAGTCTCAATGCCCGCGTGTCCCGTGGCGCATGTCCGGAGCAACGCCTTGGCGGCGTCGATGTCTATCTCGCGACCTCGCCGATGTGGCCCGCGGTCAATGCACCACTGGGCGCGCCGAGCCGCGATCTTTTTCGCCGCCGCATTATTGGTGATCGCGATGATCAGTAAGGAAGAATGCGCCACCTTTGCCAGGCTCTCGCCAGACGAGATACTGATGGGCGCGGCTTAATCCGCCGATAATCGCGGGCTCCTCGCCAGCTATAAATTCAATCTGGAAAGAGTGGCGGAGACGGTGCGCGACATGATCGTCGCCGACCTGCGCTGCTTCCTCGATCTCGGGTCGCGTCGACAAGCGGCGGACGCGCTGCCGGTGTTGCGAAGCTTCCTCTCCGACCACCCGGACGCCCGACATGTTTCGCGCCAACCACGGTCGCGCGGCGCGTAGCGCGAACATGGCTCCAAAAGCCGGCTGAACTTGCGCCGACTTGATCGCCGCCGCGAAACTCAAAAAAAAATACGACGTAATGACCGACGGCGAAGCGAGCGCCCGCCGTCGGCCGCGTCACTGGGATCAGGTGTTGCCGTTGTCGTGGTGATGATGGTGATGATGGTGGTGATGGTGATGATGATGATGGTGGTGATGATGTTCCTTCGCCGGCGCTGCTTCTTCCGGCGCGGCCGCGGTCGGCGGAGCAGCGGTTTGCGCCGTGGCGGCGAGAGGGGCGCAAGCGACGGCGGCGGTCACAAACATAGCCATGAGAATTTTATTCACCATTTTTACCTCCTTCGAGATTCGTCCAACCCGCGATCAGCGCGACAAACGCGAGATCGCGAAGCGCGCCTATACTTATTGCGCGTGGCGAATTATACGCCAGACTCGGAAAGTACCTAGCAGGGGCTCGGAAAAAGTCGATAGACTTTGGACTGGGAACCTGCTCCAACTTTTCGTTTGCGAGCGGCGCCAGCGGCGCCGAACAGGGAGACGCCCATGCTCGAAGTCGCCGTCCAGATGGACCCTTTGGAGAAGATCAACTTCGCGGGCGACTCGACCTTCGCTATAATGCTAGAGGCGGCGCGGCGCGGACATCGGCTGTGGTTCTATACGCCCGATCACATGTCGCTGGAGGCCGGCGGCGTCACCGCGCGCGCGCAAGAGATCGCCGTCCGCGACGAGCCCGGCCATTATTACGAACTCGGCGAGACGCGTCAGCTAGATCTTTCGAAGGTCGACGTGGTGTTGTTGCGGCAAGACCCGCCCTTCGACCTCGCCTATATTTCCTCGACGCACATTCTCGAGCGCATCGCCGCGCGCGTGCTCGTCGTCAACGATCCCGCCAGCGTGCGCAATGCTCCGGAAAAACTGTTCGTGATGGAGTTCGCGGATTTGATGCCGCCAACGCTGATCACGCGCGACCGCGCGGCGATCGAGCGGTTTCGCGCCGAGCAGGGCGAAGTCGTGATGAAGCCGCTGTTCGGCCATGGCGGCGCCAGCGTGTTTAAAGTCGCGCGGCGCGATCCGAATTTCGGCTCGCTGTTCGATCTGTTTTCGACGATCTTCCGCGAACCTTGGGTGGTGCAACGCTTCCTGCCGGCGGTGTCGCTCGGCGACAAGCGCATCCTGCTCGTCGACGGGGAGCCGCTCGGCGCGGTCAACCGCGTGCCGGCGGCGGACGATATTCGCTCCAATATGGTGCGTGGCGGCGCCGCGGCGGCCACCGAACTCTCCGACCGCGAGCGGGAAATTTGCGCGCGCCTCGGGCCGCATCTCAAGCAACGCGGCCTGCTGTTCGTCGGCCTCGACGTGATCGACGGCTGGCTGACGGAGATCAACGTCACCTCGCCAACGGGTCTGCGCGCGCTAAAAAACATTGGCGGGCCGGATTTGGCGCCGAGGATCATGGACAAGGTGGAGGAGCGGATTAAACTCTTGCGCCACGGGAGTTGAGCGACATGGCCGAGTTAAACGTCTCGCCGTCCCGCGCCTTCCGGGCGCTCGACGCGTCCGGCCCCGACCTCGTTGCTTTGCGCGCGGAAATGCTGGAGCGCATCGGCGAGGCCTGCGACGGCGCCGCGACGCCGGAGTCCTGCCGCGCGGGCGTCGTGGAAATGCTGCGCGCCGCGCTCGACCAAGGCCACGCCGTCGCCAGGGCGAGGCTCGAAGCGGGCGGGCGCGGTTTTGCCTGCGCGTGCTTTCTGTCGGAGCTTGAAGACGAGATCATCCACGCGCTCTACCATTATGTGGTCAGCCATGTTCACGTCACGGACAAGCCGACGTTCGGCGAGCGCCTGACGCTCGTCGCGGTCGGCGGCTATGGACGCGGCGCGCTGGCGCCTGGCTCCGATATCGATCTCCTGTTTCTGCTGCCCTATAAGCAGACCCCCTGGGGCGAGAGCGTCGTCGAGGCGATGCTCTACATGATGTGGGATTTGCGGCAGAAGGTCGGGCACTCCACCCGCTCCGTCGCCGAATGCCTGCGCCAGGCCAAGGCCGACATGACCATCCGCACGACTCTGCTGGAGGCGCGGTTCATTCTCGGCGATCGCGAGTTGTTCGACGATCTGGTCGAGAGCTTCGACCGCGAAATCGTGCGCGCCGACGCGCGCGAATTCGTCACCGCCAAGCTCGACGAACGCAATGCGCGCGTGCAGCGGGCTGGCGCCTCGCGTTATCTCGTCGAACCCAATGTGAAGGAAGGCAAAGGGGGCCTGCGCGACCTCAACACGCTGTTCTGGATCGGCAAATATGTCTATCACGTCCGCGAGGCGCGGGAGTTGGTCGCGGCGGGGCTGTTCACCTCGGCGGAATTCAGCCTGTTCGAGCGCTGCGAGGAATTTTTGTGGCGGGCGCGCTGTCATTTGCATTTCGCGACCGGACGCGCCGAGGAGCGGCTCTCCTTCGACATCCAGCCGGTGCTGGCGGCGCGGCTCGGCTATCACGACCGCGGCGGCCTCTCGCGCGTCGAACGTTTCATGAAACATTACTTTCTCGTCGCCAAGGACGTGGGCGATCTGACCGCCATTGTTTGCGCGGCGCTGGAGGAGCGCCAGGCCAAGCCGCCCGCGATGCTCGACCGTTTTTTCGGGCGGCTGCGGCGCCGCTCCAAGGCGGGGCTCCCGGAGGGTTTCACCATCGACCACGACCGCGTCAGCGTGAGCGACGACGCGGCCTTCGCGCGCGATCCCGTGAACATCATCCGCCTGTTCTGGACGGCGGATCGTTTTAGCCTGCCGCTGCATCCCGACGCCTTGCGCGCGGTGACGCGCAATCTGCGCCGCATCGACGCCGATTTACGCGCGAGCCCCGAGGCCAACCGGCTGTTTCTCGAACTGCTGCTGTCGCGCAACATCACCGAGATCGTGCTGCGGCGCATGAACGAGACCGGCGTGCTCGGGCGCTTCATCCCCGATTTCGGACGCATCGTCGCGATGATGCAGTTCAATATGTATCATCACTACACGGTCGATGAGCATCTGCTGCGCGCGGTCGGCGGCCTTTGCGATCTCGAGGCCGGACGCCTGCCGGACCACCAAAAGCTCGTCGCTGAGATTCTGCCGACCATCGTCAACCGCAAGGTGCTCTATCTCGGTCTGCTGCTGCACGATATCGCCAAGGGCCGCAAGGAGGATCACTCCATCGCCGGCATGAAGACGGCGCTGACGCTATGTCCGCGGCTCGGCTTCACGCCGGGAGAGACTCAGACCGTCGCGTGGCTGGTCGAACAGCATCTGCTGATGTCCAGCGTCGCGCAGAGCCGCGACCTCACTGACGCGCGCACGATCGAGAAATTCGCCTCCGTGGTGCAGACCATCGAGCGGTTGAAGATGCTGTTCGTGTTGACCGTGTGCGACATCAACGCGGTCGGACCCGGCGTGCTCGACGCCTGGAAAGCGCAATTGCTGCGCCAGCTCTATTGGGAGACGGAGGTCGTGCTGGGCGGCGGCCACTCCGCCGTCGACCGCAGAATCCGCGTCGCCGAGGCGAAGGCGCAGTTGCGCGCGGCGTTGAAGGATTGGAGCGACGAGGAGTTCGAGAATTACGCCAAGCGGCACTATCCCGCCTATTGGCTGAAAATGGACCTCGCTCACAAGATCTATCATGCGCGGCTGCTGCGCCAGCTCGCCGACGCGCGCGCGCCGCTCGTCGCCGCCGTGGCGCTCGACAACAAGCGCGGCGCTACGGAGTTGACGGTGATCGCCCCGGATCATCGCCGGCTGCTCTCGACCGTCGCCGGCGCCTGCGCGGCCTGCGGCGCCAATATCGTCGACGCGCATATTTTCACCACCGCCGACGGATTGGCGCTCGACACCATCGTATGTTCGCGCGCTTTCTCATTCGACGACGACGAACAGCGTCGCGGCGATCGCATCGCCGCCTTCGCCAAGAAGGCGCTGCGCGGCGAGGTTGCGGTCGCCGACGCGATCGAGGCGCGGAGCGCCAAAACGCCGCGGGCGAACGCTTTCTCGATCGCGCCGGAAGTCGTCATAGACAACAGCCTGTCGCTTGATTGCACGGTGCTCGAAATCTCGGGCCTCGACCGGGAGGGCTTGCTGTTCGAGATCACCAACGCCATCTCCAAACTCAACTTGAATATCGTCTCGGCCCATGTCACGACGTTCGGCGAGCGCGCGGTGGACGCGATCTATGTCAAGGATTTGACGGGCGGAAAAATCGTCTCGCCGTCGCGCCAGGCGACCATAAAGCGGCAATTGCTGGAGATATTCTCGGGCCCGGACGAAAAGCGCGGCGCCAATGAAGCCCCCTCCACGAGTCCCGAGCGGACTTGATTTATCGCGATCCAGCCCTGATATCGGGGGCGCAAAGGACAATGGACCTACACGATGAGCGACGAGACCAATAACGACAAGCCGCGAGAGACGACCGCCCCGACGGAAGCCCCAGTCGCGCCGCAACAGGAGCCGGCGCCGCAAGGAAGCGATCCCGCGGCTGAGCTTGAAGCGTTGCGCGCCGAGCACGCGGCGGTCAAGGACCGGCTGCTGCGCGCGCTCGCCGAGATGGAGAATCTGCGCCGCCGCACCGAGCGCGAAGTCGCCGACGCGAAAACTTACGGAATAGCGAGCTTCGCCCGCGATGCGGTCGCGCTCGCGGATAATCTGCGCCGGGCGCTGGACAGCTTCCCCGCCGAGGCGCGCGCGGCCATGGAGCCGGATGTCGCCGCGCTGGTCGAGGGCGTCGAACTCACCGAGCGGGATTTTCTCTCGCGGCTGGCGCGATTCGGCGTCAAGAAGATCGAGGCGCAAGGTGCCCGCTTCGACCCCAATCAGCACGAGGCGTTGTATGAAATCCCCGACGAAAGCCAGCCGGCCGGCACGGTGGCGCAGGTGATCGAACCCGGCTATTCGATCGGCGAGCGCGTGCTGCGCCCGGCCAAGGTCGGCGTCACCCGCGGCGGGCCGAAGGCGTAGGACGCTCCCTCTCCCCGTTTTTACCGGGAGAGGGTCGGGGTGAGGGTTCGGGGCACGATCCACGTTCGGGCAAACGCCCCTGGCCCCTCACCCCAGCCTCCCCGCGAGCGGGGAGAGGGAACAATCGGCCCTCGCTTGGCCTCCTCCTCCGGGCGGTATTCGAGAATATCGCCCGGCCGACAGTCGAAAATCTCGCAAATTTTCTTAAGCGTGTCGACGCGCACGCTCTTCACTTTGCACGATTTCAAGAGACTGAATTTATATCGTGGCGCGGCGGGCCCATAGCCCCGCCCAATCGCCAACCAACGCCGGACCTTCTTCGTGATATAGATCGTAGGCGGTTCGGCCGCCTCCGCCGCCCTCGCAGCTAGAGAGCCGCCATGCGCCGCGTTTTTCTCTTCTCGCTTTTCCTCCCGCTCGCCGCCTGCAACGGCGCGCCGATCTCGACGCAGTGGAAGCTGCGCGATTTCAACGTCGGTACGGCTGATTTGGCGCAATTGCGCGTCGCGATGCGCGGTCCCGACTGGGTGACGCCGACCCCGGAAAGCGCCGCCATCGAGGTGCGCTACTGGCGCGACGGCGATGACGAAGCGCGGGCCCATGCCCTCGCGCTGCGTCTCCAGCGCGCCGCCCATCCTGGCGACCGCGAGGCGCTGACCGCGCTGGGCGGCGCGCCGTCCCTGACGATCGTCGAACTGGCGCCGCGAAGTCTTGGCGCCGCGCGGTCGGCGCAGCAGGAGGCCGCGCGGCTCAGGGCCGAGGGCGCGAGGACGCGCGGCAAGATCGACTTCTCTGGCTCCTTCGCCTGCCGGCGGACGGAGATCCCGCCCGGCCCCATCGCCATCGACGTGTTCATCCACGCGGACGACGAGACCGGCTGGCTGCCGCTCTACGCCGATTACGACGCGCGCGAGGGCGAGCACGACCAGGCCGTGCTGGACGAGGCGCTCCCGCCTTGCCCCGAGAACGGCAAAAAGGGCTAAGGGCTCGCCGCGCCGTCATGCCCCTGTTATGAATCTGCTGCTGGTCGGAATAAAAATTCTCCGCCCAAAACGGATCGCTCTAAATGAGTTTCGATCGCCTCAAGCCCGCTTTCCACGCCGTTCCCGGCTGCGCCCTGGTGCTGCGCTTCGACGACGAAGGGCGCGCCGCGCCCGGCGACGCCGACGACGTTGCGCATATCGGGGCGCCCGGCGAAGGTTTCGTCTGGCTGCATCTGCATCTCGACGATCCGAATGTGGACGCCATGCTCAAACGGCTGAGCGTGCTGAACGACGACGCGCGCAAGACGCTGTCGGGACCGATCGACAGGCAATTCGTCGAGCACTCCGGCGACATCGTTCGCGGCGCCTTCTTCGATCGCGAGCGCGGCGCCGACGGCGCGGCGGCGACGGGGACCGATTATCTGCGTTTCGCCTTCGGCGAGCAGTTTCTCGTCAGCGCGCGTCAGCGCCCGCTCCGCGCGGTGGAGTCCACGCTAATAGCGCTCGGCGCCGGGCGCCTCGCGAGTTCGCCGCTAGAGCTGTTCGAGACCATCGTCGGCCATTTGTGCGACGAATTGGGCAGAATGATTTACGAACTGTCATCGACGCTCGATCGCATAGAGGAGCGCATCGTTATGGGCGGTCAGGGCCTCGACGAGCGGGCGACGCTCGGCCCGGCGCGGCGCGCGGCGCTTCGCCTCGCGCGCGAAGTCGGCGGCCTGCGCTCGCCATTGCTGCGGCTGGAGGCCAGCGTCAGCGACCCCGAGCAGGACGACCTAAGGGAAGCGGGCGCGCGGCTCGCTCGCCGCGCCGATATTCTCGCCCATGATCTTTCGGAAGTGCAGGACCGCGCCAGATTGCTGCAAGACGAGTTGAGCGCGATCGACAGTTCCGTCACGAATGATCGCCTGTATATTTTGACGATGGTCACGACCTTGCTGTTGCCGGCGACTTTCGTCACCGGCTTCTTCGGCATGAACACGAAGAATCTGCCGTTTACGGAAACCACTGATGGCACGGCCTATGCCGCCGCGCTGTGCGTCGGCGCGTCGTTGGTGGTGCTGTTTTTCATGCGCCGACTAGGCCTCACGCGCCCACGCGGCGCGATCGGCCCGCAAAAGCCGCCGCCGAAGGCTTGATGCGCGCCCTATTGGTCCCCAAACACGCGCGCGAAGATCGTGTCGACGTGTTTAAAATGGTAGGAGAGGTCGAACAACTCGTCGAGTTCCTTAGCTGAGAGTTTCGCGCTCACCTCCTTGTCGGCGCCGAGCAGCGCGCGGAATTCGCCCTCGCCGCGCCATACCGGCATCGCGTTGCGCTGCACCAGCGCATAGGCGTCCTCGCGCGAGACGCCCTTTTGCGTCAGCGCCAGCAGCACGCGCTGCGAATGCACGAGGCCGCCGAGCCGATCGAGATTCTTCTTCATATTCTCCGGGTAGATAAGCAGATTCTCGATCACGCCGGTCAGTCGCGCGAGCGCGAAATCCAGTGTCACCGTGGCGTCGGGGCCGATCATCCGCTCGACCGAGGAATGCGAAATATCGCGCTCATGCCACAGCGCCACATTCTCCAGCGCCGGGACCGCCATGCCGCGCACGAGACGCGCGAGTCCGGTGAGGTTTTCGGTCAGCACGGGATTGCGCTTATGCGGCATCGCGGAAGAGCCTTTCTGCCCGGCCGAGAAAAACTCCTCGGCCTCCAGCACTTCGGTGCGTTGCAGATGGCGGATTTCCGTGGCGAGGCGCTCGACGCTGGAGGCGACGACGGCAAGCGTCGCGAAAAACGCCGCGTGACGGTCGCGCGGGATCACCTGCGTCGACACCGGCTCCACCGCGAGCCCGAGTTTTTTCGCGACATGCTCCTCGACGCGCGGGTCGATATTGGCGAAAGTGCCGACGGCGCCGGAAATCGCGCAGACCGCGACCTCCTTGCGCGCGGCGACAAGCCGCTCGCGCGCGCGGGAAAACTCGGCGTAAGCCTGCGCCAGCTTTAGGCCGAAGGTGGTGGGCTCGGCGTGGATGCCATGCGAGCGGCCGATTGTCGGCGTGTATTTATGCTCGAAGGCGCGTTTCTTGATCGCCGCGAGCAGAGCGTCGACATCGGCGATCAAGAGATCGGCGGCACGCGACAGCTGCACGGAAAGACAGGTGTCGAGCACGTCGGAACTGGTCATGCCCTGATGCACGAAGCGCGAATCGGCGCCGATGAATTCGGCGAGATGCGTCAGGAAGGCGATCACGTCGTGCTTGGTGACGCGTTCGATCTCGTCGATGCGCTCAACATCGAAGGACGCGTCGCCCGCCTTGTCCCAGATCGCCTTGGCGCTCTCCTTAGGGATGACGCCGATTTCGGCGAGCGCGTCGCAGGCGTGCGCCTCGATCTCGAACCAGATTTTGAAGCGCGTCCGCGGCTCCCAAATATCGGTCATCGCCTTGCGAGAGTAGCGCGGGATCATGTCGCAGCCTTTGGTTTTTTAGGGAAGGCGCGGCCCTAACACGCGCGGCGCGCGGCGTCCATATGGGCGCGTGCCGGCCGCGACTTAATCCGTAAAAACGATGCAATCTTGAAAAACCCGCCCAGGCCGCTGGGCGTCGACTATTCGCGCGCCCAGCGACTGGAACGGTCCTCGCCGAGCGCGCGGCGAGCGACGTGGATTACAACTTCGAATTTTCCGGGCAGCCGCATTTGGTGTCGCAAGCCAGCCTTTCCGAAGCCAACGCGGAGTGATCGGCCATATTGTCGTTCTTATGACGAACGAACGCATCCTCGCACTTTGACGCACACACAGCCTGCTCATCTTCGTTGCGGGTGTCGCAGGTGACCTTGGCGACCGGGCTGCGCAGGCCCGTCGCCCCGTCAAATGCAAAGCCGGGCGCGATCATTCCACCGAACATCAAGGCCGCCGCCACAAGAACATTCATCTTCATCTTGCTGTTTCCTCGGTTGTTTTCTTTTATTGGGAGCCCTGTCCCGGGCACAAATAGGCCATGCTTCACAATTGCGTGTCAATAGAGCGACTGCATTATGAACCGCGACATTCTCACGCCCCTTCCCCCAGACTCTGTTTGACGGTCTCAATCAATTGCTTGAGAGTGAAGGGTTTTGGCAAAAAGCCGAACTCGCCTTCGGGAAGGTTCTTGGCGAAAGCTTCCTCCGCGTAGCCGGAAACGAAGATCACCTTCGCCTTCACGCCGCGCTTGCGTAGCTCCTTGAACATTGTCGGCCCATCCATCTCGGGCATCACCACGTCTGACACGATGAGATCGATCTTGCCCTTCTCCCGCTCCACCACTTCGAGCGCCTCCACGCCCGAGGCGGCCTCCAGAACCGTGTAGCCGCGCGATCCGAGCGCTCTGACGCCGAAGGCGCGCACGGCGTCCTCGTCCTCGACCAGGAGGACGACGCCCTGGCCGGTGTAATCGGTGGTGGGCTTGGCGGCCTCGGCCTTGACGGCGATGTCGCTCGCTTGCGGGACATAGCGCGGCAGCAGCACGCGGAAGGTCGCGCCCTTGCCGACCTCGCTGTCGACGAAGACGAAACCTCCGGACTGCTTGACGATGCCGAACACCATGGAGAGGCCGAGGCCAGTGCCCTTGCCGACTTCCTTGGTGGTGAAAAAGGGCTCGAAAATCTTCTCCTTCAGCTCCGGCGAAATGCCGGGGCCAGTGTCTTCAACCTCGACCAGCACGTAATCGGCCGGCGTCAGCGCCTTTTCGTTCAATGCGGCGCAGTCGGCGGCGGCGACGTTGCGGGTGCGCAGCTGCACCCGGCCGCCGCGCTCAGCCATGGCGTCGCGCGCGTTGACGACGAGATTGATAACTACCTGTTCGAATTGGTTGATGTCAGCCTTGACGTACCACAGGTCGCGGCCGTGCCGCAGATCGAGCTCCACTTTCTCGCCGAGCAGCCGGCGCAGCAAAATCTGCAGTTCCGAAAGGGCGTCGCCGATCTGCAGCACTTCCGGGCGAAGCGTCTGGCGGCGCGAAAAAGCCAGCAGCTGCCGCGTCAGGCCGGCGGCGCGGTTGGCCGTCTGCTTGATTTGCATGATGTCCTGAAACGACGGATCGGTCGGGCGATGGCTCGCCAGCAGCAAGTCGGAATAGCCAATGATCGCCGTCAACATATTATTGAAGTCATGCGCGACGCCGCCGGCGAGCTGACCCACGGCCTGCATCTTTTGCGATTGAGCGAATTCTTCTTGCAGCTTGCGTTCGGCGGTCGTGTCCAGCGCGTAGATCATCGCCGCCTTCTTGCCGGCGTTCTCGTCGGGCGAGACGAAGAATCGGACGGAGCGCGCTGTCATGGGGTCGCTGGAGGCGATCCGTCCCGTCTCGCCTTGGCTGGCGGCGTCCTCGAACACCACGTCGACCGGCTTCACATCGCCGCGGCTGTCGAGCGCGACTTCGATCGCGCCCTTGAGCGCGGCGCGATCGCGCTCGCTCATATCGGTCAGCAAAGGCCAGGCGGGAGCGGATTTCCCGGCCCGACCGCCCGCCAGCGCGCGCGGCAACAGCTGAGCGAAGGCCGCGTTGGAGCGCACCACGCGGCCGTTCTCGTCGAGCGTCGCTATGGCCATAGGCGTCGAATTGAAGAAACGCGCGAACTTCACCTCCGCGGCGCGCAAATCCTCCTCCGGCTGCTCTCCGGACGCCCGGTTCAGCGCCAGCGTGCGGGAAGCGCCCGGCGCGCCATCCTGGCCGTAGGCGACCCGATGCAGCAGCCGCGCGGGCAGGGAGCGCCCGTTTTTGCACTTGAAATCAAGGTCAATCTGCCGCGTGCGCACCTCGCCCGCCCCGCCGAGGCCAGCGGCGAGCAGCGCCGAGCCGTTATTCGCCACGATGTCGTGGAGGGTCAATCCGCCCGAGCCGGCTTGCGTGAGATCATAGCCGAGCCATCCGGCCAGCGTCTTGTTCATATAAGGGATGGCGCCGGCCGGCGTCGCCGAGAAGAAGCCCGCCGGCGCGTGATCGAGAAAATCGATCGCGTGCTGCAGTTGCTGGAAAACATTTTCCTGGCGTTGCCGGTCCGAGGTCACGTCGGCCACCGCCCAGAGCGTCGTATTGGGGCCGTGACGCTCCAGCGGCTGGACCTTTATGCGATACCAAGCGGCGGCCGCGCCTCCCATCAAGGGCGGCGACAAGCGCATATCCTCGACATGGCGCTGTCCGCCTCGCGCCGCTTGCGCCAGTCGGTAGATGGCCTCGGAGACTTCGGGCGGCCCGGAGAACAGCCGCTCGACCGGCAAAATCCCGCTCACGTCCCGCGCGCCGCACAGCTCCATATAGGCTTCGTTGGCATAGAGTATTTGCAACTCGCCCTCGGTCGCGAGCAGGCCCTCGCCCCAAGTGTCGGAGATCAGCTTGGTCACGTCGTTGCGAGCGGCGCGGCTGGTGAATTGCAGCAAGCCGACGGCGTAGGCGAACAGCGAGAAAACCCCCGCCACCGCGAACATGGCCAGCGCCGCCATGGTCACGCGGGGCGCTGACGCCGGGGCGAGGAAATACGCCGCCATGACGCCGACCAGCGCCGCCGCTAGAAGCAAAACGAGCCAAGCGACGCCCGGGCGTTCCGTGCGGTCATACGCTGACGAGGCCACCTTTTCGATCATGTCTGGCATCTCGCGACAGCTTCGCGGCCGAGTAAGCGCCGCGGTCCCAAAGAATCATCGGGGAACAATGACCTCATGCGCCGCCCAAGGCAACGTCGCCGGCAATCGAAACAAGCCTGGCGCGCGCGGCGTTAACCATTGCTTAACCTTTTTCGATGCGCACATGGGGAAAGCTGTTATTTTATCTGCTATCCGGCGACGCGTTCGAACAAGAGACTAGAATTTCATGCCACAAAGCATCACGCAATCGCAGCTGCTCCCCTATCTGTTCGCAATCGCCGCCTTTCTGGTCGCCGCGGTGCTGATCCTCTACATCTTCCGACTGGTGTTCGGACGACGCATTCGGACCAACGGACCGCGCAACCGCCCGCGCCGCCTGGATGTCGTCGACGCGTTCGAACTCGACCGGGAGCGCCAACTCGTTATCGTCCGGCGCGACAACACCGAGCATCTGCTGCTCATCGGCGGGCCGAACGACCTGCTTGTCGAAAGCGGGATCAACCGCGGCGAGGCGTCCATCCCCCGAGCGGACACGCGCGAAACGCGGCTTGAGGCGCGGCCCGCGGCCCCCGGCTGGCCAGCGGCGCCAGGACCGGCGGCGCCGGAACAAGCGGCGCCAAGACCGGCTGAACCGGCGCCGCAACCAATCAAGCACGAATTCCCGCCTCAAAGGCCACAGCCGCCACGCGAACCGCCCCCGCGCCCGAAAGAGCCGCCGCAGGCCAAGGAGCCGCCGCGCCCGCAGGAGCCGCAACGGCCCCAGGCCCCCCCAAGAATTCCGGAAGCCGCGAGAACTCAAGAGCCACGTAGGGATGAAGAGCCACG
>PLAI01000100.1 GCA_003134075.1 Methylocystaceae bacterium | reverse complement strand
GATTCGCCGCGACGGCGCCCCACGGCTCCACGCCTTATCGAGGCATGCTACGGGCGCGCGGGCGCCGTCAAGTCGACAAACGCCGCAATTCCCACTTTTCACGGACTCGCCCGGCGGCTTGATTTCGACGTCTGTCGCTGTCGTCATTATGTCTGAATCGTTTCCAGTCCGGCGTTCGCATGGTTCCGCGCCCGCCGTGTTCTTGACGAAAAATAAGCGCCCATGCAACATTCCAGCCCATGAGGACGCTCTCTCGATCTCAAATGGGCAGGCAGGCGGTCGCCGCGCTTTACGTGCTGGCGACGCTGTTATTCGGCCTCGCGTCCTCGACCCACGGCGTGTCGATCCATGACTCGTCGCCAAATGACTCGCGGCGTCAATCCGAGACGGGCGTAACGGCGACGTCCACGCCCGCGATCGACTGCCATGGCGCGACGGAGCGCGGCGGCGGGTCCGCGGGGACACACGCGTCCTGTTGCGACGCCTGCGCGTTGTCAGCCGCGCCGGGGCTCGGCGCGCGTTCCATTTCCCATTTCATTCACCAGCTCGAAGTTTCGACGCGTTTTGCGTTCGAGACGCTGCTCGGCCGCGAACTCGACGGCGGACCCGCCGATCTACGTTCGCGCGCGCCCCCCGCGCTCGCATAAAAGTCGAGAAGCTTCGGGGCAGGCGCAGCGCCGTCCGCGCTCTCCATGCCACAAACCGCCTTCCGTCGTCCGGGCGCTTCGCGCGTCCGTTGTTTCGGCGCGAGAGGGCGCAAGCGACATAGCGACCACGCTCCGGACCGGCGGAATCATATTCCGAGCGCGCGGGTCGCCCCTATTCGAGAGGGAACGACAATGGCTTTCATAGACTCAATATTTCGGCGCGTTTTCGCATCCCGGCGACGCATCTCCAGGCGACCAGGTCGATTCGCAGGCGTCAGCTCCGCGAAAAATCTCCGCGCCCGCCAAAAGGAAAAAGCACAGCGGCGGCGGATTCTACTACTGGAATTTTTTCATACACAAATGGGCCGGGCTCATCGGCGCGGCCTGGCTGGCGGCGCTGGGTCTCACGGGCTTCTTCCTCGACCACGACTCGTGGCGCTGGCTGATGCAAAATAAATCGCCGGCTTTTTTGACGCCGGCGGCGCTGGACGCGAATTCGGCGCACGGCGTCGCGCGCTATCTACAGATTGATCCGAGCGATCGCTCCATTCAGGTGGCGGGCGGTCCGCGCGGATTGTGGCTGTCTCGCGACGGCGGGACGACATGGATGGCGACGCGCTTTCTGGACGGCGATCATCCGCAAATTCTCGCCATTGAGCCCGATCCGGCCGTCGGTTGGAATTTGCTCTGGTTCGCGTCCGATAACGGCGTCTACGTCTCCGACGACAAGGGCGCGACCGCGCGACAGACGACCTTGAAGGGCGAGTATGTCACCTCGCTCGCCGCGGGATCGGCTCCGGACGAACTGCTCGCCGTCATCGACAAGTCAAAAATCGTGCGGTTCAAGACGGAAGACCCCGCCAGGATCGACACGATCGAACTCGGACCGCTTGGACCCGAATCACGCGTGACCGACGTCCAGCTCAACCGCTTCGTTCGCGAACTGCATTTCGGCAAAGGCGTCGCGGGTTCCCTGACCTCCTTGGTCATGAACGACATCGGTGGTCTCGGCATGTTCATTCTGTCGCTGACCGGGCTGCTTTATTGGGGGTTGCCGAAATGGTGGAGGCGCCGCGCCAAGTCCGTCGGCGCCGCGCCCAAGCCGACCAAGGCGGCGCGCCGCTCGACCATTATCTGGCTGTTCCGCGCCCATAGCGCCACGCTCGGCGTCGCCTCGGTGCTGATGCTGATCTATCTCCCGGTCAACGGCATCTTCATCGGCCATGGCCGCGAGCTAGGCGACTGGATGAGGGCGACACGAATACCGCAAGCCTATCTGACGCCGGCCTTCGACGGTTCGTCCTGGGCCGGCTGGATCGACGCCATCTTCGCCTATCCCGGCATGCCCGGCGCCTTCACCATCGGCAATCGTATCGGCATGTTCACCACCGTGGACAATGGGCGGATCTGGGCGCGCGAAGAGGATGCGACGGGCAAGCCGGTCGGCGCGGCGACGCGCCTGCGCCGAATAGGCGACAAAGTGCTCGTTTCCGGCGGCATGGCCGGGCCCTCGCTCATTCGCGGCGCGGATCAGGTCGACCATGAGGTCGTGGTTTCCGACAAGGATCGTGGGCGCGGCGAGGCGCGCCAAGGCGGCGGACGTGGACGAATTCGCGAAGCCGGAGCGGAGCGCGCGGGCGGCATGGCCGGGATGGACCATTCCGGCATGGATCACGCCCATCATGGCGTGAACGACGGCGCGCGGCAGGACTCTGGCCAGCGCGACGGCGCCGGCATCAGCGCCGGAATGGCGCGCAGGACCGAAACCGCCGGAATGGGCGGCATGGAAGGCATGTTCATGCCCTCCGACGTGACCCGGCTGGGCGACAATTTCGTCTGGAAGAGCTCGTCCAAAATGTATGTGACCGACGCCGATGGCAAGGAGATCGAGACCTTCGACGTGAAGCAGCCGTCCGATCCCGGCACGCCTTGGTTCTCCTGGTTGCTGCGCGTGCATATGGGCACGATATTCTGGTCCGAGTGGAAGTGGGTGAACGACGTTTTCGCCGTCCTTGCCGTGTTCCTCTCGGTCACCGGCCTCATTCGCTGGTGGCGCCAGAAGTGGATGTAGACGCCCCTTCGCGTGCGTCGTTTTCACCGGCTTGACCGGCCATCGGAGCCACGGGGTCGCCGCGCGGTCGGCGGCCTCTTGTTCGCCGCCCCGCCGCGCCTTGAAATAGGCGCCCCGATCGACGACATTGGCCCTATTCGGCGGGCGAGGAAGCGATCATGAGTTACAGCGGCGGTCAGGACGGCGTTCCACCACGGCCGGCGGAAGAGTTCGCCGCCGCGCCGCCGCGCATCCCGCGGGCGGCGCTGGACGGCGTCCGCACGCGCCGGATCATCGCCGTATGCCTCGATTTCATACTTGTATCGACGCTTTCGGCGTTGATATTTTTTGGGCTGTTGTTCCTGAGTTTTGGCATGACGGCGATATTGCTGCCGCCGATTTTTCCGCTCGTGGCGTTTTTCTATAATGGCCTTACCGTTTCGGGCTGGCGAATGGCGACTCCCGGAATGAGGTTGATGGACCTCGAAATGCGCACAATGGCGGGCGAACGCACGCCGTTCATAAACGCCGCCGTTCACGCGGTGCTGTTTTATGTCACCACCTTGCTGCCGCCGTTACTGCTGTTATCTTTCATCACCAGCGACAAACGCTGCTTACATGATATTCTCGCCGACGTGATCGTGCTGCGGCGTTCGGCGCCGCCAGCGTGGCCCACCGCGGGCGGCGCAAATTAAGAGGAATCAAGCCGCGTGACGAAACAATCTCGCGACGCGCCGCAATTTTATCTCACCGCGCCCGCGCCTTGCCCCTATCTTCCCGATCGCGAGGAACGCAAGGTCTTCACGCATTTGATCGGGCGCCGCGCGGTCGCACTGAACGACACTCTGACGCAATCGGGGTTTCGACGCTCGCAGACGATCGCCTACCGCCCCGCGTGCGAAAGCTGTCGGCGATGCGTGTCGGTGCGCGTCAAGGTGTGCGATTTCGCTCTTTCGCGGACGTTGCGGCGCGTGCAAAAGCGCAATGCCGACATCGAAGTCGCGGCCTGCCCGCCGCGCGCGACGCCGGAACAATATCAGTTGTTTCGCTCCTACGTCTGCGCGCGCCATCGCGACGGCGGCATGGCCGATATGGGCTTTTCCGATTATCAAATGATGATCGAGGACAGCCATGTCGAGACGCGGCTGTTGGAGTATCGCGTGCGCGACACGGGCAGGTTGGTGGCTTGTTGTCTGTCCGATTATCTCGCGGACGGTCTTTCCATGGTCTATTCGTTCTTCGATCCGAGGCTTGAATCGCGCTCGCTCGGCGCTTTCATGATTTTGGACCATCTGGCGCGGACGATAGACCTTGGACTGGAGCATCTATATCTTGGTTATTGGGTCGAGGGTTCGCCCAAAATGGATTACAAGGCGCGCTTTTTGCCTCAGGAGCGGCTCGGCATGGACGGTTGGCGCAGGATAGGGTGAGCGCACCTCGAACCCGCGATATTCCGAATTTGCGCTTGATCCTTGTGACGGCCATGCTACGCCCCATGACCGGCAAGGTTGAAGGAATGGATCGGATATCGAAAAACGGCCCCTGGCGCTTTTCCGTCGCGCCGATGATGGATTGGACGGATCGGCATTGTCGCTATCTGCACCGGCTCATGACTCGGCGCGCGCGGCTTTACACGGAAATGCTGACGACCGGCGCTGTCATTCACGGCGACCGCGCGCGGCTGATGGGCTTCGACGCCTTCGAGCAGCCGCTGGCCTTTCAGCTTGGCGGCTCGGAGCCGCGCGATCTCGCCGCCAGCGCGCGGATCGCTGAAACATTCGGCTACGACGAAATCAATCTTAATGTCGGTTGTCCTTCGGACCGCGTGCAAAACGGAGCCTTTGGCGCCTGCTTGATGTTGCGCCCGACGCTGGTCGCTGATTGCGTGCGCGCGATGAAGGACGCCGTGAGCGTGCCGGTGACGGTCAAATGCCGCATCGGCGTCGACGATCAGGAGCCGCGCGCGGCGCTGTTCGACATCGCCGAGAAGGCTTTGGACGCGGGCGCCGACGCTTTGATCGTCCATGCCCGCAAGGCTTGGCTCAAGGGGCTATCGCCAAAGGAAAACCGCGACGTGCCGCCGCTCGACTATGCGCTGGTGCATGAGCTGAAGCGCGCCTTTCCGGACGCGCCCATCGCGATCAACGGAGGCCTCGCGACCATTGAGGCGATGCGCGAGCAGCTTGGCTTTGTCGATGGCGTGATGGTTGGCCGGGCCGCCTATCACGACCCGGCGCTGCTGCTGCGCGTTGACTCGGAACTATTTGGCGAGGCGGCGCCGCTCGAGGATTGCTTCGAGGTGGTGGAGGCGTTTCTTCCTTATATCGAGGCGCGTCTGGCGCAAGGCGAGCGGCTGTCGTCAATGACCCGGCATATGCTCGGGCTGTTCGCGGGAATGCCGGGCGCGCGCGGTTACCGCCGGCGCCTGGCGGCGGAGGCCGTGCGCCCCGGCGCGGGCGTCGATGTTCTGATGGCGGCGGTGGATGAGGTGCGTGGGGCGATGGCGCGGATGGAGGCGGCGGCGGCGGAATAGAGGGGTCATCTCGCGCTAAGCGCCAACAGCACGGCGATCTCCGCCGCCTGTTGCGTCGCGCCTAGCACGTCACCGGTATAGCCGCCGATCTGGCGCTCGGCGAGCCGCGTGACGACGAAAGCGGCGAGCGCTGCGGCGATACCGGCGCAAAGCACTTGGCTCACGGAAAGTCCCGCGAATAGAAGAGGCACCGAAGCCGCGCCAGCGAGGATTAGCGCGAGGCGCGTCGCGTCGCCGGCAGGGCGCGGCATGGCGGCTCCGGCGCCGTCGCGGCGCGCGGGCACGGAGAGCAGCAGCGGCAAAAGCCCGGCCGTACGCGAGACCGCCCCGGCGCAAATCAACGCTGATATCGCGAGGCCGAGGCCGCGCTCGGTCAGGGCGGCGAGCGACGCGACGCGTAGCATCAGCGCCAGGGCGAGGGCGATGGCGCCATAGGAGCCGAGCCGGCTGTCGCGCATGATCTCCAATTTTTTCTCGCGCGTCGCGCCGCCGCCAAAGCCGTCGGCGACATCGGCGAGCCCGTCCTCGTGCAGCGCGCCGGTGACGGCGACCAGCGCGGCGACGGCGCAGATCGCCGCCGGCAGAATCGGAAGCCCAACAGCGCGCGCGCAAAACAGCGCCGCGCCACCGGCCCCGCCGATTATCGCCCCGGCGACCGGCAAAGCGCGCAAGGCCTTGCCAAAGTCCGCCATCACCGCGCCGTTTGGCGCCGCCGGCAGGTTCAGCCGCGAATAGAATCGCAGGCAGGCCGTGAGGTCTTCGACGAATGGGTGGGACAGCGGGTCGTTCATGGCGGCGGCTTCCGTGGGCGGCTTGGTTGGGCCGGGCGGTTTGCCGGCCGGAGCGTCGCCGAGTTTTTGGCCCCCGTGACTTTTGCGTCGCAAGATGGCAATACAGCGGCGCGATAGTCCCAATCCAGCGGTTCTGACTCAGAACGGGAGAGCTTATGTCGATCATTGATTCCGTTCGCAAGTCGCTGGTTCCGATTCATCCCGAAGGCTATATTTTCATCGCGGGCTTCGCGATTGTCGCGTTCCTCGCGCATTGGATTTCGGGAACGCTCGGCTGGATCGGATTTATCGCCACCGCCTGGTGCGTCTATTTCTTTCGCGATCCGCCGCGCGTCACGCCGCTACGCGAAGGCCTCGTGGTCTCGCCGGCCGATGGCGTGGTCTGTTCCATCGGCTTTTTTCTGCCGCCGGCGGAACTTGGCCTTGGAGCCGAGCCGATGCAGCGCGTCTCGGTGTTCATGAGCGTCTTCGACTGCCATGTGAACCGCGCGCCGATCACCGGACGCATCTCGCGGATCGCCTATAGACCGGGCCTGTTCGTCAACGCCGACCTCGACAAGGCCAGCGAGGACAATGAACGCAACGGCCTCGTCATCGAGGCGCCGCAAGGGCGCTTCGGCGTCGTGCAGATCGCCGGTCTTGTGGCGCGTCGCATTGTTTCCTTCGTCCAGGAGGGTGAAAGCATCGGCGTCGGCGACCGTTTCGGGCTTATCCGCTTCGGCTCGCGCGTGGATGTTTATATGCCCACTTATGCACGGCCCACCGTGGCGATCGGCTCGCGCGCGATCGCCGGCGAAACCGTGCTCGCCGATCTCACGGCTCATACGCCAGCGCTGTCCTTCAAGTCCGGCTGACGGACGGCTTAACCTCAGAGTCCCGCATGAAGAGTCCCGCATGAACGACGAAAAATCCTTCGAGGGGTCCGACGCGACTTTGAGTCCGCTGGAGCGTCGGCGCTTACGCTTCCGCAGAATTCCGATCCGCGTGGTGCTGCCCAATCTCGTCACGCTGCTCGCCCTGTCGATGGGCCTCACGGCCATTCGCTATGCGGTCGAGGGCAAATTCGAAACCGCGGTGCTCGCCGTGATGGCGGCGGCGGTGCTGGACGGCCTCGACGGGCGGCTGGCGCGGGCGCTGAAGGGCACGTCGCGCTTTGGCGCCGAGCTCGATTCGCTCGCCGATTTCGTCGATTTCGGAGTCGCGCCGGCCCTGCTGCTGTATTTCTGGTCGCTGCACGAAATCAAGAATTTCGGCTGGTTCGCCGCGCTGGCCTTCGCCATCGCCTGCGCGCTGCGGCTGGCGCGCTTCAACGTGATGTCGGAAGATCCCGCGCGCCCGGCCTGGCACAGCGACTTTTTTGTCGGCATGCCGTCGCCAGCGGGCGCGGTGACGGTGCTGCTGCCGCTCTATCTGCACCTATCGGTGCTGGAATTGCCGGCGTCTCGCGCCTTCGCGCCGTTCTACATTCTCTATGTGCTGATGATCGCCTTTCTGATGGCGAGCCGCATTCCGCATTTTTCGGGCAAGCGTGTCGGCCGCGTGCCGCGCGACCTCATCATTCCGCTGCTGTTTGGCGGAGGCGTGCTTCTTCTCCTGCTCGCGATCTATCCGATGGAGATATTGATCGCTCTCAGTCTCGCCTATTTGGCGCTGATTCCCTTTGGCCTGCGCCGCTATAACGCCTTGGCGCGGCAGGAGGAAGCCAAGGTCGCCCCGCCCGCGTGAATTCGCCACAGTTGCAAGGCGCGGCGGGTGCCGACATAGTGGACCGAGAACAACAAAAACAGGGGGACCCGGCGCGTCGGCGAATAAGCCCGCGCCGAGGACGCGCAAAAGATGCGGATCAGAATTTTGGGCTCCGGGGCCGGCGGCGGCTTCCCGCAATGGAACTGCAATTGCGCCAACTGCCGCGCCGTGCGCGCTGGCGAGCCCGGCTTTAGCGCGCGCACGCAATCCTCGCTGGCGGTGAGCGCCAATGGTCGCGACTGGGTTTTGTTCAACGCCTCGCCCGATCTGCGCCAGCAAATCGCCGCGAGCCCGGCGCTCGCGCCGAGCGAACAGGATGGCGTGCGGGCCAGTCCGATCAAGGCGGTCGTGGTCACCAACGGCGACGTCGACCATGTGGCCGGGCTGCTAAATCTGCGCGAGGCGCAGCCCTTTACGGTCCATGGCGCGCGCCGCGTGCTCGATGTCTTGGCCGCCAATAAAATCTTCAACGTCCTCGCCCCAGCCTACGTCGCGCGCGAGGAATTACTGCTCGGGGCTTCGTTGGCGATTCACGGCGCCGGCGTCGATCTCGGCCTTAGCGTCGAGGCTTTTCCCGTCGCCGGCAAAATTGCCCTTTGGTTGGAAGACGCATTCGCGGCCAATTACGGCAGCGCCGAGGGCGACACGCTCGGCCTCAAGATCACCGAGACGGCCAGCGCTAAATCTTTCTTTTACATCCCCGGCTGCGCCGGCCTCGACGCGGGGCTGGCCGCGCGGCTCGCGGGCGCCGAACTGGTGATGTTCGACGGCACGCTCTGGCATGAAAACGAGATGATCGAGCAGGGCCTGCTCGGCAAGACCGGGACGCGCATGGGCCATATCAATATGAGCGGCGCGGACGGTTCGATCGAAGCCTTTTCGAAGCTCGATGTCGCGCGCAAAATTTTCGTGCACATCAACAATTCGAATCCGGTGTTGAACGCTTTCTCGCCAGAGCGCGCGGAAGCGGAGGCTGCGGGCTGGGAAATCGGCGAAGACGGGATGGAGATAGCGCTATGAACGACGTTTTGGAATCGCACGCCTATCTCGACGCGCCGAGGCTGGCGCCAGAGGCGTTCGAAGCCGCGATCCGCGCGATCGGCGCCGAGCAGTACCACGACAAGCATCCGTTCCATAAACTGCTGCACGGCGGCAAGCTCAACAAGGAGCAAGTGCGCGCCTGGGCGCTCAACCGCTATTGCTATCAAGAGGCGGTGCCGCGCAAGGACGCCGGCTTCATGAGCCGCGCGCATGACCGCGAATTGCGCCGCGAGTGGATTCACCGCGTCCACGATCACGACGGGCTGGGCGATGAAGCGGGCGGCATAGAGCGTTGGCTGGTGCTGACCGACGGTCTGGGGCTGCCGCGCGATTACGTGATTTCGCGGCGCGGGGCGCTGCCGGCGACCAAATTCGCGGTCGAGGCCTATGTTCGCTATGTCGTGGAACAGCCGCTGGTCGTCGCCGTGGCGTCGTCGCTGACCGAATTGTTCGCGCCGGGGATCCATAGGGAGCGCATCGCCGGAATGCTGGAAAATTACGACTTCATCGACGATAGCGTGATGGCTTATTTCAAGCGCCGCCTCAGCCAGGCGCCGCGCGACGCCGACTTCGCGCTGGAGCATATAAAGAAAAACGCGCTGACCCGCGCCGAGCAGGAAGCCTGTATCGAAGCCGTGCGATTTAAGTGCGGCGTCTTGTGGGCGCAGCTCGACGCATTACATCACGCCTATGTGACGCCCGGCGTAATCCCGCCCGGCGCCTATCGGCCGGGACAAGCGATTACGTGAGCATGACGACGCAAGGCAGGGCGCGGTTCATCATCGACCCACATTCTAAACCCGCGTTCACGCGTTTTTCGCGGCTGCACGAAGACCGCGCGCGCGTTCGCTTCGTCATTCTGGCGCCTGAGCGCGCATATGAAATCGACGCGATTTCGCTCGCCGTTCTGCGCCTGATCGACGGTGATACGACCGTCACCGCCATCGCCGCGCGCCTCGCGGCGCAATTTAGCGCGCCGCTGGACGTTGTGACGCGCGACGTGACGACGCTGCTGCAAGGGCTCGCCGACAAGTGCCTGCTGCGCGACGGTCCGGACGCTTTCGCGCCGCCGCCCTTGTCCTCGAGGGCCCGCGCCTATGGGTCCTTCGCCGGAGGCCCGGCGGGGTTGCTCGCGGAGCTGACCCATCGCTGTCCGCTGCAATGCCCCTATTGCTCCAATCCGCTCGAGCTTGAGCGCGCCAATGTCGAACTTTCCGCCGCCGAATGGGGCGAGACTTTTCGAAGCGCGGCGGCGATAGGTGCCTTGCAACTGCATCTTTCCGGCGGCGAGCCGACGTTGCGCCGCGATCTCGAAGAAATTTTGCAACACGCCGTCGACGCCGGGCTCTACACCAATCTCGTCACTTCCGCCGTGATGCTGACGCGCGAGCGGCTGGAGACGCTCGCGGAAATTGGTCTCGACCATGTGCAGGTGTCGATTCAGGATGTCGACCCCGCCACCGCCGACCGCGTTTCGGCCTACGAAGGCGGCGTCGCCAAGAAGCGCGACGTGGCGTCGTGGACGCGGGAGCTGGGGCTCGGCCTCACCATCAATGCGCCGATCCACCGCCAGAACATCGACCATCTGCCTGAAATCATCGACTTCGCGGTCGAAGTCGGGGCGCAGCGGTTGGAGGTCGCGCATATCCAATATTACGCCTGGGCCGAGAAGAACCGCGCCGCGCTGATTCCGACACGGGAGAAATTTCTCGAAAGCGCTTCCGTCGTCGACGCGGCGAAGGCGCGGCTGAAAGGGGTGCTGAATTTCGACTTCGTGATCCACGATCATTACGCCACGCGGCCCAAGACCTGCACCGGCGGCTGGGGACGCTCGATCATCGCCGTCACGCCGTCCGGCAAGGCGTTGCCCTGTCATGCCGCTCAGACTTTACCGGGGCTCGCGTTCGACAATGTGCGCGACCGCGATCTCGGCGACATCTGGCGCAATGGTTCCGCCTTCAACGCTTTTCGCGGCACGGACTGGATGAAGGAGCCCTGTCGCTCCTGCGATCGGCGCGAGATCGACCTTGGCGGCTGCCGTTGTCAGGCCATGGCCGTGACCGGCGACCCCGCCGCGACCGATCCCGCTTGCCATTTGTCGCCGGAGCATGCTCGCTTCGCCGGACTGGCCGAGGTCGAGGCGCACGCGCCGCCGCCAACCTTCATCTATCGGCGCATCGGCGGCGCCGTAACACGGGAATCCACGCCGGAGAGCCCATAACAGTCGCTCGGAGCGCGCTGTTCGACGAAATTGGTCGCGCGGGGCGCTGGCGATAGGCTGCCAAGCGCGAATGTGGTTACCAAATATCTACACCATATGTTTACAAAGGTCGCCCGGTCCGTCGCCGCGGGAAGAGCAATCGCGCTCGCCCCCGCCAATAATGCGCGCCCGCGAAGCCTTCCAAATTTTTCCCTCGCGGGTAACAAACAGGAAACCTCCTTCGCTCATAGTAACTCCGTCTCGCGAATTCCTTATCCAATCATGGATGCGGCGCCAGTCGCCATGCGTATCGGAGTATCGAGTAATGAAGTCGCGTGATACATTGGTGCGCCTGAAGCAATTTCAGGTGGACGACAAACGACGGCGGATCGCGCAACTGCAGACGATGATCGCCGAATTCACGCGCATGACCAACGACCTCGATCGTGAAATCGGGACGGAGGAGCGTCGCGCGAACAACACCGATCCGTCGCATTTCGCCTATCCGACTTACGCTCGGGCGGCGCGAGCGCGGCGTGACAATCTGAACCTTTCTCTCAACGACCTCCGCGAGAAACTCGAGGACGCTCAGGAGCGGCTGAAGGAGGCGAGCGAGGAACTCGCCAAGGCGCAGAGCCAGGAGTCCCGCGACCACGCCGCCGAACGCATGGTCGACGTCGTCGCCGAACGTCGTGTCGCCGATTTGTCGGGAGCTTTCCGCCGCGCTTGAAGGCGCGGCGGTCCTTCTCCGGGGTCAGGAGACCTTGCCGGCGCGAATCGTAGACGACAGTGCGCGAAACCGCGTTTGAAGCGGTCTCAGGCTAGCAGCCGTTTCGTGTTTTACGCGTCGCTCAACCTGCGCGCCTGCAAGGTCGCGACCGCCAGCACGCCCATCCCGACTGCCTGGTGTCCCAGCGCCAGCAATATATGCGGCGTTCCCATCCAGTCGCCGCCGATCATCACCAGCGTCGCGACGCCGAGAGCCACTTGCAAGATGACATGAGCGAATAAAATCACCGAGCCGCGCGCGATTTTGCCGGTCGCGTTCGTCACCGCGTCGAGCATGTGCATCAATGTCAGCGCCAGAAGCACGTACGCAGTCAGGCGATGCAAAAACTGCGCGGCGATGGGATTATCGACGATATTGCTCCACCATGGCGTCAATCGCCAAAGCGTTTCCGCGGACGGAGAAAATCCGCCTTCCATTAAGGGCCAGGTGTTGTCGATGAGTCCGGCGCGAAGCCCCGCGACTAGGGCACCGAGGCCGAGCTGAACGAACACCAGGGCCAGAGTCAGTTTCGAGACGAAACGAAGCCGCGGCCCGTGGAAGAGAATCCGCGACGGGGCTTGCGGCCCAAGCCCTCCCGCGACCCAAAGGCAGGCCGACATTATGAACGCCGCCAACAAAAGATGGATGGCGAGCCGCTCCTGCGCCACCTCGACGCGGCCGCCGAGCCCCGATGCCACCATCCAC
>PLAI01000166.1 GCA_003134075.1 Methylocystaceae bacterium | reverse complement strand
AAATCTCGGCGGAAATCGACAATCCGTCCTTGCGGCATGGCTCGCGCCTCAAATTCATCCCGGTAAGCAGCCGGTAAGCAGCCGGTAAGCACAAATTAGAAAGCCCCATCGCTTACCAGAATGCAAGAGAAAACATCAAGCTCTTATAAAACAGCGACTTTCTGGCAGTACGGAACTTGTGGAAATCGCCATAAATCGGCGGCATTCAAATTCCCAAGCTGTATGTCGTGGGTTCGATTCCCATCGCCCGCTCCAATTAAATAAGTTGTATGCGCTTTTCGGAGTTAAAATCTTCCCAGAAATTGCGATTGGGAAGACTATCGGAAGATACGAAATAAGCACTGGCATCATTGGCGCTGATAATAACCCGGTCGATGCTTCATCGCCGCAACTTCATGTCAGTGGTTGGGCGGTCGTGAGGCGGCAAGAAAGAAAAAGCCCGGCCACAAGGACCGGGCTCCCATCGATTACTTTCGTGGTGGAGTCGCTAACTTCTGCCGCGGAGAGATCAATATTTGGCGACGACCGGAGCCGGAGCGCCCCAGTTGAAGTGATAGTTCACGCCGGCGCGGACGATGTTGCCGTTAAGGCGCGAGCTGACGGTCGTCGCAGAAGCCCAGTAGACCGCGGACGGCGGGAAGATCTGGACCGCCGGCGACAGAGCGGCCGTGACCGACCCGAGATCATAGTAAAGATATTCGACCTTGGCGCTCCAGTTCGGCAAGAACATCCATTCAATGCCGCCGCCGACGGTCCAACCGGCTTGCGAGTTGGAGAAGCTTCCGCCGCTCGTCCAGAAGCCGTTGTTCGGGCCGGCAGGCGGAACCTCGGCGCCGGCGAGAGCCGCGGTAGCAGTGCCGCCGCCATAGGCGAGACCGCCCGTGCCATAGACGAGTAAGGTCGGGGTCACGAGGTAGCCGATGCGGCCACGCACCGTGCCAATATAGTCGAGGCTCTTTTGGACGGCGAGGGTTGTCACGACCGGATTGTTGGAGAAGCCGGGGCCGACCGTAACATTGCTGAGAGTCGCGTTGCTGTTCGAAGCGGCGACGCCTTGGATATCCGCCTCGAGGCCAACCACGAAGCTGTTGTAAAATTGGAAGTTGTAGCCAACCTGGCCGCCGCCGATGAAGCCGCCGTTGGAGCCGCCGTTGACGACGCCATTGCCGCCAGCAATCGCGGCAACCTGATGCGCGGCGCCGAGCGACGACACCGCCGACGAAAGCGCAAGCGGGCCCGTGACGAAGGTGTCGTTGTTATTGTTGGCAAAGGTGCCGCCGGCGTTCAGACCGACATAAAAGCCAGTCCACAGCGGCGGCGGGGGCGGCGGCGGGACGTAGACCGGCGCTTCTTTGCGGGACGGAAGGTCGGCGGCGAGCGCCGCTCCGGCGGAAAGCGCCAGCGCAATCACGGTAGCGGAAATCAGAGATTTTTTTCATCGGAAATTCCTCAGTTCATCAGCCCTTTCGGCACCGAGGCAATCATTGGAATCATCCGCGGAACGAGTCAATTGAGAGTCATTGCAATCAAGTTGCTTCAATGCGCTTTGCAACGCGGTGTGGCAAATCCGCCACACTAAACCTGATGAAAGGCAAAAACGGCCGGCCATACATCCGCGCTCCCAAACGAGCCTTCCCCGGGTTGCTGAGAAGCGCGGGCGGCGTCGGATTTTGTCAAACTCGTCGCCGCCGGGCGATCATTGCGTCAGCCGCGCCTGCGCCACCGCCTGAAGAAACAGCTTCTGTATGCCCGCCGTGATTTCCTCGGGCGAACTTGCGAAGGTGAAGAAGCCCGGAGAAGCGCATTGCTGCATCGCCGGAGAAAGATTCGGCTGGGCGTCGTTGACCTTAAAGTCCTCGCTATTGGCGTAGTTCGTCGGGTCAGCGAAGGGCGGGTAGGGAATTTGCATCACGGCGACGGTGACGCCGCGTGTTTTCAACACGTCGCACACGCTTGGGTCCATCGCGCGGATCGACACGGTTTGCCCCGGGGGCGTCGGATAGGTGGTCACGCCCGGCCATTGTCCGGTCACGGTGACGTAATATTGGCTGTCCTCCATGCCGTCCGAAACGAAGAACACGAAGGGCAGCGTGTTCGACGAAGCGGAGCCATTGCCGACCGAGACGATCTTGGCGTTGATGTCGTTGAAGATGTTTTCGATATGCGTGCCGCCCGCGCCGATCGGATATGTGTCGACGGGCGAGTTGGAGGTGACGCGGTAATTGGGGTTGAACGAGGAGGCGAACACGCTGTCGTCGCCCGTGTCGAGCAGGCCGCCGAAGCTGGTCGAACCCGTGCTCGCATTGTAGTTGATCGCGCTGGCGACCGAATAGGCGTCGCCGGTGAGATCGGACGTGAGATCGACGAAGGTGTTGGCGTGGGTGATGAAGGGATAGACGCCCATGCGATATTGATTGGGCAGCGTTTGCGTCAGTCGCGCCTCGCTCATCAGCGCGGCGACGCCGGCGCCGACCGCGTCGATGCGCAACTGGATGTCGTTGGCGCGCGCGGTGTTGTAGCTTTTGGAGCCCGCGAAATGGCAGGCGAAGAAGCAGCCGGAGTCGTCGGGATTAATCGCCGCGAGCGCGGACTGGCCCGTGGGCGTCGACGGCAGGCCCATCGAGGCGGATACATCGAGCAGCAGATAGAAGTCGAGATATTTTCCCATTGTCAGCGACGCCGTGGCCGCGCCTTGCACGGCCAGTGTGTCGACGCCCGCGATGCGGCCGAAATTTGACGCGACGGCGGCGTTGTACGACGCTGTCGCGCTGACGGTCTGCCCGCTGATCGTCACCGTCACGGATGGCGCGCCCGTCAGATTGGCGCCGTTGCGGCCGGCCTGCGCGAGGAAAAGTTTTTCGCCCTGCGCCTCGCCGGCGGCGATGGCTTGCGGGTCGGGATTGGGATTGGAGGCGCCGATGCCGATGATCGTCGCTTGCGCTGTCTTGATCGCGGCGAGCGCGGCTGCGTCGGCGGCGGCGTCGAGACGCGCCTTAACGGTCTGCGTGACCGCGAAATCGGCGGCGACGCCGGCGGCGAGCATGAGCGGGATCATCGAAAATCCCATGATGATCGCCACCGAGCCGCGAGCATTGGCGGCGAAGGAGTTGCGCGGCGTGTCGGAGAGTTTGGATTTCATGATCAAAATCCCTGGCAAGTCGTGACGAGACTGTCGCCGCCGGCGACGCTGTATTGCAGATAGGCGTTTCCGGTGGTGTAGCGCGGCTGCATGTAGGCCGACCGGCGTATGGTGATGGCGGGAACCATGCTCGCGCCAAACAGCGGCGTGTAATTGAAGGCGACGTCGACGACGATCAAAGGCACGGGTCCGAAGGCGTCGGCCGGCAGTGTCGTCGGCGAGGAGTTCTGCGTGTCGGAAGCCGACTGCAACAGCACGTTGCAAGGGCGCGAAAGGCTGTTGGAACCGCTGCTCCAGGCGACTCGCGCATTGTAGTTGCAGTTCGTCGCGCATTTCGGATTGGTCTGGCTGAACACGATGCTGCTCATCGATAAAGCGATGTCGTCGCTCCAGGCGACGCCTTTGCGCGCGCTGTCGGCGAGGACGGCCGGGAAAAGGACCACCATCGAATCTTGCGCGAAAGTCACGTCGACCGGCGTGACCAGCGTGTCCTGGGAGAGTTGCTCGGCGATGGAGCTGGCGGTGATCTCCAGCCGGCGCGTCATCGAGACGTAACGGTCGATCTCGAAGAAGCCCAGCAAGGCGAGCACCAGAAATGGCAGCGCCACCGCGAATTCGAGCAAGGCCAGACCGCCTTGCGCTTTTTTGAACGTGTCGAGCGCTTTCAACATGGTCAGCACCCCGCCGCGCCGCTGATCGTGAAGGGCTCGTTCTTGAATGTCGCCGTCGATTGCAGCATCCGCACGGGATAGCCGTTGTAAGTCGCGGCCGAGGCGGTGAGATAACTGGTCGTCAGCAGCGGCAGGGGATAGACGACGTCGACGACGACGTAAGAGGCGTTCGCGCCGGTGCAGTAACTGTTTTTCGTATTGTCGAGCGCGGGCGTCACGAGGCCGGTTCCGGCCGCATTGATGAATTGCGTATAGGGAGAGGGCGCGGTGAGCGAGGTCGGTTCCGCGAAGACCGAGACGTTCACGAACACGTCGTTGCAATTCATTGTCGATGGCAGTTTGGGGCACAGGATCTTGTCGCGGAACTCTTGCGCGGTCAGCGGCTGGCCGTTGACCTGAGTGTTTTGCACGACGCCGGTCATGATGAGCCGCGCCGTGGACTGCACGGCGGCGTCCATGCGCGATTGCGTGAAATTGCCCCAGCCGATCTCGACAATGCCGAGGAGCGTGAAAAACAGCGGCAGCGAAACGATGGCGAATTCGACCGCCGCCCCACCGCGCCTGTCGGATGCGAAACGGCCGAACGCGCGCGGAGCGCCGCGGGACGCATG
>PLAI01000066.1 GCA_003134075.1 Methylocystaceae bacterium | reverse complement strand
CCACATACAGCCGCCCACCAATCTTGAAGCTGGTCGTTTTGTCGGCCGATTCGATTTTGAGCCTGCGGGATACGGAGATGAAGAATGGCAGAGGCGGAGTGGTGGCGGCCTTATCGGATCCTCCAGTTCGCGCGCCGGCGGACCGCGTTTTTTTAGCCGGCGTCCGCCTGCTGACCTCTTTTAATTCCCGTTCCGTCTTTGCGCTCTTTCCCTCGTATTTCTTCAATTGCGTCCTGAGGGAGCGAACCTCCGCGTCGGTCGCATCCAAGCGCGCCTTCAACAGTCGAATTTGCTCCGCCGTATCATCCGCGCCGAACGCCGTGGCGGAAGAAATCAAGGTGATCGCCGCCGCAATCGCAAGCGCCTTTCTTTCGCGTGGAGATTTCTTTCGTGAACAGTTCGCCAGGCTAACGTTATGTCTCAGAACCGGGGCTTGTCGTTGTCGTATGTTATCGCATGCATTCATGAACCGGTTCCTTTGAGTTTACGGTCACCTCACGAAACGTTGCTCAAACAAGTGTAATTGAAATATCAGTGCGCAGTCAGGGGAGCGACGCGCTTTTATCCTTGCGACGATATGTTTAGTCACACGAAAGCCGGAGACGCGATTCGTCTATATACATCAATTACGTTTTCATGCCGAAGTAGATCGGTCAAGCCCAAAAAATTAGGGAAAAATACATTATCTTTAAAGTGTTTCATAGAGCAATAGTCACACCGCCCCGCCCCACGCCGCCCCTCGGCTAAGCGCGGGGGTTCCGCTGATAGTCGCTCGTCGTCAGGTCCGCGCTATTTTCGGAAACGTGAGCCGGGACGCCGCCAATGCCGCGCTCGTCGGGCGCGAAGCGGTTGATCGAGCAAGCGGTGGAGGCCGAGTTCTCGGCCCTTCCTTTGCTCGCACGGCGATCTGAAGCTGCCGGACGGTCGCCAGCGCGTCGTTCGGCACGGACATGATCCGGTTCGTCCGATCCAGACAGGAATTGGGCCAGTCGAGGTGGAAAAGCCCAAGGCGCGGGATCGCGGGGCTTCGAGCGCAAAGGAGCGCATCCGCTATTCGTCGTCGATCCTGCCGAAATGGGCAGGGCGCACGAAAAGCCTCGATGTTCTTTTGCCGGCGCTTTACCTGCGCGGAATCTCGAGCGGCGATTTTCAGGAAGTGCTGACGGCCTTGCTTGGCAAGGACGCGCCCAATCTTTCGCCCGCCGTGATCGCGCGGCTGAAGGGGGAATGGGAAGACGAATATAAGCTCTGGCAAAAGCGTGATTTGTCGGCTCGGCGCTATGTGTATGTCTGGGCCGACGGCGTTTATTTAAGGGAACAACTTTATCCTCGGACATGGCGTAGCGCTCCTTCGGGAGGTTCGGGTCGGCTCGACACCAACCCCGTTACGCCGCCTTCCTCACGCCGTCATCACCCACTTTCCCGCATAGCTCTTTGGCGATCGTCTTCTGATTGCCGCCGTGTCGCTTTGCGAGAGGCCCTCAGGCTCTCTTGACTATGCTGTATCGCTCGACGCACCGCCTCTGTCGTGCGGGCGCTCCCGTGGAGAACCTGGCCCATAGCGCATCCTTCCATTCACTGGACAAGATTGCACCATCAAACCCCGGGATCAAACATCTAGGCGCGTGCGTCCCCTCGAACGGTTTCCCCGTAGGAGCGCTCGGGCTCTGTCAAAACACGCTTCTTAAGGACAGCGTGCATCTCGTCCACAGCGCGTGGAGTCCGCAGAATTTCTTCATGTGAGAGTCCGCGGGCCGCGAGTTCGTTGCCCAAAGCGCTATAAGTGTAGCTCAACTTTACGAGGTCGAATCTAGCCTCGGTCCAGCCGATGTACCAATACCACTCGCAATAATAAAGCCAGCTCCTTTCATTCATGGCGCGCACATGCGTTGGATCCTGCCACGCCCCGTAAGAAAGTTCGTATGGAACTGAAATGTAAAACAACCCGTCAGGCGCAAGTAACGTAATACCGTTTGTCATAGCCGTAACTATGTCTTCGATATGCTCAAGTACATGTGATGCTGAAATACTATAAAATAAGTTACTAGTCAGCCTAACATTACCGAATCGACGTGAGCTAAATTCACGATCTAGCAAGCATACATCAGATATGCTGGCAACAATATCGGGATGCCATTTTTCGTTCACGTCTATATTTAGCTTACCTTGATCATACGATTTGCCGCTTCCGACGATTACGTGCTTCGGCAAGCGCGGCTGCGCGCTCCAAGCCATAGCGTCTCCCAATATCTCTTTTGCTTCGCGTTTGCGGAAGACCTCGAATCCTGCTGCGGCAACGCTTTCCACCCTACCAGTGGTGCGAACGAGCGATTCCGTAACGTCGATAAGTTGGTCGTACGGAGCAGCCACAATGGCATCTTTCAGGTCTGGATTGATTCGCTCATCAGCATTCAATTCACTAACAACAGCTACTCTATTAGCCAGTAGATCAAAGATTCTTATCATCTCGAGTCGCCCTGGTTCGAAATAATGCATATTCAGAACAACTTTAGACCTAGATATAAGCTCATCCAGATCTGCTCCGAAAACCCCGCGCACAAACTCAACAGCGAGCCCCCGGTTCCGCAGGCCATCAAGAACTTTAAGACGCCGATCATGTACTTCACCATAAAATAATACATCTATATTCTTCTCTGCGGAATGCACAATTCGTGTTTGTTCTTCAACATAGAACATCTTGAGATAATAAATTTCACGACCCACCTGTTTGGATAGGTCGGCGGCATTTTCCTCACTGTAGTCCCACGCTACAAACCTATTAAGTACACGTCTATATTCATCGGTTATCCAGTGTGATCTAGAGTTTTCGGTGTTAAAGACGATCGAATCATTCGATAGTCTGCTCAACTCAGATTCACTAAATAAATGCCCGGAACCTACGATAAGCGCCCTTCCATTGAAACCGGCGGGAATTTCATACGAGATCTGTGTAATAAATCCGAGATCTTCTAGTCCTGCCTTAAACATTGTTGTCAAATTATCGAGATAACCGATTGTTCTCGGGTGCAATAATAACAGGATGTGCTTGCTCACGGTCTTCTCCTTAGCCTAAATTTGCCTAGGACGCTCGCCATTCGTGAACCAGGCGTTTTTTGCACGCACATTGACATCTCGGCCTTGGGGCGCAACGCATTCGATTCTCGCCGATGAGGTAGTGTGACGCCCTTCCGCCCCCCGCGCGCCGGCTTCGATCTGGTCAATCCACTCCTGAATGGAATGCTGCCAATCGAACTTGCGCGCGGCCTGTTGAATCGCCAGGCGCTTGACCCGGTAATCCCTTGGATTTTCCTTGTAATAGGACAACGTGGCGGCGACGAATGCGACGAACTTCTCTCTTTCGATCGGGGCAAGAATTCCTCCGCCTTCATAAGCTTTGCGGGGAAAATGGCCGACCGGCGTGCCTATGACGAGTCGACCGGCCGCGCCCGCTTCGATAACCGCCAGTCGCCCCGCCAGCACGCGCGCACCTCGCGCCATAGGTTAAAGGAGTTCGCCGCCATCGCGTGCCTCTTTTAGCTCGGGGAGGTCGCGCACGTCGACCCAATGCGAGGCGGCCTCACGCTCTATCATAGCAACGGCCTCAGGTAAGCCAGAGCTAGGCATCTGATTGCTTGGGACTTTGTCGAGGGTCATGTGCATGAGGCCTTCTGATTTCACCCCAACCGCTGCCTGAGTTCAGGCGAAATCAACCACCCGCTTCGATACGATCCGAGGTCTGCTCGTCATCGTGAACGACCAAGGGCGGCAGGCAGGTGAAAGCTTGCATGGAGCCGTAGGCCCCGCACATGGGGCAGTCTATACCGGTGTCTTTAATCGCCACCCCTGTTCCAGGAAAGGCTATAACGCGGTTTTTCAGTGGGAGACAATATTCAATCAACGCGCGCGCGCCCTTTGGCGACACCGAATAAGCCATGAGCCCAAACGAATGTGCAATACGCACTGGCGAGGGGGAATACCTAGTACGTTGAAAGGCGAGTGTATCCTTGGAATAGGAACGATCGTAAAACTCAAGCTTGGCCTTTGAAAATTCAAAATCCAACCACATAAACAGAGGGTGGAAGTTCGCTCCCCATTGAACAATATCCCAATCCTCAGGCAAAATTGAGAGGATTTTTTCCGATTCTTCGTTGAAGAACAACGAACAAATTGCATCATCTTCGAAAATGGTCACAATTTTGTTTTGCTCGACCGCTTTTTTCCACAGCCCCACATGTGAAAGAGCGCAACCCAAGGATCCCGGCGCGTAAAGGACATCCTCACTTATAATCCCGTCCTTCACCAATTGCTCTCGATCCACAAGCGAGCCGTCAACCGCTGAAACGCGGATGAAATCCAAAAAAGGGTTGCGCTGCCTGAACTTCGTCATTCGGTCAACGCTCCGGTCAAGATTTATCACATGAGGCTGCGCCATAAGGGGGCTTTGCCCCTCGGAAATGGCCTTAGCGCGCGCGACGCGAGCGGTGGTCGTGCCGTGATCGGCCTTGTCCTGCTCCTTCGCCGTACTATCGGTGGCTCCCGCTTCTATCAAGTCAATCCACTCCTCGATTGAATATTGCCAATCGAACTTGCGCGCGGCGTCCTGAATTGAGCGGCATTTGCGAACATATTCTCTTGGATTATCCTTGTAATACAATAGCGTATCCGCAGCAAACGCTTTGAATTTTTCTGGCTCAATCGGCGCCAAGATGCCCGCGCCTTCATAAGCTTTGCGGGGAAAATGGCCAACCGGCGTGCCTATGACGAGTCGACCGGCGGCAGCCGCTTCAATAACAGGCAGCGGGCCAGACTCGGTAATGGAGGTCACCAAGACAGCGCCCACCTCGCGATAGAAGTCCGGCATGTCGTGAAAGGATATCTGTTCGCCGGTCCAACCCGCCACCTTGAAAGGCAAGCCTGCCGCTTTTGCCGACGCCTCCGCCAATGCGCCGCGTTTCCATTCGACCCCGAAGGTCTCGACGGCGAGGGATGAAGCGTATCCGACCGCAGCCAGTCGCTCGGAAACATCGCTATGGAACTCGGAATAATCCACTGCGATCGACACCACCATCGGGATTCTTTTCACGCCGCGCGTTATTGACGCACAGTAGAGAAATTCGCTCACCACACCGTAACTTGCGAACTTCTCGAACACCTCGATGCCCTTTTTCTCAATCAGCATCCGAATATCGAACTCCGAATGAGACACGGCGATGATTTTTTCATACGGAACGCAATATTCATCGACCAGCAGGTGCACGCCGTCGAGCGCGGTCATAAAAACATCGTAATATCGACCAAACTTTTGAAAATAGTCCCTATGATTCACCTGCCAGTCTAATATATCGACAATGTAACCATATTCGTGAAGATATCTACAAAGATCATAATAAACGCGCCCATGAGACCACTTCGTGTAGCCGTAGACGAGCACCTTTTTGGCTTTCGGCGTCAGATTCGTGGCGACCCTGATGAGCGGGTGGACAATGTAGCTCTTAATGTCTCTTCGGTTGAAGCGCTGCTCTTGCTTGTTCCAGCCTTGCGGGCCGCCCTCGACCGCGAGGCCGCACCAGCTTTCGGAGGCCAGGAAGAGTTCCCATGTGCGGCAAGCGGGCGCCGCAAGCGTTATCCGTCCGTCCGGAACCGCCGACAAGAACAGGTCTCCCGACCGGAACGCGATGAGGCCGCGCTCGAGAGCAATGAGATCGAGCACGGTCTCCTTCACACCGTCGCAATCCGTCTTCGGAGGAGAATAGCCCCGGTCCGCCTCGCAACGGATCGGCTCGCGCCCGTTCGCCGCATCGTAGGTCAGGCGGCCCCTTGGATAGGCGCCCATGAGATTGCGATCGAGCACAAAGAATGCGTTGGCGGGGCTGCTGTCCACTGGCCCGTGCCGTAACTCGCGAGAGACGGGATCGACATAAAGGACCGTGCCGAACGCCGTGAACACGCGGGCGGGAGTATCCGTGACGGCGTCAATCATTTTTCCACTTCCATTGTCGCGCGTTGATTTGCGAAGACCTCGAGATTGCTTCGCAGCCGCGCCTGTTGCTCGGCTGGGGCCAGCGCCAAAGCCTTTTCTCCCCACTCCATTGCGCGATCGAGCACGTTGAGCCGCCACGCGGCGACGGCGCCCAGATCGTATAGGCGAAACCCCCAGCAATGGCCGTCGTCGAGATAGCTGCCGGTGCGCCGGGTCTTCTCGATCCCGTTGACGCAAGCCCAGAAGAGGTTCGCCCAGTCGCCCTGACCGTGCAACTCTTCGGCTATATCGAGCCAGATTTCGCGCCGGTGGGGGGCTTCGACCCGCGCCCGGTCGAGCCAGTACATCTTCTTCTCGTCGCGATTTAGCCTGGCGAGATATCTCATCGCCTCCGAACGCTCCTCGGGCCATGTGCTGGAGGGCAGAGCGAGATATTTCTCGAACATGCCGATGGCTTGATCGTTCTGGTTCGCCCACATGTATTCTCGGCCGAGCCAAAAACAGATTTGAGCGTCGTTCGGATCCTCCTTCTGCGCTAACGCCATCAACGGCAGATATTGCTTACGCGTCGACTTGTCGTGATCCTGCACATGGTAGATTACGATATCGGCGCAGTCGCGCGTCACCTCACTTTCGCCGGCGTATGACAAGGCCTCATGAACCGGCCGCTTGAAACGGTATCCCCACCTACCGTGGAAGTTTTTCACCGAAAACGAACTTAGCGCCGCCGTATCCTCGACGCTGTATTTCAATACCTTGCGGCACCAAACCGCTGTCGTCTCGGGAGTCCATGTCGCCTCCAGCTTTGGCCGCCAGTCGGGAGCGAGATACTCATCCATATCCATCGTCAGGCAAATGTCGGTATCGGATGGTATAAGCGCCATTGCAGCGTTGCGTGCATCGTCGAATCGCCATGGCCGAATCCCGATTCGAAAAACGGTCACGCCAGCCTGCGTCAATCGTTCGACAGTGTCGTCCGTGCTTCCGGTGTCCGCGACAATCCGATAATCGGCGTCGGCCGCCGAGTTCGCCCAGCGCTCCGCATGGGCGCCCTCGTTCAACGCGATGCTATAAACCGCGACCTTCAATGACAGCCTCCCATTTTGCTACGAGTACCCCCTGTCCGAATGTCATCTCATTCAATTGACAAACCCGCTTCCCCCGCGTTTGCGAATAGCGACAAGGCCGCTGAGCAGATTTGAGCGCTCCAATTCATAATGGCTGTCAAAAAACAGGATTTCCTGCATTTCGTCGGCGAGCGCGCTGAGCCCCAACGGGTCGGCGGATCGTGTCGAACCGTGCTGTTGGATTTCTCGAAGCAACGTTTTTGTTAGCGCGATCCTCTCGTTGTCCTCGCCGGGCGGTTGCCAATCCAGAGCTTGGATGAAATACCATCCGCCCTTCTCCAACAGCGGGAAGAATTCCAGCAGCGTGAGTTGCTGATCAAAGGAGGCGTGACTTCCGTCGTCAATGACGACATCCAATGAGGCCGGTCCAAGTTTCGCCGCGATGGCGCGCAGTTCTTCCTTCTTCGACTGATCGCACGCGAAGGACGTAAACCTCTCGCTATCAAACCTCGAAAAATTGTCCCGGTCGACGCCGATCACATGGCCGAATGGAAAGTAACTCCGCCAAAGGCCAATTGGCGACGTCTCCGCGGAGCTGTCCCGCGAAAGGCCACGGCAGAGTCCGATTTCCAGCAGCCGCCGCAACGAAAAGCGTCGGCTCGAAAGCAAGCGATCGAAAATTCTGGCGTAGAAGTGACGGTTGCCCGCGCGCCGATTCTTATCGGTGTCATAGCGATCAGCGAGGCTGGCGAGAGGCGGGAAGCGGTCGGGCGGATCCGATAGGCGCGAAATCAGCGAGTCGCCTTCGCGGTTATGCTGATTGGTCTTGGCGTTCCATAGATGCACGCCGAAAACGCGCTCGTCGTTCAGATAGGGCGCCACCTCGCCGATGGGTCGATCGAACTGATCCGTCTCGGTCCAATCGATCGAATTGAAGAACATGGGACTGAAGACCCATTTGCGGAGTTCGGCGCCCTCGACCGAGGCCACATAGTCCGACAACAGCTTGGGTCCGACATCCCCGAATTTCCCCTCGCGCGGCCGGAGGAAGAAATCGATCGCGGCCTCATAGAGCGTTCTTATGTGGCGGCTGAACTGCTTGGCGTAAATGACATTGCCACAGACAAAATGCTCATTCGCCGCGCCAGCGCGCCATTGCAGATTGAAGAAGTAGTCGCCACGGAAAGGGAAAGGCCGCAGTAGGACGACATCGGTGTCCATCCAGAGGCCGCCGTGCTCATAGAGCACCGCGTAGCGGAAAATATCGCTGAAATATCTGATTTCGGAGCGGGAGAGAATCCGCTCGAACAGGCCTCGAGGCACGACATCTTCGGCAGGCGCGATCTGAACCCCGCGTGATCCTAAAAACTCCAGCTTCCGCGGCGAATAGGTCCATACTTTGACCGCGTGACCCGCCGCCAACATTGATGTCGTCGCGGCAATCAGGCTTTGATGATTCGCGCCCTCGGAAAGCACTTCATAGAAGCAATGGATTTGCGGCAGCGTCGAGATGTCGCTAGGGGTCAAGAAGGACGTGATCGGCGCGTCGAACTCATAGGACAGTCGCCGCCTGTCCTCCACGGAGTCGGCTTCCCGAAGGAACGGCGCGAAGTTCAAGAATTTCTCGGCCGTGCCTGATCCTGTCGACCAGGCGTTTTGATCGCGGCCTATCGTAGCCGGAACGACCCCTTGCGCGGCGCTTCTTCGCTTCAGCCCAGCCGCGACTTCTTTTAGCCAATCGGATTGTGCGGCGCCACGTTTCTCCAGCGCGCCCGATAATAGAAGTTCGACGGGCAGCAGCGCGCCCCGTAATTCACCGGCGTCGACTGTCGCCAGCCAACTCTCCGCGCCGCCGATGCCATAGGAGATCACGAGTCGATCGTTGTCCGAACTCCACGCCAAGCCGGCGGCGCGCTCAGAGCATTTCTTCTCGAAGTAGAACGGCCGACTGACGGCGCGCAGTGCGCCTGTCTCGCCGAACCAAACGAATCTGTGCCGAAAAAACTCCGCGGGCTGAAAATGCATTTCCTGGATGATCGCCAACGAGCCGCCGTCGAACGGGATAGCTTGAGCCCCGCCCTTGAAGGGTTCGGCCCAGATCGAGGGAATCGTTTCCGACGCCAAGCTCCCGTTCTCGTCCAATATGCGCGTGGGGTCGCAGGAGTAGATGAATTTGAGCCGATCTCCCTCGACCAGCGGCATCCAGTTCGCCGGCGAGCCTTTCGTCGACTCGAACTCGATTGGGCGCCAGTCGCGGAACCGAAAGGATCCGGTTCCATCGTCTTCGATGCGCGCGCGAATCTGATCGCCCAATGCTTGAGGGAACGCTTCGCGGGCGATCGCGCTGCACCACAAGCTGTCTTTCCAACAAAATAGCCGCAAGTCCTCCAAGAGGAGCAAAGCGCCGTCTCGCTGATCGGTCGCTTGTTCCGGGAGCAAGATCTCCGCGCATGACCGCGTGCGCAAAGCTTCGTCCAAGCGCAGCAGAAAGTTGCGCATTTGGACCGGCTCGCCGTTCGCTGTCGAGTATGTCGAACCGTCTTCGGATATTCCGTAGTTGATGGCCCGCTGACAAACGAAGATGTCCTTCCCGCGCCGTGCAACGGATGGGTTCAACAACTTGAAGCCTTCGGGCGGCGTGAACTCCAACTGGCGTGTCGCGAAGGACGGAAGCAGCTGATTTACGGGCTGGACGTAATATTGAAGATTGGAAAATGCGAGTTCGCGCGTGCCCGCGGGAATGTCTCGGTTGAGCGCGAGCCATTCACAAGCCGCGAATCCTCGGTCTTTCCGATCCGCATCGCGCGCGTAATTGGCCGAAATCGAGAATTCCTCGCGCAAACCGTATCTGTAAATCCATTCCTCGACGAACAGTATGTCATCCTTCGGAATAGCGATCTCCACGCCGCGCTCGGAAAACAGCGTGCTGACGTCGTTCCAACCCTTTATCCTGTAATGATGCGCAAGATCGTACAATGGCTCCGCGCGTTGCGGCCTCAGATTGAAAGCGGCCAGCGCCGCCTGCCGAAAACCGTTCTCGTCTCCTAAATCGCGCAGGCAGAGAGCCAGTTGGCGGCGGGCGACCCAAACCTCTTCGTCCCAGCCGCCCATGTCGGCGCGCTGGGCGTAAGCGTCGGCCGCTTCCCGCTTGCGGCCGGCGTCCCGGTAGGATTGCGCGAGATAGAAGTGATATCTGACGTTGCCTGGATCAAGCTTCAGCGCCTCCTTCAGCAGGCGAATGTCCCGCTCAAACTTGTCCACGCGATTCGCGCCGGTGGCGTGATCCTTGTACCAAAGCCCCGTCAACCGGGTCACTCCGCCGGGCGCATCCAAATATTCGTGCGTGACGCCGCGATACCATGCCCCTACATCCCGACGGACGAGACGGGCGTTCCAATAGACAAGCCCGGAGCCGGCGCGTTGCATCAGCTGATAGCCGGGGCCCTCCAACTTGGCGCGAAAGCCAAGGTCTTCCACCACCAATTCCATGTCGGCGTCGGCGAGCAGCAAATAATCGAACTCCAGTTCGCTGTCATACGCGCGCCGAAGCGCGTCATTGCGCGCTTGCTCGAAGTTGACGAATGGAAAGCTGTGCAGTTCTCCGGGCAGGCCGCGCTTAGCGAAGAAAGCCCGGATGAAATCCTGCGTGCCGTCGGCGGAGCCCGTGTCCCCTATCACCCAGCAATCAATATGATCGGCGACCGACGAGAGGCACCGTTCCAAATTGACCATCTCATTCTTGACGATCATCGACAAACAGAGTTTTTTCATATCCTTGAGCTTCTCTTGTATGTGCACATAAGCCTAAACAGCTGGCCAGCGGACGACGGAATCTCTTGGCGGAGACGTCGGCGACCTTGCTGATGTTTTTAGCCGCTCTGGAACATGTGAAACCTAACTAGTCAAACGCGCCAGCGCCGTTTAAGGATGGATCGCGGCGGCTCACGGCCATGGGCCTTTGTTGGCTTCGTATGATTCATTGGCGCGCGCGATTTCGACCTCGCGCGTCGTTGGCGACCAGCCGCCGCCCACCGCTTGGTACAGCGAGACAGCCGCTTGGAGGGCTGTCGCTGATAGATTCACACATTCGCGCCGGAAGGAATCCCAGAGCCACCAGAAAATAAGCGGACTAAACAGTCCTGATGGGATTTGGTTCCAAGCAAATACATACACTCTTCAATATTTGGTATGACTTTGATTATCGCCCGTCGTTCGACGGGCACTTGCCACAGGTTGATCACATATTTCCTCAATCCTTGCTTAAATCCGTCAAGGATGTGAATCCGGAAACAGGGCGTCGTG
>PLAI01000237.1 GCA_003134075.1 Methylocystaceae bacterium | reverse complement strand
GCGGCCAACAACGGCTCGGCTTTCGGAGGGCTTTCCATCAACACGCCTTGGTTCAATACAACGACCGGCGTCGTCATGCTTTTGGGGCGCCTTGGCGGCGTCGTGCCAATCATGGCCCTCGCCGGCTCGTTCGCGCAAAAGAGAAAAGCGCCGCCGTCGCTGGGCGCGTTTCCGACGCACGGACCACTCTTCGTCGTCGTGCTGATCGGGGTCGTGCTGATCGTTGCGTTGCTGCAATTCTTTCCGATACTCGCGCTTGGACCGCTGGCCGAGCATTTCATGTTGGCGGCGGGCAAAACGTTTTAAAATTCGCGGCGCCCAGCAGGCGAAAACCGAAAGGTCTGGCTATGATGCTCAAGGCGGCCTTCAATGTTGGCGTTGTTTTCGTGGTCGCGTTCAGCGGGTCCGCCGCCGTATTCGCGCAGACCGCGCCAGGCGACGGCGCCGGGTCGCCGGACAAGTCGAGCTACAGCCTTTTCAATCCGACCCCCGACGACCAGTTGCGCGACCTGTGCACCGACCGGCCTCCCAAAGCCAATCTGCCCTGCACCGTCGACCCCGGGCATTTCCAATATGAATCCGACGTCTTCAACTGGACCCGCTCGGTCTCCGGCGGCGCGACGACCGACACTTTTCTCTACACCAATCCGACGCTTAAAGTCGGCCTGACGAACACGATCGATCTCGAAGCGAATATGGCGCCCCTCGAGCGCGTCGTGACCAGGAGCGCTTCGGGCCAACAAGGTTTTGAGGGCGTTGGCGACCTTTATGTTCGCGGCAAGTTCAATCTGGCGGGGCCGGACGGCGGCGATTTCCAGTTGGCGGTGATCCCCTACGTCAAGGCGCCGACGGGTTCGCCGGGCGTCAGCAACAGGGCGGCGGAAGGCGGACTCATCGCGCCGATTTCCTTCGCGCTGCCGCAAGGTTTCACGCTGTTGTTCGATCCCGAGTTCGACATGCTGCGCAACGCCAATGATTTCGGACATCACGCCAATATCCAGTTCCTCGGCAATCTCAGCCATGCGCTGATGGAGAATGTGACGGGATATGTCGAACTCTGGGGCCAGGAGAACAGCGATCCGATCAAACCAAACAAACAGGCTTCGCTCGACCTCTCGCTCGCGTGGCTCGCCTGGAAAAAATCGCCCAGTCTGCAATTCGATCTTGGAGCGAATATCGGCTTGACCGCGGCGACGCCAAGGCTGCAATTATATCTGGGCGTCTCGCAGAAGTTTTGAGGCAACCGCGCGGAAGAGAGCCCGACGGCCCGCTTCCGCGCATCGTATGCACTCGTGAAAATGGCTCTTAGCGCCCCGTTTTGTATTGCCCGCGGGCGGCGTGGCGACCAACGTCGCCGGAAGCTTTCCGCCAGACACACGCCTCAGGGCGCGAGACATTGAACATCGGCCGCCATGGGGAAATCAATTTCGTATTTATCCGTACTGGCATAATCGAGTCGATTACTTCTGAACAAAGATGCGGATGCAACAAGCGCATCCGCAATCTTTCCTCACCGGACCTGGGCCGCTCCGGGCGCGTTAAAGAGTCTTCCCCATGAGTCGGATTTTAAGCGCTAAATCATTCAGTTTTTTACGAGGCGATCAACGCCATTCTCACGAGTTCCGCCAAGCTGGTCGCCTGAATCTTTTTGATCATATTGGCACGGTGGACTTCAATGGTTCTCACGCTGATGCCAAGTTCATGGGCGATGGTTTTGTTTGACAACCCGTTGAGCACATACGCCAGCACTTCCTTTTCCCTCTTGGTCAAGGTTGCGAATCTTTCTTTGATCATTTGTGTTTCCGCGTCAGGCGCGGGCTCACTTTCTCCCCGCGCCAACGCCGCGCGAATGGAGTCAAGCAGCGCGTGGCCGTCGAACGGCTTCTCAAAGAAATGAATCGCTCCCTGTTTCATTGCATCGACCGCCAGCGGAACATCGCCATGCGCGGTGATGACGATCACCGGCATGGAGACGCGGCGCTCTTTCATTTTTTCCAACAAATCGAGTCCGGTCATTTCCGGCATGCGCACGTCCGTCACGAGGCAACCGCAGTCGTCTTGTTGGATCATATCGAGGAATGTTCGCGCGGATTCATGCGCGCGAACCGCGTAACCCTCCGCCGTCAACAACGAAGTCAACGCCGCGAGAACAGCTCGATCATCGTCAACAATGCAAACTGTTGAGTTATCGGGCATTTCTGGGCCTGTCGCGCTCTAAGTCCATGAAAGATAGATAGGGCGCGATCAAACAATGGCATCGCGTCGCGCCAATTAATGCAAAAAAAGATCGCCAACTCGAGCCCGCGCTGACATAAGACTGGCGTTTCCACGGTCTGGCGAAAAAGCGCGCTAGCCCATGTCGCCGCCGCCGAGCGCGCGGCGCGCCAGGGCGATTCTCTCGGGGTTCACCTGCTGTTCCCTGGCGAAGGCAAGCAATAATTCCTCGTCGCCGGCGAGGTGGTCCAGCACGGCGAGCAGGAAGCTCGGACGCGAGGCCAGGCCGGGCAGCGCGGAAGGGTCGACTCCGGTCAGTTGCAAAAAGCGCTGAACTCGATCATCCTCCTCCACGAGAAAGGTGAGGGCGCATAGCGCCAGCGCCTCCGCCTCGTCGCGGTTTTGCGCGCCCGCGCGCTTGGACGCGGGCCTTTGCGGCGGCCCCTTGGTTATTCTCATTTCATCAATCTTCCTCGGCTAGAAGTTATGCCCATCGTTGAATGGGCGTCGAAACCGGTCCGCGACGCGAAAACGAGGGCCTGCGTCATTACGAGTAGAGAAAAGAGTCACCCGCCATGGCCAAAACCATCCTCATTGTAGAGGATAACGAGCTGAACATGAAGCTCTTCAACGATTTGTTGGAGCGGAGCGGCCATGCGACCCTGCGCACGAAGAGTGGAGTGGAGGCGATCGCGCTCGCGCGCGAGCATCATCCCGACCTGATCCTGATGGATATTCAACTGCCCGAGGTCTCCGGCCTCGAAGTGACGCGCTGGATCAAGGACGACGAGGAACTGAAGTCGATTCCCGTGATCGCCGTGACGGCCTTCGCGATGAAGGGCGACGAAGAAAAAATCCGGCAAGGCGGATGCGAGGCCTATCTCTCGAAGCCGATTTCGGTCTCGAAATTCCTCGAAACGGTAAACGCTTTCCTGGTGGATAAGTAAGAGGATCGAATCGCATGACCGCGCGGGTGCTGATAGTCGATGATTTGCTTCCCAACATCAAATTGTTGGAAGCGCGCCTGACCGCCGAATATTTCGACGTGATCTCCGCCACCAACGGGTTCGAGGCGCTCGAACTATGTCGCGAAGGACGCTGCGACATCGTGCTGCTCGACGTCATGATGCCGGGAATGGACGGATTCGAAGTCTGCCGGCGCCTCAAGTCCGACCCAGCGACGATGCATCTGCCGGTCGTGATGGTGACGGCGCTCGACCAGCCGGCCGACCGCGTGCGCGGCCTCGACGTCGGCGCCGACGACTTTCTGACCAAGCCGGTCGACGAAATCGCGCTGATCGCCCGCGTGCGCTCGCTGTCGCGGTTGAAGATGATGCTCGACGAACTGCGGGCCCGCGTCTCGACATCGGCCAATCTCGGCTTGAAGGACGCCGCCGACCTCATTCGCGCCGACGCCGGCGACAATGGCCGCATTCTGCTGGTCGAGGACCGCGCAAGCTCCGCGGAGCGGATTGTCGCGGCGCTGCGCGGCCTGCACACGGTCGAAGTCGAAACCGTTCCGCAGGAGGCGCTGTTCCGGGCCGCCGAAGGCAATTTCGACCTCGTGGTGGTCGCGCTAACTCTCGCCAATTTCGACGCGCTGCGGCTGTGCAGCCAGTTGCGCTCGCTGGAGCGCACGCGGGCGCTGCCGATTCTGCTCATCACCGACCCCGAGGAGCGTCCGCGCATTTTGCGCGGCCTCGATCTCGGCGTGAACGACTATATTCTGCGCCCGATCGACCGCAACGAACTGGTGGCGCGCGTGCGCACGCAATTGCGGCGCAAGCGTTACGCCGACACGCTGCGCGAGAATGTGCTGGCCGCGTTCGAACTCGCCGTCGTCGACGCGCTGACCGGGCTGAACAACCGCCGTTTCCTCGAAACGCATCTCTCCAGCGCGCTCGATCACGCCGCCCATATGGGGCGCCCGCTGTCGCTGATGATCCTCGACGTGGACCACTTCAAGGCGGTCAACGACTCGTTCGGTCACGA
>PLAI01000249.1 GCA_003134075.1 Methylocystaceae bacterium | reverse complement strand
GATGCTCCCCCTCCCTCAAGGGGAGGAGGAGTCTGCTGCCTCCTGCCGTGCCTCCAGCCCTGACCCATGGCTGAAGCCGCTATCGCCCTGGGGTTCCTGCCGACCCTCACTGCTCGCCTCCGGCAATTCTCGCCCGGCAGCGACATCGGCTTGGCGCTCGGCGTCGGATCGCATAGCTGGCGCCGCGTTGAATATCCCCTGCTTCCGCATGATCGCTTCGGCGGCGTTTGGCGCGCGCGGAGAATCCTCGACCATGACGGGAATGCCGTAATCGAGACGCACTTTGTCGAGGACATGCGCCAAAGCGGGGTCGCCGTCGTCGTTGAGCGCCGCGCCGTAAGCCCCTTGAGACCCGGCGAAAACGAGGTGCAGACCGTCGGCGCCGCCTTCGAGATCCTCGAGCGCCTGGGCGTTGGCGGCTTCCGAATCGGCGATGTCGACGCGGGCGAGGATGGCCCAGCGGCCGGGATTGACGCGCAACGAGCGTGGGCCGGGCGCCTCCGCGCGCCGATAGAGCGGATTGATCGCCGCGCCGTCGTAGGTCTTGGCGACGAGCTTGTCGAGAGTTCCGCCCTTCAGGGCGCGTTCGACGGCTTTGCGCCATTGGTCTTCGCTGGCCTGGGGAAAACTTCCCGCCAGAGCTTCATCCTGTAACGTCATGGTCCTCGCTCGAACTTGCGGTCCGCTTCCGCGGCTATTTGGCATGAAGCGCGCGCTCTAGCCACCCCAATCAGTCGGTCAGCGGAGAGTGGGCTTTATTTTCGCCGCCAAACGCCTTAACGAGGGGGCGTTGTCCGGGGCAGTGGACGCGAACGCGGCGGCGAATCGGCTTGACTGGCGCATCGCGCCTAGAGGCCGGCAGAACCCCCAACGGAGGTGGACGTGACGGATAATCCGCAGGACAAGGCCACGCTGGTCGATGAAATCGTCGAGGTTATCGCCTCGGAGGGCATGATCGACCGCGCCAAGGTTACGCCCGACGCGACGATCGAAAGTCTCGATTTGAAATCCGTGGACATTGTGATGATTCTCACGGCGCTCGAAGAAAAATTTAATGTTTACATCCCGATGGACGGCTCGCTGCAGGAAGCCAAGGACGTGAAGAGCCTTATCGCCGCCATCGCCGACCACATTACGAAAGAAAGAGAGAAAAACTGACATGGCCGATTCGCGAGAAGGCGAGGCCCGGGCGGCGGCGGCGGGCGCGCCTTCCGGCCGCGGCGCGGGATCGGGCCGCGTCGTCGTTTCGGGCATGGGGGCTGTTTCAGCCGCGGGGATGGGGGCGCGCGAGCTTTGGCGCGCGGCGAGGGACGGCGCAGCGCAAGTGCGCGAATTGCGCACCGAAATTCCCTATGACGGGCGCATCAAGATCGCCGCCCAGGTTCCGCCGTTCGAGCCTTCAGATCACATCGAAGCCGGACTGCTGCCCTTCTGCGATCCGTTCACGCAATATGCCGTGATCGCCGCCGACGAGGCGATGGCGCAGGCGGGCCTTGGCCGCGACGACCTCGCCGGGCCGCGCACGGCGGTCATCATCGGCACCGGCATCGGCGGAATGAACACCATCGACAGGGGGCTTTACCGCTATTACGTGCAGTCCATCCGTCCCGACCCCCTGACCGTGCCGCGCATCATTCCGAGCACGGCGGCGACGACGCTCGGCATGCGATATTCCTGCCTTGGCCCGACCTTCGCGGTCGGCAGCGCCTGCGCCTCGGCCAGCCAGTCGATCGGGCTCGGCTTGCAGATGATCCGCTTCGGCCTCGCCGATAGAGCGATCGTCGGCGGAAGCGAGGCCTGCGTCGTCAACGGCTCCATGCGTTCCTGGGAAGCTCTGCGCGTCCTCACGCCCGAGCTTTGCCGCCCCTTCTCGAAAGGCCGCAACGGCATGACGCTCGGCGAAGGCGGGGCGGTGTTCATTCTGGAGACGCTGGAGGCGGCGCTGGCGCGCGGACATCAGCCGCTGTGCGAATTGGTCGGCTATGGCACCAGCAGCGACGCCAAGGACCCCGTGCGGCCAGATGTCGCCGGCGCATCGAGCGCCATCGCCCTGGCGCTGGCCGACGCCGGCATGTCGCCGCGGGACATCCATTACATCAATGCTCACGGCACCGCGACGCATGCCAACGACATCACCGAATCCGAGGCGATCCTCGCGGTTTTCGGCGACGAGCTTGGCCGCGCGGTTCCCGTTTCCTCGACCAAGCCCGTTCATGGCCATGCGCTCGGCGCCGGCGGCGGCCTGGAGCTTTCGATCACGATTTCCGCGCTGCGCGAACAGATTGCGCCGCCGACGATCAATTTTCTCGACGCGGACCCGCGCTGTCCGATTAACGCCGTGCCCAATGAAGCGCGCAAGATTTCGATCAAGGCCGCCATGTCCAATTCCTTCGCCTTCGGCGGCATCAACGCCGTGCTGATCGTGCGGGCGCTCGATCATGACGGCTGACGGCGCGCTTGAATTTCCCTCTTTGCGCGTGCGGGTGGACGCGGCGCGCGCGGCGGAATTCGCGCGCGAAACCGGGTTCGACGCCAGTTTCGACGGCGCGCCTTCGTGCTATCCGGCGGTGTGGTTGACGACGCCGACGATACACGGCGCGATCGCGCGAATCTGTGCGCAAGCGGATAGCGTTCCGGTGCATGAGTCGCAGCATTTTGCCTATGAAATGCCGCTGCGCGTCGGCGAGGACTATGATCTCTCGGTCTCCATGCGTCGCGAGGAAAAGCCGCCGCGGCTCGTCGTCGAGGCGCTTCTGGCGACGCTCAACGGCGCGCCGGTCGGCAAGTTCGAAACGCTATTGCGACTCGTGCCGCGCGCCGCGCTGCGTCGGGACGCGGTGGCATGAGCGCCAAATGCCAGGCGACGCCGCCCGCCGTGGGAGAGCGGCTGCCCGCGATGGAGATCGGACCCTTCGACGCCGAGGCGCTGCGAAGATATGCGGAGGTTTCCGGCGACGACAATCCGCTGCATCTCGACGACGCGCTCGCCGCCTCGATCGGCTTCTCGGCGCCGCCCGTGCATGGCATGAAGCTGCTCGCCGCCTTCGAGCCGATGCTGCGGGCGTGGCGCGTGGATCTCGAATTGCTCGGGCTTGGCGGCACCTTCGTGCAACCGGCCCCGCGCGGCGAAAAGCTCGTTTTGACCGGCCGCGTGCTACGATCGACCCAAGAGAGCGTGTTCGTGCGGCTCTATGCGCATGGCTCGGCGCGCGCCCCTGCGATCATCGCCGAGGCGACGCTAAGGCCTTCCAACGCGACGCNNGGAGGTTTAACTTGAGCGGGAAGCATGTTCTGATTACCGGGGCCTCCAGCGGCATAGGCCGTGCGCTGGCGCTGCGCCATGCGCAAGACGGCGCGCGGCTCTCGCTGTTCGGGCGCGACGAAGCGCGGCTCGAAGCTTCCGCGAAAGCGTGCCGCGACAAGGGCGCCGATGTCGCGAGTTTCGTCGTCGACGTGCAGGACCGCGCCGGCATGGCCAAAGCCGTGGCGGACGCGGTTGCGCTCGCGCCGCTCGATATCGTGTATGCCAACGCGGGCGTCGCGACGGGGCTCTCCACCGGGCAAATCCTGGAAGATCCCGAGGCCGTGCGCGCGACGCTGGCGATCAATGTGATCGGCGTCCTGAACACGGTCGAGCCCGCGATACCGGCGATGACGAAGAGAGGCTCTGGCGCGATCGCCATCGTCGGCTCGATGGCCGGCGTGCGCGGCTTGCCGTTCTCGCCCGCTTATTGCGCGAGCAAGGCGGCGGTCTATTCCTACGCCGAGTCGCTGCGGGGCGTGTTGGCGCCGCATGGGGTCGATGTCTGCATGATCGTCCCCGGCTTCGTCGCGACGCCAATGGCGGCGGCGACCAAAAGCTGGCAGCCCGGCAAAATCTCCGACACGGAGGCGGCGGACATCATCGCGAACGGGCTGGAGCGCCGCAAGCCGGTGATCGCCTTCCCGCTGTTCATGTGGTGCGCGCTGCGCTTCATCACGTTTTTGCCGCCGCGCTGGGTCGACGCGGTGATGCTGCGCTTTTCCGCCGACGTGCCGAGCACGAAAGAGAAAGAGGCGGTCTGATGTGGGTGGGGGACGTCCTGCGCGACGTGTCGCTTTGGGGGAGCGCGGCCTTCTGGGTCATTTCCGTCGCGACCATGGTTGCGTCGACCCTGGCGACCATCGCGCAGCCTCGGATCGCGGCGCGTCGCGCAAGGAACCGCGAACAGCCGCCGGTTTCGGTCGTCGTGCCGGTCAAGATGCTGGAGGAAAATTTCGATCGGGCGCAGGAATCGGTATTCGCCCAGAATTATCCCAATTTCGACGTTCTCGCCTCGGCCGTCGACCCGGACGGCGAGGCGGCGCGATCGATGCGGAATGTCTTCGCGCGTCATCCGGAGGTCCCGACGCGGTTTTTGCGCTCGACCGCGAAATTCGCCAAAAGCCCCAAGGTGGACAATCTTGTCGCGCCCTTCACGCAAGCGACCCACGACACGATCCTGATGAAGGACGCGAACGCCATTCTGGAGCCCGACGATCTCGTCGAGCACGTGCGGCAATTGAACGCGGATGTTGGGCTCGTCTGCGCCATTCCCTACGGCGCCAATTCGGAAAATCTCGCAGCCCACGTCGAGGCGTCGATACTGAACGGCCCTCATTCGCGCATGCTGTTTTGGGCGTCCGCGCTGGGGCATGGATTTGGCGTCGGCAAGATCATGCTGTTCCGTCGCGGCGATTTTTTGCGCGCCGGCGGCTTCGACGCGATTTCGCATACCGTGGGCGAGGACAACGCGATGTCGAAGGCGCTGGCGCGAATCGGTTTGCGCACGGTTTTTTCGCACCGGCCAGTGCGGCAGGAACTTGGGCGTCGCACTTTTAGCGATGTATACCAGCGCCAACTTCGCTGGAGCGTGATTCGTCGAGGCGACGCCTTGCTGTCTTTCCTGGCGGAGCCCTTCTGTCAAGCGTTTCCGGCGGTTATCGCGGCGGGCGTCGCCGCTCCGCTGGCCAAGCTGACGCCATTCGCGGCCGCGGGCGCGACGTTGTTGCTCTGGTTCGCGCTCGAGACGTGGCTTTCCTTTATGAAGGGTTGGCGCCTATCATGGGAAGCTCCCGTAATCTTTCTGCTTCGGGAGGCGGTGATGCTAGCGGTATGGCTCCGCGCTTGGACCACTAACCGCGTGGTGTGGGCGAGAGAGGGTTTCAACGCGCGCGCCGATGTTACGAAGGGCGCGCCGGCGGCCACGCCGGGCGCGCCGCTTGCGACACGAAAAAAAGGATAGACGCTTGGTTTTTGACCTTCTGCGTTTCGTCATCGACGCCATCGCCGCGGCCAGCGGATTGACGCTCATCGTCATTGGGCTCGGCTATGTCGCGGTCATCGCGCGCTTCCTGTGGGACGAAGTTCGCGGACTGCGCGACCCCGAGCCCGTGGAGCTTCCCGACAGCGAATTGCCCCATGTGCTGTTGCAAATCCCCGTCTATAACGAACCGTTGGTGACGGAGCAGTCGCTGCGATGCGTCGCGCAGCTCGATTGGCCCAAGGACAAGCTGCATATCCAATTGCTCGACGATTCGAACGACGAGACCACCGCGCGAGCCGAGGCCGTGGCGATCGAATTGCGCGCCGAGGGCGCCGATATCGCGCATGTGCGGCGTCCCGACCGGATCGGCTTCAAGGCCGGCGCCTGCGCCTACGGACTGACCATTTCGACCGCGCCCTTCATCGCCATGCTGGACGCGGATTTTCGTCCGCCGGCCAATTGGCTGAAGCGCGGCGTGCCACTGCTGGTGAAAGACCCGAAGGCCGGCTTCGCGCAATCGCGCTGCGAATTTTCCAATTTTGAGAAGAACTGGCTCACCCGCGCGCAGGGTCTCGTCCAGGACGGGCATTTTCTGGTCGAGCAACGCAGCCGCGCCCATGCCGGTTGGCTGTTCCAGTTCAACGGCACCGGCGGCGTCTGGCGGCGCGCGACCATCGAGCGCGCGGGCGGGTGGTCGGATTATTCGCTGGCCGAAGACCTCGATCTCACCGTGCGCGCCGCGCTCGACGGCTGGCGCGGCATTTTTATTTCCGAGCCTGCGATTCCGGGACAGGTGCCCGAGGGTCTGCGCGATTTCCGCCGCCAGCAGCGACGCTGGTCGAACGGATTCGTGCAGGTCGCGCAGAGGACCATCGTTCCGATTTGGCGAGCGCCCTGGACACTGACGCAGCGGATCGCCGCGATCGCGCTGGTGGCGCATCAGATCTTCTTCCCCGCGGCCGCCATCGGCGTTCTCGCGATACTCTTCGGCTCAATTCTGCATGGCTCGCCCGCGCCCTATCTGCCCATGCTTGAGGTCATCGCGGTGATGACGACGATCGTCGTGCTCGGCATCACGCTGCCGCCCTATCTAATGTTGAAGCGCGGCTCGCTCGTCGATTATCTCAAGACGATGGCCTCGGTGCCGCCGCTGATGGTCTATCTCGCTTTTTCCAACGGCGCGAAAGTCGTCCAGACGATGCGCGGCCGCAGATCGCCGTTCAAGCGCACGCCGAAGATCGAACATGCCGAGTCCAGCATCGTCGACGCGGATATGGAGGCCTAGCCAATGGGCGAGCGGCTAAAATTGTCTTCGACGCTGACTTGCCCCGTTTGCGGTCAAGCGGAAACGCTGACGATGGCGCTGGATTCTTGCCAAATCCGCCATGAATGCGCCGCCTGCGGCGCTGTAATGAAGCCCAAGGCCGGCGACTGTTGCGTGTTTTGCTCCTACGGCGACGTTCCCTGTCCGCCGGCGCAGGAGACTCGCGCGTGTTGCGGCGGAGCCGCCTCCGCATAAAAGAACAATTCCCCGCCGCTGGATTTTCACCGCGCTGGCGCTTCCTAGTGGGTAGCTTATAATCGCGGGGGGAGGAGATGTTCGATGACCCATTCAGCCCGCGTTACGCTCGATCCCGCCGTCCTCGCTGGCAAGCCCGTTATTCGCGGCACGCGCCTTTCGGTCGATTTCATTATTGGTCTTATGGCGGACGGAGGGACCGAGGCCGACATATTGCGCAATTATCCGGGCCTCGTCCGCGAGGACAAAGCCGCCTGCTTCTCTTATGCGCGCGACATATTGAGTTCGGAGAAAATCTACCCTAGTGCCGCGTAGGATGCGCTTACTCGCCGACGAGAATTTCCCGGGGGACGCGGTGACGGCGTTGCGGAGCGCCGGACATGATGTTGTTTGGGTGAGCACTGTAGCGTCCGGCGCCAGCGAAGTTAATGTCCTCGCAATGGCCGAAGACGGGCGGCGGATTCTGCTGACGTTCGACAAGGGCTTCGGCGAGCTTGCTTGGCGTGCTGGCCGTCCGGCGTTGTCCGGAGTGTTGCTTTTTCGACTTCCACTCTCGCCCGCCATCTCGATTGGCGCGACGCTCGCCGCCCGGATCCCGGAACGGAACGATTGGGCCGGTCATTTTTCGGTGATCGAACCCGGGCGCGTGCGGATGGGGGCGCCGACTTAAGGTCGTCAATTGCTGGCGACGAGGCTCTTTCGGAGCGCGACTGGCTTCGCGATTGCATCTATTGTCCCGTGGATTTTCGCGCCCATTCGGCGCAAAACACAGCCAAATGCAATCGGCGAGGAGCAGCGCCCGTGGCGAATGAAGCGGATGTCTTGAAGGCTTTGGAGAAGGTTCCCGGTCCCGGCGGCGTATCGCTCGTGGCGTCGAACGCGGTCAGCGGAATCAATGTCGCGGGGACGAAGGCCTTCGTCTCGATCTCCGGCGATCCGGCGCGGGCCAAGGAATGGGAGGCCATCCGCCTCGCGGCGGAGCGGGCCGTCGGCGAAATCGGCGGCGTCGAGCGGGCGATCGTCACGCTCACGGCCGAACACGCGCCGAGGCCAGAACCGGCGCGTGATCACGGACATGGCCATCATCACGACCGCGGCCCCGCGGTCGCCGCGCCGCGCCGGGGCATTATCGCCGCCGTCGAGCGCATCCGCTTCATCGTCGCCGTGGCGTCGGGCAAGGGCGGCGTCGGCAAGTCGACGACAGCCGCCAATCTCGCGCTGGGGCTCGCCGCGCAAGGCTGGCGCGTCGGCCTGCTCGACGCCGACGTTTATGGGCCGTCGGCGCCGCGGCTGTTCGGCCTGCATGGCAAGCCGCAAGTGGCCGACGGCAAGATGGTTCCGCTGGAGGCCTACGGCGTCAAAGTGATGTCGATCGGCTTTCTCGTCGACGAGAACGTGCCGATGGTCTGGCGCGGCCCGATGGTGTCGCAGGCGTTGACGCAAATGCTGGGCGAGGTCGCCTGGGGCGAACTCGACGCGCTCGTCGTCGACATGCCGCCGGGCACCGGCGACGTGCAGCTCACGCTGGCGCAGCAAGTTCCGCTCGCCGGCGCGGTGATTGTCTCGACGCCGCAGGATCTCGCGCTGATCGACGCGCGGCGCGCGGTCAGCATGTTCCAGAAAGTGGAAGCGCCGATTCTCGGGATCATCGAGAATATGAGCTATTTTCTTTGCCCGCACTGCGGCGGGCGCACCGATGTGTTCTCGCATGGCGGCGCCCGTCACGACGCCGAAAAGCTCGGCGTGCCCTTCCTCGGCGAGGTTCCGCTCGACGCGGCGATCCGCGAGACCTCGGACGCCGGCCGTCCCGTCGTCGGCGCCGATCCGCAGGGGGCGCATGCGGCGATCTATCTCAATCTCGCGGCCAAGGTGAAAACGCTGCTTGAGACGCAAACGCGCCGCGCGGGGCCGGTCATCGTGAAGGGATAAAAACAGCTCGCTCCCGACGAAATCAGGAGCGGGCGTTCTTGGGAGCATCTAGTTCTGGGGGATTTAAGCATGATCCTGGCCGGCGGGCGCGGTTGCGGGCGCTTGTCGCGTCGGCCGGTATCGAGCGGTTAGGTCAAGAGCGCGACGCCTTCCTTACCGAGCAGCCGGTGGATATTCAGCAGCAGTTGCAGCACGACGCCGAACACGCCGAGCGCCATCCAGCCGAAGAACACGAAGCCCCAGTGCAACGGAGCGACGAACAGTTCTTCCATGAACCAGAAGGTGTGGCCCCACTCGTTCAGGCCGACGTTCGGAATGATCATGAACGGACCAATCGCCACGATCAGGTAGGCCAGCGAATACCCCTTCGAGAAATAGGGGATGCGCGTCTTCGCGTGGAAGAAGCAGCCGACCGCGATGATCGAGTAAATCGGGTAGCTCATATAGAACTCGATGATATGCGACGGCGTGAAGTCCGTGTCGCGAATCACCGTCATGTGCCAGGTGCCGTCTTGCTCCGTGAAGAAGCTCGCGCCCCAATAGATGGCGACCGCATAGGCCGTCAGCCATTTGGCGTTGTCGACGATGGCGCGCATCTCCTGACGCGGCGTCACGGTCGACATGTCGCGAATGCGAGTTTTCCACAGATAGCCCGCCAAGGCGATGCCCGAGACCAGCTCCAGCGGAATTTCGGTCCACAGGATGCTGAGCCAATAGGTCTGGAACTCCGGCGCGAAGGAGTCGAGCCCCGCGCGCCAGCCGTAGATCTGTTCATAGACGCGCACGATCAGATAGAACACGTTGAGAACGGCGAGTCCGATCCACATCGGTTTCAAGTCAACGATGACGTCGTCGCCGACCGCTGCGGCGCCTCTATCCGTTCTGGCGGCGGTGTCTGTTGCTAAGCTCATATTTTTTCCTCCATGACATCCGGACAAGGACGAGTCTCATCCGTCCGGCGCAATCTGGACCGCGCCAGACTCTCTTGCAGCATGGCGGATTTGACATTATTGATGCTGAATCAGACAGCGAGTATACCAAGATACATACTAAACTCGCCACCCCAATAGCGCATCCTCGGAGCCGCCCGCGGCATATGACGCGGAGTGACGAAGCGCCTCGTGGAGACGCCGTTCTTGGCTTCGACGGTTTTGTCTTGGCTCCGGGGTGCTTGGGCCGGAGGACATGATGACCCGCAAATCTCGCGGCCAAGGTGAGTCCAGCCGGAGACTCAAACCCGCCGCGCGGGGCCGGTCGTCATGAGGGAATAAAACAAGCCCGCCCCTGAAGTGATCAGGAGCGGGCGTCCCTTGGAGGACAGAGGGGGATATAAGCATGATCTAAGCCGGCGGGCGCTTAGCGGGCGCTTATCGCGTCCGCCGGGTCGCAAGCGCTAGGTCAGAAGCGCCACGCCTTCCTTGCCGATCAGCCGCTGGATGTTCATCAGGAGTTGCAGCACGACGCCGAACACGCCGAGCGCCATCCAGCCGAAGAACACGAAGCCCCAATGCAGCGGAGCGACGAACAGTTCTTCCATGAACCAGAAGGTGTGGCCCCATTCATTCAGGCCGACGTTCGGGATGATCATGAACGGACCAATCGCCACGATCAGATATGCCAGCGAATACCCCTTCGCGAAATACGGAAGCCGTGTTTTCGCGTAGAAGAAGCCGCCGACCGCGATGATCGAGTAGATCGGGTAGCTCATATAGAACTCGATGATGTGCGACGGCGTGAAGTCCGTGTCGCGAATCACCGTCATGTGCCAGGTGCCGTCCTGTTCCGTGAAGAACGAGGCGCCCCAGTAAATGGCGATGCCGTAGACGACCAGCCATTGCACTTCAACGACGATACGACGCATCTCCTCGCGCGGCGTCACCGTCGACATGTCGCGTGTGCGCGTTTTCCAAAGATAGCCGGCCAAGCCGATGCCCGAGATCAACTCCAGCGGGATCTCCGACCATAAAATGCTCAGCCAGTATGTCTGGAATTCCGGCGCGAACGAGTCGAGACCGGCGCGCCATCCGTAAACCTGCTCGTAGACGCGAACGATCAGATAGAAGATGTTCAGCACGATCAGTCCGATCCACATGCCTCGCAGATCGACTACCCTATCTGTACCAGCAGCCGCGCCTACGGCTGTGTCTGTTGTTGAACTCATGTCTTTTCCTCCATCAAGTCCGGACGAAAACGAGTCCGCCCATTCGCTACATGCTAAACCTCGCCGAACCCTCTTGCAGCATGGCGGGTTTGCCAATATTATTGCAAACTTGGACAGCGGGGATGCCAAGTTACATTCAAAATTCGCCACGGCAGTTGCGTCCTACGCGGGCGCCAGTCGTAAAGACGCGCTTTGGAGGAACGCCATATGCAAATCGCCGTTCTCGCCTTCGATGGTTGTTTGGGTTCGAGCGTGCTTGGGCCGGTGGATATGTTGACCCTGGCCCGCAAGATGATCTCAAAGCGCGGTCAGCCTGAACCTTACAGCGTGTCGACCGTGAGCTTTGATGGTTGCCTCATTGAAGACGGCACCGGCCGGCGGCTGGATGTTGACGCGAGTTTCGACGAGATCGGCGAATGCGCCGCGATCCTCGTTCCCGGCTATTTCTGCGAACTCGGCCATTCCTTTCCCGCGACGCCGGCGATCGGCGCGGCGGCCGCCTGGATCAGACAACAACATGCACGCGGAGCGATTATCTGCGGCTCGTGCAACGGTGTGTTCCTGCTGGGCGAGGCGGGGCTGCTCGATGGAAGGCGCTGCACGACGACTTGGTGGCGGCATGACGAATTGAAGAACCGCTACCCGCGCGCCGACGCGGCCTGGGGCGCCTCGTTGATCGAGGATGGGCGCATCGTGACCGCCGGCGGGCCGCTGTCGTGGATCGACCTTTCGCTGCATGTGATCCGCAAACTTTGCGGCGCCGCGGCGGCGAAAACCGCCGCCGATTTCACGGTCGTCGATACGGTTCCGACGACGCAAACCGTCTATGTGCCGCAGGGCCATCTGGCGGCGTCCAACCCCTTTCTGCTGGAAGCCGAGCGCATCGTGCGCGACGCCGGAGACACGCCGCTTTCCGCGCAGCACCTCGCGCAGGCGCTTGGCGCCTCGGAGCGCACGCTGCATCGGCGCTTGAAGGAGGCTTCGGGCGAGACGCCGAAGGGCTTCATCGATCGCGTGCGCTTCGAGACCACGCGCATGCTGCTCGAAACCACCGCGCAATCGATCAAGCAATTGGCGGCGAGTTCCGGCTATTCCGACGAAACCAGCTTTCGCCGCGCCTTTCACCGCTATTCCGGCATGACGCCCGGCGCTTACCGCAGTTGGGCCCGGGCGCGCACGGTGGCGTCCTCATCGAAATGACGCGAATGGTCCCGCTCACACCGCCAGATTGTCGATAAGCCGCGTCGCGCCGAGCCGCGCCGCCGCCAGCAGCCTGATCGGTCCATCGCGCCGGCGAGCGACGCGCACTAGCGTCTCGGCCTGCCGCGCTTCCAGATAATCGATCACGAACCCCGCTTCGCCGACGCTTTTCCGCGCGATTTCGAGGCAAGGCTCGATTGCTTCGCCCGCGGCGATGCGCCGGGCGGCCTCTTGCATCGCCAGAAACAGCGCCGGCGCCGCTCGGCGCTCCGCGGCGGAGAGGTAGACGTTGCGCGAGGACATGGCGAGACCATCCGTCTCGCGCAAAGTCGGCGCGGAGAGTATTCGCGTCGCAATGTCGAGATCGCGCGCTAGCTGGCGGATGACTAGAAGTTGCTGATAGTCCTTCTCGCCGAATAAAGCGACATCGGCGCCGGCTTGGTTCAGCAGCTTGGCGACCACCGTGGCGACGCCGGAAAAATGCGTTGGACGGAAGCGGTCTTCGAGATCGGCCCGCGCGGGCCCGTCCATCTCGATGCGGGTCGCGAAGCCATGCGGATACATCTCCTCGACGGCCGGCGCGAAGCACAAATCCGCCGCCGCGCTTTCGAGCTTTTCGAGGTCGGCCGGCAGCGTGCGCGGATATTTGGTGAAATCCTCGCTAGGACCAAATTGCGCCGGATTGACGAAGACGGTGACGACGACCCGCGGGGCGTCGCGCCGCGCCGCCTCGACGAGCGAAAGATGCCCCGCGTGCAAGGCGCCCATCGTCGGGACAAGCCCGATACGCTCGCCATTCGCGCGCCAGGCGGCGATGCGCGCNNGCGCGCGCGCAGCGCCTCGATCGTGTGGACGAGGGGAACATTCGGTGTCATGATTTTACGTCTCCCTCGCGCGCGGCGCGGCCAAGGTTTTCGAGAAAAGCGACATAGGCGGCGGGTAGGGCCCAATGGCGGGCGGCGGCGATCACGCCGGCGAGATATTCGGGAGCCGGCGCGCCGGGCCTTGTCCAATGACCGACATAGACGAGCGCGCGCGCCGAGCCGAACGGCTCGCGCAGCACCGGCAGCTGAACCTTTTTATAGAGTCCGCGCGAAACATCCTCGAATTGGTCGAGCGCGCGAACGTCGCGAAGGGCGAGATCCCACAGCACGCCATGCACGTTTTCGCGCGGTTCGGGGGCGATGCTGGCGAAGCCTTCGGCCATGACAAGAATGCGATGCCGCGGGAGGCGCCCGCGCCCGAGCGGGCGCGAGAGCGGACAACGCTCGGCCATGCCGGCTAAGTCCATATTGGCTCCATAGGCGAAGTAAAGCGGCATGGGAGCAAACTTCTATCGGTTGACGTCGCTGCCGTAAACTTCGGCTCTGGCGCGAATGGCGAAGGTGATATATCGCATGATCGCCATGGAAGGGTGGCCGAGTGGTTTAAGGCA